>DXCZ01000076.1 GCA_019115765.1 Candidatus Mediterraneibacter stercoripullorum | reverse complement strand
CAGAGCATTGCTTTGTCATGCCGTCAAGGGTGGCGGACGATGTCAAAAATAAACATATCTGCAATTTTCAAGGTTCCAATGGAGCCGATTTTTTCGACTCCTGTTTTTCATAGGCTACTTTACACTACCTTTTTCCGCTTTTGCTCTTCTTTTCGCCGCTTTTGCTCCATTGTCATCAGTTCCGTTGGTCATCCTGTATACAAAGAAGCAGAGGATCGCACTGACAATAAAGAGATATACTGACAGCGCACCGGCCATACCGTAGTTCCTGCTCTTCAGATGGCTGTTCAGGAACATGATCAGCGTCATAGACGTACGGTCCGGATTACCCTGTCCGTTTGTCAGGATCTGAGGCACGTCAAACATCTGCAGACCACCGATGATAGATGTGATCAGCGTATATGCAAGGATTGGTCGGATCAGCGGTAATGTAATATAGAAAAATCTTTTTACACTGGTACAGCCGTCCAGTTCGCACGCCTCAAATATATCCTGGCTGATTCCCATGATGGCTGCCATCAGCATGATCGTTGTATTTCCAAACCACATCAGGAAGTTCATCAGTCCTACCAGAGACCGTGTTCCCAGAACAGAGCCGAGGAAGTCAATCGGCTCGCTCGTCCACCCCAGAGACATCAGGATGGAGTTGATCGGTCCGTTGGTGGAGAACATAGCAAAGAACAACATTGCAAATGCAGATGCCATGATCAGGTTCGGAAGATAGATAACAACCTTGAAGAACTGTTTACCATGGATCTTCAGTCGGATATCTGTAAACCAGTTAGCGAGAAGCAGTGCGATCACGATCTGCGGGATAAACCCGATAACCCACAGGATCAGTGTATTTCCCGCATACTTCAGCATATCCGAATCAAGCAGGCTTATATAGTTTTCCAGCCCGATAAATGTAGGCCCGATCTCCTTGATACCTGAACGGTAATACTCATAGAAGCTGTACCGTATCGTATCGACCAGCGGGATCAGTGAAAAGATAAAAAAGCATATAAAAAACGGAAGGATAAAGATATACCCCCATTTCGCATAGCTGATGCTTTTGCGTTTTTTCTTCATAAAACGTCATTCCTTTCTTTCGGGAACTGCCGTGCAGAACCTCTTTCGTCCCGCACGGCAGCCGCTTTATTCTCTTACTCCGGCCACTGAATCTCGGTAATGTCCGGATAACGTTCTTTTATTGCTGTCTCGAAGTTGCTTTTTGCTCTGTCATAATCTACATTGCCCTGGAAATAATCGCTGAATGCATTCTGGATCAGCTCCACACATCCCTGATCATAAGAGGAAAGAGGCGCGATCTCGATATTCTCTGCAACAGGAGCGAAATACTCGTAGGGATTCTGTCCGCCGAGGAAGTCAGATGCAAACTCGTCGCTCTGAGCTGCTTCCTGCATACCGCTTACTGTGTTTGTAAAATCAAGATAATCCTTGGAGATCTTCATCAGGTTGTCCTTGTCTGCCGTAAGAGAAAGGATAATGTCTTTTACATGCTCCGGATTATCTGTTCCTGTACATGCATGGATATAGGAACCACCCCAGTTGTATTCCTGCGGCGGGTTCGTAACTGCCCATGCTCCGTCTCCGCCGTCCCAGTTCGGATTCAGAGTGAAATCAATTCCCCATGCCGGAAGCAGGAAAGCAAATACCTTGGAAGAAGAACTCATAGCCTTGTTCCAGTCGTCGTTCCACTGTCCCTTGACTGTTTTGTCGAAGTAACCTTCGTCAAGCCATTCCTTGGAATCGTTAATCCAGTCCATGATATTCTGGTTTACTTTGATAACTGTATCGCCGGTAGCAACCCATGGCTCATCAATGCTGTTTCCATACAGACGGAATGTATCTGCATAAGAAGCAAATGTATAATAACCTTTTGCTTTCAGCTCCTCAGCTGTTGTCTTCAGTGTATCCCAGTCCTTCACTTTCTCACCTACCGCTGTCGGATCATCGGTTCCGAATACATCCTTGGCAATATCCCTGCGGTATACAAGGAGTCCCGGACAGCACTGCCATGTTGATCCTCTCTGGACGCCGTTCTGATCAGATGCCGTTGTCTTTGTGAACTCATACTGATCCGCCAGGTCTGTCTCCGGATCGATTCCCAGGTCTTCAAGCGGCATTGCCACGTCAGCGTCTGCATCCGTATACTTGAACACATAGTCTGTCTCAGAAAGGAAGATATCTACCTTGTCGTCCGGAGCCGCATCAGCCTGAGCGAGAAGAGCCTCGTCAAGTTTCTGCTGATACACGCCGTCCTGGTTCGGGTTGATGATCCAGTGGATCTCCGTTCCGTCCTTCAGTGTCGTAACCGTTCCGTCATCAGATGTACTCTCAACTTCCGGATAAACAGCCTCCAGTCTGGTACGGAACTCATCATTCCAGCTGTAAATATTGATGACCTTTCCTTCCTCTGTCGTCTCCGATCCGCCGCCTTCTCCGGATCCGCCGGTTCCACCGCATCCTGCCAGCAATCCGGCAGCTGTGACTGCTGCCAACAGAACAGCAACTACTCTCTTTTTCATTGTTAATTCCTCCTATTTCTATTATTCACGGTGCTTCCGCCCCGCTCAAGATGTGAAAATTATAGCTCAATCGTTCTCCGCGATATATTATAAATCTCAAAAAAATGTCAGATTCATGACCCGTTTTCTCCGGAAATCCATTTTATGTCATGATTCTGATATTTTTCCTCGTTTTTCTGATTTTTGCCTTACTGATATTCTTATATAATGCCTGTAAATGCCAAACGAAAGGAGAACCAAAATTGAAACAACTACAATTTATTGATGAGTACGGAAGTTTTACTGCAGAACGTCCGGAAAATATCAGTTATCTGTACTTTCCGCTCGCGTCAGAAACCGGGCTGAAAAGCTCTGTCACTCCCAATCTTGGCGGTGATTCCAAACTGGATCAGGAGAGCTTTCTGCTGGAGCCGGTAAGTGCGGAGAATCTTCATAATAACCGCTCCACCAGGAACTTCTGGCTTGCCTCTGAAAATGGCGGGATCTTCTCTGTAGTCGGATCATCTGCCCGTCAGGAAGACATGAAGTTTACTTCCGGACAGGATGAGAGCAGACTGACAGCAGGATTTATGTGGCATACCATAGAACGGGTATCACATACACCTGCTGTCAGGGCCACAGTCACCTCTTTTATACCGGCGGATGAAAATGCGGAGATCATGCATATCACCATATGCAATACATCCGACTCCCCGGAAACAATGACCCCTTATGCTGCAGTGCCGGTCTACGGCCGCAGCGCAGATAATATCAGAGACCACAGGAACGTAACTTCCATGCTCCACAGAATAAAGACTGATTCCCACGGAGTACTGGTATGCCCCACCATGTCCTTTGACGAGCGGGGACACCGGCCCAATCACAGAATCTACTATGTATATGGATACGGAGCGTCAGGGCAGGCTCCCGAATGCTTCTATCCAACGGCAGAGGATTTCCTTGGTGAAGGGGGAACCTACACTCACCCCCGTGCTGTATATGAACACACAGAAGGTGTTCCACCGTTTTCCCATGCAGAAGGGAAAGAAGCCATGGGTGCTTTCCGCTTCCCCAGGATCACACTTATGCCCGGTCAGACGACAGAATATGTCCTGATCTTCGGAATAGAGGAGAGCGAATCGGCAGTCAGGCGTGTCTTCAGTAAATATGACTCTGCCGAGAAGACTGCCGCCGCACTTGAGGCAACCCGCTCCCTGTGGCGTGATAAAGTCAATGTCGGCTTCCACACCGGCAGCAGCAGTTTTGACGGATTCATGAAATGGGTATGTTTCCAGCCTTTCCTCCGCAGACTCTTCGGATGCTCTTTCCTGCCCCATCATGACTATGGACGGGGAGGCCGGGGGTGGAGGGATCTCTGGCAGGACTGCCTCTCCCTGCTGTTGATGGACCCGGACGGCGTAGGTCAGATGATCGAGAAGAACTTCGGCGGAGTCCGCGTCGATGGCACCAATGCCACAATCATCGGAGCCGGGGACGGCAATTTCATCGCTGACCGCAACGGCATCGCCCGCGTATGGATGGATCATGCCCTCTGGCCACAGATGACTACCAGACTTTACATCGACCAGACAGGCGATACAGAGATCCTGAACAGACAGGCCTCATATTTCAAAGACAGCCAGTGCATGCGTGGTACAGCCGCCGACACGGTCTGGGAGCCTGAGCAGGGCAGTCTGCAGCGTACAGAGCAGAACGAAGTCTATACCGGAAGTATCCTGGAACACCTCCTCATCCAGCAGCTGACCTCTTTCTATGAGGTAGGGGATCACAATATCTGCCGGCTCCGGGGTGCCGACTGGAATGACGCTCTGGATATGGCGGAAGAGCACGGCGAAAGCGTGGCCTTCACCTGTGCCTACGCAGGAAATCTCAGAGAGCTTGCGGAGATGATCCGCCTTCTGGAAAGCCGCTCCCGGGATCATGAGACTGAAGTAATGGAAGAGCTGGGCATCCTGCTCAATGATGACCCCGAAGTCTTCGGAAACATACAGGCAAAACAGGAGATTCTCGACCGATATGTACGCTCCTGCCGCCGGTATGTCAGCGGCCGCCGCATCCGTGTACGGCTGTCCGATCTTGCCCGCAATCTGGAGCGCAAGGCAGACTGGCTGTCCGACTGCCTGAAGGAGCAGGAGTGGATCAGCGGAGAGAACGGGGAAGGCTGGTTCAACAGCTATTACGATGATCACGGACATGCCGTGGAAGGCTTCTTCCCTGACGGAGTTCGCATGATGCTGACCGGACAGGTATTTGCCATTATGGGAAATGTAGCAACAGAGTCTCAGATCAGCAGCATTGTACGGAGCGCCGACCACTATCTCTACCGCAAAGAGATCGGCGGATACCGCCTGAACACAGATTTTCACGAGCTGAAGTTCGACATGGGCAGAATGTTCGGCTTCGCGTACGGCGAAAAGGAAAACGGCGCCGTATTCTCTCATATGACCGTCATGTTTGCCAATGCCCTGTACCGCCGCGGCTTTGCCAGAGAGGGGTGGAAGGCTCTGAAAACACTGGCGGAGACAGCGCTGGATTTTGACACCAGCCGCATTTATCCCGGTATCCCGGAATATTTCCGTGCGGATGGCAGAGGTATGTATCACTACCTCACAGGCGCTGCCAGCTGGTACATGCTGACCATGGTCACACAGGTCTTCGGTGTCCGCGGTGAAGCAGGAGATCTGATCTTTGACCCGAAACTGTGCGCAGAACAGTTTGATGAGCAGGGCAGAGCATCGGTCTGCGTATCCTTTGCCGGCAGGGATCTTGAGATTACTTATGAAAACACCGGCCGAAAAGAATACGGGGACTACGCCACAGGCTCTGCAATATGCGGCGGCGTTGAGCTCCCCCTTGCCGATGATGGCCGGGCAATCATGCCGCGCAGAATGCTGGACGAACTTTCAGACGGAGTCCATCACATTATTATTAAACTGATTTAATTCAATCGGAAGGAAAGGTATAAGATTATGAGATATGGATATTTTGACGACAAAGAACGTGAATACGTGATCGAAAGGCCGGACACTCCCTCACCCTGGGTCAACTATCTCGGCTCGCCCGAGTACGGCGCGATCATTTCAAACAATGCCGGAGGATACAGTTTCGCCAGATCCGGCGCCAATGGCCGTATCCTGCGCTACATCTTCAACCAGTTTGATCAGCCGGGGCGTTACATATATATCAGAGACAATGATTCCGGAGACTACTGGTCCGCTTCCTGGCAGCCCGTGGGCAAGGATCTGGATAGCTATCAGTGCAGCTGCCGTCACGGAATGGGATACACCCGGATGCTGGCGGACTATTCCGATATACATTCCGAGGCAGTCTATTACGTTCCTCTGGACAGCACTCACGAGGTATGGGCCCTCACTGTGACAAATCAGTCAGACCGCCCACGAGATCTGACTCTGACCGGATACGCGGAATTTACAAACCACAACAACTACGAGCAGGATCAGGTGAACCTTCAGTACTCCCTTTTTATCACGCGCACCCTGTTCGAAAAGAATATGATCATCCAGCAGATCCACGGCAATCTGGACGCTCTCCCGGAAGATGAGAAGGTAGACGACAAAAATGTGACCGAGCGTTTCTTCGGTCTTGCAGGAGCTGAAGTAGCTTCCTACTGTGGTGATAAAGATGCTTTCCTCGGAAAATACCACGGCTACGGGAATCCTCATGGTGTCATCACCGGCGCTCTCGGCAATGTGACAAGCTACAACGAAAACTCCTGCGGAGCCCTTTCCTGTGCAGTCAGCCTTGCCCCCGGCGAGTCAAGGACCATTCTCTTCCTTCTTGGCATGAAACCTGCCGGAGAAGCCGCAGCACTCCTGGATTGCTGCACAGATCCGGAGGCTCTGGTCCGCGAGGAAGTCTCAGCTCTGAAGAAGAACTGGTATGCAAAACTGGATCATCTGAAGGTCAGCACACCGGATCCTGCATTTAACACGATGATCAATACCTGGAATGCATATAACTGTTTCATCACTTTTGTCTGGTCCCGGGCCGCATCCTTTATTTACTGTGGACTCCGCAACGGCTACGGATACCGTGACACCGTACAGGATATCCAGGGAATCATCCACCTTGCTCCGGAAATGGCCTGCGAGAAGATTCGTTTTATGCTTTCTGCTCAGGTCGACAACGGAGGCGGACTTCCCCTTGTGAAGTTCACTCATGATCCGGGACACGAAGATACACCGGATGATGCTTCATACGTGCAGGAAACCGGCCATCCCGCATACCGTGCGGACGATGCGCTCTGGCTCTTCCCCACAGTGTATAAATACATTGCCGAAACCGGAAATACCGCTTTCCTGGACGAGGTCATCCCATTTGCCAACAAGGATGAAGGAACCGTCTATGAGCACCTGAAACGTGCCATCCAGTTCTCCTTTGAACACCTCGGCCCCCACGGCCTGCCTGCCGGGCTGTACGCCGACTGGAATGACTGTCTCCGTCTCGGTGCCAACGGAGAATCCGTCTTTGTAGCGCAGCAGTTTTATTATGCCATGACCATCCTGAAGCAGTTCGCTGTTTACAGACAGGATATGGATTATGTCAGCTGGCTGGAAGAAAAGCAGAATGAGATCGGGGAAAAGATCCAGCGCCTCTGCTGGGACAACGACCGCTTTATCCGCGGGTATACAGAAGCAGGCGAGCGGATCGGCGCTGCTGCAGATCCGGAAGCTAACATGTGGCTCAATCCCCAGAGCTGGGGCGTGATCAGCGGTCTTGCCACCAAAGAGCAGGCTGAAGCCGCCATGGAAAATGTATACCAGAGACTGAACACCGCTTTCGGAGCGGTCCTGATGGATCCGCCCTACCACGAGTATGCTTTCGACGGCGCACTGGCAGTCATCTATAATCAGGGAACCAAAGAAAACTCCGGAATATTCTCCCAGTCCCAGGGATGGCTGATCCTGGCCGAGGCCCTCTGCGGACACGGCGAACGGGCATTTGCATATTTCACGGAAAACGCTCCCGCTGCTCAGAATGACAACGCGGACGTGCGCTGCCTGGAGCCATACTGCTATGGCCAGTTCACAGAGGGCCCGGCGAGCAGCCACTTCGGCCGTTCCCACGTTCACTGGCTGACCGGCACCGCCTCCACTGTTATGGTCGGATGCGTAGAGGGTATCCTGGGACTCCGTCCGGATCTTGGCGGCATACGGCTCGCTCCTGCGGTCCCGAGATCCTGGGAGTCCTTTGAGATTGATAAGGACTTCCGGGGAAAACACCTTCATATCCGCGTCGAGAACCCGGATCAGCATGAATCCGGATGTATCCGCACCGTGCTGAACGGAGAAGAGCTTCCTGATAATTACATTCCGGAAGAGCTCCTGAAGGACAACAACGAGATCATACTGACCATGTAACTGTAACAGACATTACTGTAACAAATATCCCATCAAAAAAGTGCCGTAATGAAAGAACGGCTGGACCTGATAAAGTTCAGCCGTCTCTCAATACGGCACTTCTGTATTTTCATCACTGCTGCTACTCACCTGAAGCATTATCTGCTCCATCATGACCATGGTATCCCGTCGGCATCTCTATATCCCACTGGATCATATAATACTCATCACGGTATTTCTTCGGGGTCATCCCCACCACTTCACGGAACTGCTGTATGAAATGACTCTGAGATGAAAAAGAAAGCCTGTTGGCAATCTCTATCATAGAATAATCACTGAATCTAAGCAGATTCTTGGCCATATCAATTTTCTGCCCCCGAATATATGCGCTCACCGAGATCCCCGTTTCTTTTTTGAACAAACGCGACAGATAGCTTGCGGATACTCCAAGGGCGTCCGCCAGATCCTCGATTGTGATCCTGTCTTTTATATGTGAATAGATATACTCTTTGCAGGCATTTATATGCTTCGAATTCGTGTCGCTCCGGTAATATTTCCCCATCTTCTGCGTGTAGTCCATGACCATCTCATCATGAAGACTGTGGACTTCCTCTTCCGTATGTAAATCATCCAGCTTCTGGATATAGAAATCGCTCAGCCGGAAAGCCTGCTCCAGTTCCATGCCGCTCTGCCTGCACAGACGGGTGATCATCGCTGTTGTGATCACAAAATGATACTTCAGATTGGTTACCGGATCTCTGGACAGGACGCCAACACCCTCTTCTTCTACAAACCGGCCCTGCTCACAGTTCTTCCTGACCGTCTCCACATCGCCGCTTGCCACTGCCCGGTAAAACAGGAACTCTTCTGTCGGCTCCCTGTGTTCGATCTCATCAATATCGTCATTCGCTTCCAGAAGCAACCATTCATCTTTATAGCTCATTATCTTTCCCCTTTTCTTTTGCAGATATTATCCTGCCTGTAAATACACACTGCTGAGATTCCACTGAATTCCCCTCGAATCAATATTAACATATTCCTGATATTTGCACCAGTGAAAAAGCAGGCATATTGTTCTCACAATACGCCTGCTTTACTTCTTGTTTCAGATCTGATTTTCTAATATCTCTGTTTTAGAAAATATGATAGTTCACAACCAGCGCCGCAAATACGATAGATACCATGGACAGCAGCTTGATCAGGATATTGATGGACGGTCCAGAAGTATCCTTGAACGGATCTCCTACCGTGTCGCCTACTACAGCCGCCTTGTGGCACTCGCTTCCCTTTCCGCCATGAGCGCCGCCCTCGATATATTTCTTCGCATTATCCCATGCGCCTCCTGCATTTGCCATGAAGATAGCCATCAGGAATCCTGTCGCCGTAGATCCCGTCAGAAGTCCGATCACTCCATTATATCCCAGGATCAGTCCGGTCACGACCGGTGTGATGATCGCAAGCAGCGTCGGAAGGATCATCTCATGAAGACTTGCCTTCGTACAGATGTCAACGCATCTCTCATAATCTGCGTCTGCCTTGCCTTCCATCAGGCCTCTTATCTCTCTGAACTGACGCCTCACCTCCACAACGATACTCTGAGCCGCACGTCCTACAGAATCCATTGTCAGTGCAGCAAATACGAATGGCAGGCATGCACCAATGAAGATACCAACCAGGACAGTCGGATTCATAACACTCATATCAAGAGCGATATCTGCACCGCCTACTTCCTGGACCTTCTCCACATAAGACGCGATCAGAGCCAGAGCTGTCAGAGCTGCCGAGCCGATGGCAAAGCCCTTTCCAGTAGCCGCCGTTGTATTTCCAAGAGAGTCCAGAGCATCCGTACGCTTCC
This sequence comes from Candidatus Mediterraneibacter stercoripullorum, assembly GCA_019115765.1. Lineage (GTDB taxonomy): Bacteria > Bacillota > Clostridia > Lachnospirales > Lachnospiraceae > Mediterraneibacter > Mediterraneibacter stercoripullorum. The sequence goes on along the minus strand of DXCZ01000076.1, from coordinate 40,067 downwards.
TAACCTCAGCGTCAAGCCCTGCCATCTCGGCGATACCACCGGCATTGTCCGCAATTGGTCCGTATGCATCTGTGGCAAGCGTGATTCCAAGAGTGGAAAGCATTCCAACAGCTGCCAGAGCGATTCCGTAAAGACCTCTCGTTGTCTCAATAAATCCTCCAGAGAGCGCATATGCCGCCATAACACATACTGCAATAATAATGATCGGAACAGCCGTAGAAAGCATTCCAAGGCTCAGTCCGCCGATAATGATAGTTGCAGAACCTGTCTCTGACTTATCCGCAAGTTTCTGAGTCGGCCTGTATGTATCAGATGTAAAGTACTCTGTAAAGAATCCAATGAGCACACCTGCCAGAAGACCTGCCAGGATGGCAACATAAAATCCGATAAATTCTCTTCCAAGAATGAACCACACGATTGGAAACGCAACAACAGCGATAATGATCGCACTTGTATTTGTTCCTCTTCTCAGAGCTTTCAGCAGTGTACTCTGATCAGTACTCTCACCGGTCTTGACAAGCAGAGATCCGATGATAGACGCCAGCACACCCACAGCCGCCAGGATCATGGGGATCACAACTGCATTTACACGATCCACAGATTCGATCTTGTTAAAAGCAATCACACCAAGGGCACATGCTGACAGAATAGAGCCAACATAGGACTCATACAGATCCGCACCCATTCCGGCAACATCACCTACATTATCTCCTACATTATCCGCGATCACGGCCGGATTTCTCGGGTCATCCTCCGGGATACCCGCCTCAACCTTACCTACAAGGTCCGCCCCTACATCGGCCGCCTTTGTATAAATACCGCCGCCCACACGTGCAAATAATGCCATGGATGATGCACCCATTCCAAATGTAAGCATTGTACTTGTAATATCCTCGATCGGGAGATCAAATACTAATCTCAGAAGCAGATACCAGATAGAGATATCCAGAAGTCCCAGTCCGACCACTGTAAATCCCATGACTGATCCTGCCGAAAATGCCACATTCAAACCTTTGTTCAGGCTTTTCTGGCAGGCAGCCGCTGTTCTGGCATTCGCCCTCGTAGCAATCTGCATTCCTACAAATCCAGATAGTCCTGAGAAGAATCCTCCCGTTACAAACGCAAACGGTACAAACCAGGTCAGAAGACCGAACGCCGCCATGACAGCGAGGATGACGAACATCACAGCAAAGAACCCGATCAGAATCTTATACTGGCGTCTCAGGTACGCCATCGCCCCTTGATGGATGGATGCCGAGATCTTTTTCATCTTATCATTGCCTTCTGGAAACCGAAGAACCTTCTGTGCTCTGCTTACAACAAACAGAAGGGCAATGACGGATCCGCATAGTGTCAGTAGTGCCAATAGATTGTCCATGTAAATCTTTCCTCCATTCCATTTTTAAATTTTACGTGTACGTGGTTTATTATAACACCTCTATATAATTATTGGTAGTTTTTTCTGAATATATTTTTTATTTTAGCAATATTTTTATGCAATTTTGCAATATTCCCACAAATTTCTTCTTCTGGAAATCCTATCTCCCAGTAAGCTTTATCCGAAGGATTTTTCTTCTGCAGGATACAGAAAAGAACTTTCCCCAAACGCAAGAAAGCTGCTGCCGGGAATAATTCCCGCAGCAGCCCTGGCCTTCCAGCAAAATATTTATATTTCATCCAATGTTGTCAGCTTCTCAGAACTCGAATACTGCAACTCCATATGGCGGAAGCGGATATGCGAAGGAATACTTCTTTCCGTCACACTCCTGTTTCACCGGTTTATAGAGAAGCGGCCTCGGCTCTCCTGTACCTCCGTACTGAACATCATCACTGTTCAGAATCAGACGGCACTGCTTTCTCCTCGGCACTCCGACTCTGTAATCCCTGCGCTCCATAGGTGTAAAATTGCAGATAAAGAGAAGGTTCTTTTTATTATCCTTTGAATGTCTCATAAAGCTGTAGATACTGCGGTAGTTGTCATCCGCATTGATCCACTCAAATCCCGCCGGATCTGAATCCAGCTCAAACATCGCCTTATTCTTCTTATAGAGATGAAGCAGATCACGATACCAGTTCTGGATCTGCTGATGCGGCGCCTCTTCAAGAAGATACCAGTCAAGCTCTCTCTCCTCGCTCCACTCCCTAAGCTGGGCAAAATCCTGTCCCATAAAGAGAAGTTTCTTTCCCGGATGCCCCATCATAAATGCATATCCTGCTTTCAGGTTCGCATATTTATCGAATCCCAGTCCGGGCATCTTATTGATCATAGAACACTTCAGATGTACCACTTCGTCATGTGACAGCACGAGAATGTAATTCTCACTATATGCATATGAGCTTGCAAATGTCATCATATGATGCGCATTCTTTCTGAAATATGGGTCCAGCTTCATGTATTCTGTAAAATCATGCATCCATCCCATGTTCCACTTCAGGCTGAATCCAAGGCCTCCATCCTCCGGAGCTCCCGTCACCTTGGGCCACGCAGTAGACTCCTCAGCGATCATAACAGCGCCCTTATTTCTTCCGAGCACAACAGAATTCAGATGCTTGAAGAACTCAATGGCCTCCAGATTTTCATTTCCACCGTACTTATTAGCTACCCACTGGCCATCCTGTTTGCCGTAGTCCAGATAAAGCATGGAAGCAACCGCATCCACACGAAGCCCGTCTACATGGAAATGCTCGATCCAGAACAGAGCATTAGCGATCAGGAAGTTCTTCACCTCCGGCTTGCCATAATCAAAGATCTTGGTTCCCCAGTCCGGATGCTCTCCCTTTCTCGGATCCGCATACTCATAGGTTGGAGTCCCGTCGAAATCCGCCAGACCATGAGCATCCTTCGGGAAATGAGCCGGTACCCAGTCAAGGATCACTCCGATCTTATTCCTGTGGAGATAATTGATCATATATGCGAAATCTTCCGGAGTTCCATACCTTGACGTCGGTGCATAATATCCGGTTACCTGATATCCCCATGAGCCGTCAAACGGATGCTCAGCCATACCCATAAGTTCGACATGGGTATATCCCATCTCTTTCACATAGTCTGTAATAGCCTCAGCAAACTCTCTGTATGTATAGAACCCCTCGTCATCAGTTCCTGGATTCCGCTTCCATGATCCCAGGTGCACTTCATAGATAGACATCGGACTTGTATGATGATCCCATGTCTTCCTCAGTTCCATCCAGGCGTCATCTGTCCACTTGAGATGTGAGATATCCGTAACTCTGGACGCTGTCCCCGGTCTGAGCTCCGCATAATTTGCGAATGGATCCGCCTTAAATATCCTCTTGCCCTGCTGCGTCTCAATACAGAACTTGTACAGATCGCCTTCCTTCACGCCAGGTACAAAGCAGGTGTAGATTCCCATCGGCTCCTGCCGTTCCATATAGTTTGCCTCGAAATCCCATCCATTGAAGTCACCTACTACAGCAACTCTCCGCGCATGTGGCGCCCATACTGCAAAATAAACTCCGTCTTCACCATTGACCGTAACTTTGTGGGCACCCATCTTCTGATAAATCTCATAATGGTTGCCCTGTCCGAAGAGATACTGATCCAGTTCTCCGATCTCGAATGACTCCAAGTCCTTCTTTGTGTTCTGCTTCTCTACCATAAAGCCCACCTCGCCGCTCAAATTTTAATAATTGCTCCAGCTGCCACTCAAAGAACTCTCCAAGGGAAATACAAGATCAGCCCTCCCGGGATGGCAGCCGGACATTTATATAACAACATTATACTTGAAACCTCTCCAAAAAGAAAGAGAAAAGCGTCTCAGATAAATAAAAACAAGCAGTCTCTTGCGAAACTGCCTGTTTATCTTATATTTCTCTTAAATGCTGAAATCCTTCTCCGAAAGAAGAATCCGGTCTGCATCATCTGTATTCTTGCCGAAGACTCGCTTCACAAGTTTCTTAGCTGATGCTTTCTGTGAATGACGGATTGCTTCATCCATAACATCCTTGACCTCTGCAACTGTCACTGCATGATCTTCTCTCTGAAGAGAGTCAATTTTACTGTACAGGGCCAGGATTCCCATCTCATCAATGCGGTATCCGTTCTCCTGCGCATATGTCTGTCCGAAAGTAACCAGCTCATCATTAATAAAGATCGGCACCTCCAGGCGGGAAGTAAACTTCCTTCTGAACTCTCTGTTAGAGGAAAGCAGACGGTCAAGCGGTTTTCTCTGCTCTTCCAGTACGATAAGAAGTTCTCCGGTATCCTTCTCCATAGCCTTATTAAGACGCGCAACCGTCTTCTCGTTCATCTTTCCGGCTTTCTCAATAATCAGCGCACCTCCGTACAGCTTGGCAAAGATATCACTTATCTTCTTCTTGTTCAGCGATTCGCCAGTAACGATCGCCACCTTGCCCTGATGGATCTTGCGCTGCTTCTGTATTGCTTTCACCACATCCACAGCCAGGACTGTCTTTCCATTTCCCTTATTTCCTATGATCAGAAGATTTCCTGTCTTCGAGGTTCCCTTTCTGTTCGTACAATTCTTATCCTGCTCCAGAACATCTATAATCTGTTCACTCATTCCACGCACCGGTACGAAATAGGAGAAAAGTTTCTTCTGCTCTTCTGTAAGTGCAGGTCTCGGTCCCTTGCCCGACTGTCCGCTGAGGTCATATCTTGCCCGGACAATAAATCCTGTGTCTGTCATAGACAGCGCATCCGATATCTCATCAAGCGGAAGAGGCGATGTCTTTCCTGTAGCAATAAGCTTTGCAGTTTCTTTTCGGCTCAGAGGCGTTGTTGCTGACGACATGATATCCATCATATCATCATCTTCATCCGGTACTTCTCTGTCATCCGGCTCTGTTCCATGATCGGGATTGATCCGGAACTCCTCTTCCAGATCCGGAGCTTCCCCTTCATAATCATCTTCATCGAAAAGTCTGTCATACTCTTCCTCAGACTCGCTCTCTTCTATCTCATCCTCGTCTGGTATAAATCCGGTATCATAATCATCGTCATCGAAATACTCTTCGTCTTCCTCATACTCTTCCGCATCTTCCAGATCCACATCATCCAGGCGTAGCTCATCAGCAACTTTCCCCATGTTCTCAGTAGGAGTATTATCGATTTTTCTCGTTCTGACCGGCTTGACCACCTCTTCTTCCGGTGGAGCCACACCTTCGATCTCGTCTATCAACCGCTGGATATCTGGAGGAAGTATAGGCTCTGTTTTCTTTGAAGCAGTTTTCTCAACCACTTCTTCGTAATCAGCTTCATCCAGATCCTCAGCTTCTTCATAATCGGCTTCATCCAGATCTTCGGCTTCTTCATAATCGGCTTCATCCAGATCCTCAGCTTCTTCATAATCAGACTCATCCAGATCCTCGCCCTCGGCATAATCGGACTCTTCCAGATCTTCGGCTTCTTCATAATCGGCTTCATCCAGATCTTCGGCCTCTTCATAATCGAACTCATCCAAGTCTTCGGCCTCCTCATAATCGAACTCATCCAAGTCTTCTGCCTCGGCATAATCAGCTTCGTCCAGATCCTCGCCCTCGGCATAATCTATTTCATCAAATTCTTCTATTTCTTCTGATAGTGCAGTCTCGGGCAGTGTTTCTTCACTGTCCTGCTGAGTTGTGATTTCCTCCGGTACAGAAAATTCCTCTTCCAGGATATCTTCTTCTGAAATATCCTGATTTTCCTCTTCATCTTCTTCGATTGCCTGTGAATCCCATCCTTCCAGAATATCTTCCAGACTCATCTGTCCGGCAATCTGATCATCATCCTCGGTCATGCCAAACGCTTCAGCCTCTTCATCCTCTAAAACTTCCGCTTCAACATTCTCGATTTCTTCGGATTCCAGGCTCTCCACCTCAGCTTCTTCGATCTCTTCTGGCTCCAAAGCCTCTGCCTCAGCTTCTTCAGTCTCTTCAGATGCCAGGGGTTCCGCTTCGACCTCTCCGATTTCTTCGGATTCCAGACTTTCTGCTTCCTGCTCGTCAATCTCTTCATCCAGATTGTCTACATCTTCCGGGATGATCTCTTTCATATCACCGGATAAGGATACCTTTCCTCCTGCCTCTGGTATGGTAGTTCCTGCAATTCTGTCTGCCATTCCAAGATCTGCCACAGATTCTATCGCATCGATCTCAGCTTCCAGATCTGTCATATCCGGTTCTTCCTGCTCAACAATGTTTTCAGCCTCAGCCTCGTTTTCAACAGCAGCTGTTTCCTCAATGTTTTCTGCAGCAGCTTCCTCATAAGACGTTTCTGGGCTTTCCTCTTCATTCTTCTGCGGATGAAGAAGTTTCTTCAATGCCTCATCGAGTCTCATCGTATCGCCGATCTTTTTGCCGGCTTCTTTAAGAATATGCATCCCACCTGCATGGGAGTCATCAGCTGATGCTTCGCTTTCATGTTCTCCGTTTTCATCTTCTGTTTCAGCAACAGGCTCTTCAACCACTTCAGCAGCTTCTGTCTCCACTGCCTCTTCTTCCTGCGCTTTCCGCTCCGCATAGGCTTCCAGATCAGGCATCTCTTCCGTATCTGCCGACATCTTCTCGTATCTGCGGTCGTACTTTTCCTGCTGGGACGGTGTCAGCGGCTTGTACTGCATCTTCAGCTCCATCGCCTTGTAAACATACTTCCCTTCACTGAACCATAAGATGAGATCATCACACTCTTCCAGACATTCCGCTGTCATACCGGCTTCCTGATAAAGTTTTGCAAGTTCATATGCCCACTCTTCAATATATTCAGATTTCTTGAACTCCTCAAGAGCCTCTATCTGCTGTTCTATAGGAGCTCTCTGTGCTCTTAGTATCTGATATCTCAATATAAACTGATTCGGGTCCTTTGGTGCGATCTGCATAAAGTCATCATAATAGTCGATCGCCTCGTCTACATTACCTGTCTTGATAGCCAGAGTACACAGATGATAAATTACTTTTCTGCTTCCCTCCGCACGGTGATAGGCAATACTCAGCACATCATAACTCTTCTGATATTCCCTGTTTTTCTCATAAATATCACTGACGTTGATCAGCATTGTAACATTGCGGACCCGCTTCCATTCAATCTGATCTGCTATCTCCGCCGCCTGCCTGTAGGACCCGTTTTCCATCAACTCAAGCATCTGTTCGGTTTTTAGCTTATATTCATACTTATCCACCGCATTCACCTCATCGAAAATATTATTCATCGATCATTTTGCTCATTTCTATGTTTCTGGCATAAGCCGATACTCTTTCAATAGTTTACCATATGAGACTCATTCTGTCAAAAAAATGCATCCTCAATTGACATTGAAGATGCATTTTATGTTTTATTTAATTTTTTCATAATTTTTATTTTATATTTGATATCGGAGGCAAATGCTTGATTTCGTTCCTGTAAGACCTCTGCTGTCTGTTATTTAATCCATCTCTGACTATCCGACTTCTTTTCAGATTAGTTTTCCTTAGAAAACTTTCTTCTCAAAAGCTCCTCTTCTGTAATCTTCCTTTTTTTAAATAACAATCAAGGTTTATAGTAAAATCCTTCTTTTCTGCTTTATGCTACTGTCCAGGTATCATCTTATCTCTTAAACTGTACGCAAGTTATTATTCCTATAATCTTTCATCTGAAGCAGTATCGTTAATCGATATTCCCACACATTACTGAATTATTGCATCTATAACTATGTACATTTAATATAAGATAACAATCTACTCGATGTTTCTTTACGCATCTTTCGAAATTTTACTAAATGTGGTATCTATATTCAATACGTCTGCAAATGTTAAATCATTTGATTTTTTATCCAGATTCCGAACTCTCCGATCAAATCTTTTCATTCTGCTTATTTCTGGATCGTTAATCTTTTGTATCAGCAAAGGTCTCTTTCTTCACAGGAACTTACATTTGCCGTACCACTGACATATTGATTATTAACTGAAACTATACTGTCCATGGGACTATCCTCCTGTTGCCTTTTATTTTTAATCTAATTGAACACCTGATATAATGTGCTCTCTTAGATAAATATCCTTTTGAGATGTTTTGTTGTATCTCTTTTGGATTGATTTAATAATACCACCAGGCCCTTATTTTGTCAACACATTTTTCGTTTTTTATTTTAATAATTTTAAAATTATTGAATTCATATGTATTTATCAGAAAATTCTGTATTTTATAATTTCCGAATTGTATTTATATTACATTGCTCGCTCCGACCGGTTAAGGAACAGAAATGTCAAAACAAATCTCTACGGTAAACACATGATTTTCATCTATCGTATACATTTCTCCCTGGTGCATCTGTATCATTTTTTCTGTGCTTTTCAGACCAATCCGGTTACTTTCCACATCCTCTTCCGTCTGCCGGACTGCATTTGTCAGCGTGATCTTGAGACGGCCTCTAGCGGGTACCGCCTGCACAATAACCGGAGCTTTCTTGTCTCCATATTTTAATATATTGGAAAACAGATTGCTGAAAATACGCTTCAGCATAACTTCATCCCCGGAAAAGGAACTATCCGGAAACCGGATATTCTGTTCCACGGAAAATCCTGCCAGATTGATGAAATCGCAGTTTTCCGTCAGGATCTCCTGCAGGATGGAGATCGGCATCTTTCTAAGCTCGGGCACCTCATTCTCTTCATATATAAGTGCATATTCAAACATCCGGTCTGTCAGTGTGCGGATATCCTCTGTTTTCCCAAGACATCTCTCGATAAATTCTTCCTGCTGCTCCGGATCGGCTCGTTTCAGTCTAAGTACCTCCAGATAACCATTGAGAACAGTGAGAGGCGTCCTCAGATCATGCGACATGGCTGTAATCAGATCCTGGTTGGCCTTGCGGCTCTCTGCCTCCTTCTCAATATTTTCCTGAAGGGTGCGGCGCATGGAATCCAGTTCAGCGGCAAGAATCCCCACCTCATCTTCTCCGCATGCAGGCACCGGGCGGGCCAGGTCACCCAGAGACATCCTGACAATGGATTCCTTTACACAGAAGATCCGTTTCATTACTCTTCCTATATAGATCAAAATGCTGCACAGAAAAAGGGAGCCGCAGAAGATCAGGCAGAATACTGTATAGGGAAAAGTAAAGTAAGTCCTGTGATAAGAACGGTACTCCACAAGATATGTACCGTTTGCAAATTCGACGGAGGCATTGCCCAGCTTCTCCCCCAGCAGCTGCATACTGTTATAGGTATATGTTCCGTAAAGGAAGTCCGCAATGGCTCCCCCCATATTTCCGACTCTGAATACATTGTCTTCTGCGCCATAGACAGATATCATCGTGTATCTGTCACAGACCTCGTCAAAGAACGGAGCCATTTCCTCTACTCCCGCCTCATCTTCCATCTCAGGAACTGTATATTTTTTTGCTTCCGCCTCAAGCTTTTCAAGAAATCTTTCCTCATCGAAAAATGTAACGATCCCGGTCTTTTCCAGAAATATGCATACGTCCTGCTGTCTGGTCCACAGAAAATAATAAAGACTGATGCTTACAGCCGCCATGATCACCACCAGCACTGCCAGCTTTGTACGAATCCGCCATTTTCGCAGCCGATGGGTCTGAAAAAATCCTTTCACACGGTCTTTAATCACAGCGGTACCCCCTTCCCCATACTGTTCTGATCCATGTGGGATTCCCCGGATCCGGCTCGATCTTCCGCCGCAGGTTCCGGATGTGAACCATGACTGTATTGGCGGCCCCGTAATAGTAGGGCTCGCCCCATACCGACTCGTAGAGGTGCTCCGCGGAAAAGATCTGACGGCGGTTCTTTACGAGAAGATGAAGCAGAGCGTACTCCGTATCTGTCAGATCCACGACTATGCCGTTCCTTGTCACCGTCTCCGCCGCCTCGTCAATCTCCAGCTCATGAAACCGGATGACATTCTTCTCACTGTGATCCTTTCCATTTCCGGAAGTATCATCTTGATCTCCGGCAGCGTCGTTTTTACCCCGGTAGACCTGATACCGGCGGATCAGAGCCTTCGACCGGCTGACCAGCTCATTATAGGAAAAGGGCTTGGCCAGATAGTCATCCCCTCCGCTGGAGAAGCCCAGCATCTTATCCCCCTCCTGAGTCCTGGCGCTCAGGAAAAGGATAGGCGCGTTGCTGTTTTTCCTGATCTCCCGGCAGGTCTGATAACCGTTCATCCCCGGCATCATGATATCAAGGATGATCAGGTCGTATTCTGCTGTCTCTGTCTGTTTCAGAGCTGATGCTCCGTCTCTGGCCTCATCTATTTCATAACCTTCGCCGCCCAGCAGAATATGCAGGATCTCCCGGATCTCCGGGTTATCGTCTACAACGAGGATGCGGGCAGTTGTCTGTGCTGTCTCCATTTTCGTCCTCTCTCTTTTATGTCTTCCTTTCTTTTCTCATTATTGAAGTATACACGAATTAAAGATTTCTGTATCCCCTTCTTAAGAATTCTTTAGAAACTCTTGGGGGATATATTAAGAAACACATTCTATGATTAGGCACATAAGAACATTGGAACGTGGGGGATCACATGATGATAAAGACAACAGTTTTCAAAAATATCATTTCCAGAGGAGCTGAATCCTCCAATTTGAAAAGAAAGAAAAGAAACGACTGGCGTACCATTCTGCCTTCTCTTCTTTTTCCGGCAGCACTCATCCTGCTTTTAATACTGCTCATTGCGCTGTCAATACCGGAGGGCTGTATCTTCGGCTCTCATACGGACTGGCTGAGCCAGCACGCTGCTCTTGCAGAAACTATAAGGGACGCCTGCCTAGATCAGAAGACGCTGCTGCCGTCCTGGCTGGATCTTGGCGGCGGAGCAAATGGATTTCAGTTTTCCTACTATGGTTTTCTCCGGCCGGATATCCTGATCGGATGTCTGCTGCCGCAGGTGCCCATGGTGAAGATCCTGCTCGGATATATGCTGGCCGTATATCTCTCATCCATTCTGCTGGTCTGGCACTGGCTGAGAAGCGAAGGCATCCGGCCCGTCACTGCATTTGCAGGAAGTGTGCTGTTCATGACGGCAGGCTGCATGTTCCATATGCACCGTCAGGTCATGTTTGTCAACTACATGCCGTTCCTGATCCTTTCCTTTCTGTGTATCCGGAAAAGAAAGTTTCGCTGGCTGCCGCTCTGCCTGACGCTTATCTTCCTGAGCAGCTTCTATTATTCCGGAGCCGCACTAGCCGCCGTTGGGTGGTACTGGTACAGGACAGAAGGGAAAGAATTTTTCCGGAAATATTTCCTCAGAGGATATGTGCCGGCTGCTCTGCTGTCTGTAGCAATGGCGGGCGCTCTGCTCATCCCCACCGGACTTGTCCTGCTGGAACACCGCAGGAGCGGGTCCGGCGTCAATCCGGCGGAACTGTTCGCCCCTAATCCGGTCCTGAACAATATCCTGTTCAATGAATACGGCATGGGACTGACACTGGTCTGTCTGTATACCATCCTCGCCGGGCTGGGGTGGAAAAGATTTCGGAAAGACAGCATCCTCTTTCTGCTGCTAGGAATGTTCGGCATCTTTTCCTACGTTTTAAACGGTACCCTTTATTCCAGGCCGAAGATACTGATCCCTTTCATGCCTCTGGTAATCCTGCACTGCGTCAGGTTTCTGCAGGAAGGATCTATGGCCGGTACAGGTATACAAGATGAGCCCTCGGCCGTTGCGGGCATGGAGAAGGGGCCTTTGGCGGGAGCAGCCATGGAGGTTGGGACTTCGGCCGACTCAGATGTGAGATTTCCCACATGGCCCTTTCTGATCATGATCCCTGTCAGTCTCCTTTGGGTCAGCCAGGTTCAGTTTCCCTGGATCATGGCAGAACTGATCCTGCTGCTTCTGGCATGCCTGGTCATGAAGTTTTACTGCCGCAGACCAAAGGCCCGGCAAAGGTGGACTCCGCTTCTCGCCGGAACGCTCTGCGTGTTCCTCATCCTTATTGCTCCGACCGGGATATATCTGACGACAGCCGGAACTGAAGACTGGGTCCGGAGAGCAGAAGTCCCCGATGACTCCTCTGGCATAGCCGGAGATGAAGCGGCGAAAAATGAATTGTCCGGAGAAAACGGAGAGAATGATCTCCGGCAGATCTACCGGATCGGAAGTCTGCTCGAACCGCTGGCCGACTGTAATAAGCTGTCCGCAGAAGGACCGTCCCGGAGCACCATGTACTCCTCAGTGACAAACTATGTGTATTCAGACTTTTACTACGACACGCTGATGACGCCCATCCGGATCAACAACCGGGTAGCAATACTCACATCTCTCAATCCCTTCATGCTGTATCTCATGGGCGTCCGCTATCTGGAAACTAACGCGGATCATATACCAGCCGGATACACAGCTGTCCGCCAGTCAGGAGACAGCGTACTGGCTGAAAATACTCAGGTACTTCCTGTCGCATATTTTACAAATGATCTGTTTCCAGAAGCAGAATATAACCGTCTGGATCCATATGAGAAACTGGATATTCTCACCCGTTATACAGTGACGAATATGACGAATACAGATGAGGGTACAGATAGTAAGTCGGAAAGTTTTATGGAGGATATTCTTCCGGAACCGGCTCTGGCCCCCGGTGAAGCTCTCCCGGACGGGCTGAAGATAGAGAAGGCCTCCGGCGGATATGAGATCTCCGCGGAAAGGGACTGCACTCTGAAACTGACCGTGTCTGATCCGCCTGTGGATAAGCTCCTTCTGCTGCAGTTCCAGGTAGAGAACCTTTCCCGGAAAGCAGTAGTCATCGATATCAATGATGTCCGCAACAAGCTGTCCGGGCCGTCCGCCCCATATCCGAACGGGAACGAGTGCTTTCACTATCAGTTCTGCCCCACGCCCGGGAAAGGGGTGGACAGCCTGGCGGTCACATTTTCCAAAGGACACTATATCCTGCGGGATATCAGATGGCTGGCATATGATGTAAGCAACTTTTCAGAGAAATCATTTACACCGCTGACCCATGTATCAGAAGGTTCCCGCCTTGTACTTGCGGGTACTGTAACGGCAGATTCGGACGGGCTCTTCGCCACATCCATCCCGCTCCAGAACGGGCTGGAAATCCTGGTGGACGGAAAGCCCGGCGAGATTACAAGAGTAAACGAAGCCTTTGCCGGAACATGGCTGAAGGAGGGAACTCATTTCATCGAGATCCGATTCTCTCCGCCGGGGAAAACTGCCGGCATCCTGATCAGCCTGCTGGCTCTGGCAGGATACGCGGGATTTCTCATATGGGATGCCCGGATAGGGAAAGTTCGGAAGGCGGAAAATCCATCATGAATTTGCGATCAAAGGATCCGCTGTCTGCGGGAACCGACAAATGGACATGCAGGCATGTCCGACCGGCCTGCTGCACGCGGGATTAAAAGGAGGAGAGTATCATGAAGATAAAACAGGAATTCATCACATATATCATCAGCGGAGGACTGACTACAGGCGTCAACTACGCACTGTATGTCGGGCTTCTCTGGACGGGGATCCCCTGGCTGGCAGCGAACAGCATTGCCTGGGCAGGCGCCGTACTGACCGCATACGGACTGAACCGGAAATGGGTGTTCCACTCCGGGAACCGGATCTGGCAGGAGCTTCCTTCCTTTGCGGCTCTGCGGTTTGTCACCCTTGCCATTGAAAATATCCTGCTCTGGCTGCTCATCGACCGGATGCATATCATGCCGTTTCCGTCTAAGATAGCAGTCAGCGCCGTAACTGTGATCGGAAATTATGTTCTCTGCAAATATGGAGTGTTTAAGAAAGAGGAGGTCTGTCATGGATAAGATCAGCATTATCGTGCCCTGCTACAATGAGGAAAATGTACTGCCGGCATTCTACCGGGAAACAACAGCCGCAGTAAAGGAAATCGAAGGAGCGGAATGTGAATTTATCTTCGTAGATGATGGAAGCCGGGATCACACCCCGGAGATCCTGCAGCACTTTACCCGCATGGATGAACGGTGCAGATTCCTGTCCTTTTCAAGGAACTTCGGAAAAGAGGCGGCCATGTACGCCGGACTTCAGAACGCTTCGGGAGACTACTGTGTCTTCATGGACGCCGATCTGCAGCATCCGCCTGAACTGCTGAAAGACATGTACCATGCAGTAAAGTCGGAGGGCTACGACTGCTGTGCCGGACTGCGGGAAGACCGGACAGGAGAAGGACGGATGCGAAATTTCCTCTCACACGCATTCTATCAGGTGATCAACAGGATGTGCCGTCTGGATATGACCGACGGGGCCGGAGATTTCCGCATGATGAACCGGACCATGACCGATGCGGTCCTGGAACTAAAAGAATACAACCGCTATATGAAGGGGATCTTCTCATTCGTGGGATTTGACACGAAATGGATCCCCTTCCACAACGTGGAACGGGCCGCCGGGAAAACCAAGTGGAATTTTCGCTCCCTGTTCCGCTACGCTGTGGACGGCATCCTGTCATTTTCCTCCGCCCCGGTCACTCTCGCGGGGACGGCCGGCGGGCTGCTCATCGCAGTATCCATTCTGTCCGTTCTGGGAATCCTGCTCTCTGGACATGCCCTGAGCGGCATCCCTATGCTGGTCTGCCTGATCCTGCTGCTCAGCGGAATACAGATGCTGTTCATCTCCATTCTGGGGCAGTATATCTCGAAAGATTATATGGAAAGCAAGAAAAGGCCTGTCTATATCGTGAAAAAACGGGGAGGGTTCTGAGAAATCGCAGAAAAGGGACAGGGCAAATCTCGATTTGGGACACACTGAAATTCAATTGGGGACGTAGTGAAATTCGATTTTACTACGTCCCCAATTGTGGTTTATTTCATCCTGTGTCTCGTCGCCACATCCTGGAATAAGAAATAATCCGGCCTGTGCCGGGACTGTGTATACTCAAACTGTATCCCATTGTCATCGAAAGTCTGGCTGGTGATAACAGCCATACAGTTGTAGTCCTTCAGCTCAATGTACTTTTCATCAACCTGAGTGACCCGTTCTACGGTCAGAGTTCTTTTACTGGTAGAAATAGTAATCCCCAGCTCTCCCTCCAGGTAGTCGTAAACCGATCGGGCAGCGATCTCCGGCGTGAGGCCCCGTGTCAGATCCTTCCTGAAATAGTTGTGGTCCAGAATCAGAGGCTTGCCGTCCAGGAACCGCAGCCTCTGTACATAAAAGAGCTCTGTTCCCTCCCGAAACCCTGTCCGTTTCTCAATCTTACTGTCCGCCGTGATCTCAGCGAACTGCAGGACCCGGGTAAACGCTGCCTTTCTGTTGCGTGCCGCCGACTCCTTGAAGGATTCGATCCCGCCCACTGTAAACGCAGTCTGCTCAATCGGCTGGAAAATATTTCTCACGCCCTTCCCGTGCATGGGCTGGACATAACCGTCTGCTGTCAGACCGGCAATAGCCCGGCGGACGGTGTTGCGGGAGCAGCCGTACTCCTCCACCAGTGCATGTTCTGAGGGGAGCATCTCCTGATATGCATAATATTCTGTCTCGATCTTTTCTTTTAAATCTCTGTATATGTGGTCGTATTTAGCTTTTGGCATTTTGTTCACACCTCTTGTTTAAACATCTCACTTCATTATAAAAACGCCCTACATGAAAATCAAGAGTAACCTGAAACTCCACGATATGTTCTGAACATCTTCACAAAATTTCTTGCCTGTTTTTGTTAAGTTTAACCGAAACTTAACATTTTCTATTTCCCTCGTTGACATGTTTAAACAAGAGTGCTATAGTGTAGTTGTTCAAACAAGTTCGGTTCGTTTAAAGAACTTGTCTGTGGGAACAATAAAACCAGTTTAAAGAGAAAAGGAGAGAAACAATGGGCAAGTATGAAAATGATGTAAAACGTCTGTTGGATCTGATCGGGGGAAAAGGAAATATACAGGCGGTATCCCACTGCATGACAAGAATGCGTTTCGTACTGGTCGATCCGAAAAAGGCGGATGAAAAAGCAATCGAGGATCTGCCAAGCGTCAAAGGTACATTTACCCAGGCGGGCCAGTACCAGGTTATTATCGGCAACGATGTAGCAACATTTTATAATGAGTTCACCTCTTACGCCGGAATCGAAGGTGTAAGTAAGGACGCCGTGAAAGCTGCTGCCAAGACTAATCAGAATCCACTTCAGAAAGTCATGGGTACACTGGGCGAGATCTTCGCTCCTCTGATCCCGGCCCTGATCTGCGGCGGTCTTGTGCTGGGCTTCCGAAATATTATCGGTGAGATTAATTTCTTCAATAACGGAACACAGAGTCTGGCAGATGTTTATCAGTTCTGGAATGGAATGTACAATTTCCTGTGGCTGATCGGTGAAGCTGTATTCCACCTGCTGCCGGTAGGTATCGTATGGTCCATCACCAAGAAGATGGGTACCACACAGATTCTTGGTATTGTTCTTGGTCTGACACTTGTATCTTCCCAGCTGCTGAACGGCTTCAGCGTGGCAGATACTCCCGCGGATCAGATTCCTGTATGGGATTTCGGATTTGCACAGGTAGAGATGATCGGTTATCAGGGACAGGTCATTGCAGCTATGATGGCCGGCTTCGTCCTTGTTTACCTTGAGAAGTTCTTTAAGAAGATATGTCCGGAAGTAGTCAGCATGATCGTGGTTCCGTTCTGCTCCCTTGTTCCGGCAGTTATCATCGCACATACAATTGTAGGTCCCATCGGCTGGACGATCGGAAACGCTATCGGTGATGTAGTATATGCAGGTCTTACATCTGACTTCCGCTTCCTGTTTGCAGCGGTATTCGGTCTGTTATACGCTCCGCTGGTTATGACCGGTCTGCACCACATGACAAACGCCATCGATACACAGCTGATCAACACGGCAGATTCCACGATCCTCTGGCCTATGATCGCTCTGTCAAATATCGCACAGGGCTCCAGCGTACTGGCTATGTCCTTCCTTCAGAAGAAGAACGAGCGGGCACAGCAGGTCAATGTACCGGCATGTATCTCCTGTTACCTGGGTGTTACAGAACCTGCACTCTTCGGTGTTAACCTGAAATACGGCTTCCCGCTTGTATGCGGTATGATCGGTTCCTGCTGCGCGGCAATGATCTCTGTCGGCTTCGGCGTAGAGGCTCTGAGTATCGGCGTCGGCGGACTTCCGGGAATCCTTTCCATCAAACCGGAGTTCTGGCTGATCTTCCTGCTGGCCATGGCTGTAGCGATCGTCGTTCCGTTTGTCCTGACTACTATCGTAGGACGGATCAGACTTAGCAAAGAAGACCGTTTCGGCAAAGAGGCTGCTCCGGCTGCTGATACAGCGGCAGAAAGCACTGCAGCTGTTGAGGCAAAGACAGAGAACGCTGCTCCCGCAGCAGATGTAAAAGAACTGAAATCCATCCTTGACGGAAAAGTAATGCCCATCGAGGAAGCACCGGACGATGTATTCTCACAGAAAATCATGGGCGACGGACTCGCAATCGAGCCTTCCAATACAGTCGTTACCGCTCCGGCAGACTGTGACGTGAGCATTGTTATGGCTGACACCGGCCATGCATGCGGCCTGACACTTCCCAACGGACTGGAACTCCTGATCCACGTGGGCGTTGATACCGTAGATATGGGCGGAGACGGATTCAAGCTCCTTGTAAACGAAGGAGATCATGTAAAGGCAGGACAGCCGCTGATCGAATTCGATCCGGTCAAGATCAAAGCAGCCGGACATCCCTGCACTACTATGCTGATCGTAACAGGCGAAGGAAGCGCTGCAAATATCAAAATGCACTCCGGTATGGACGCAAAAGCAGGAGAAACAACGGTCATCTCCTGGGATTAACAGAAATCAGAACACGATGGCTCCCGGCACGCGGCAGGATCTGCGGGCCGGGTATAGACAAACCATAACAAGGAAAGGGCAGGTTTTGAAGTTATGAAAACAGATTTCAGAAAGAGCACTGTATATCAGATCTATCCCAAGTCCTTCTGCGATACGAATAAAGACGGACTGGGAGATCTCCGAGGCGTGATTGAAAAACTGGATTATATCAAAGAGTTGGGCGTGGACTATATCTGGCTCACTCCGTTCTTCGTATCTCCTCAGAACGACAACGGATATGATATCGCGGATTACTATAATATCGATCCCAGATACGGCACGATGGCAGACGTAGAGGAACTGATCGCAGAGGCAGACAAAAGAGGCATCCGCCTGATGTTCGATATGGTGTTCAACCATGTTTCCACTGAGCATGAGTGGTTTAAAAAAGCCATGGCAGGCGATCCTTACTACAAAGATTTCTTCTTCTTCCGCAAAGGGAAAGGAAACGGCGTGCCGCCTACCAACTGGGAGAGCAAGTTCGGCGGAAATGCATGGGAATATGTAGAAAAATTCGACGAGTATTATCTCCACCTGTTCCACGTAAGCCAGGCAGACCTGAACTGGGATAATGAAAATGTAAGAAAAGAAGTACAGAAGATCATCCGTTTCTGGATGGATAAAGGAGTAAAGGGCTTCCGCTTCGACGTCATCAACCTGATCAGCAAGGAATGCTTCGAGGACGATGAGACCGGTGACGGGCGGAAATATTACACAGACGGCCCCAACATCCACAAATATCTGAAGGAACTCCACGACATGACCTTCGGAACAGATGCCGAGATCATCACGGTGGGCGAGATGTCCAGCACATCCATCGAGAACTGCTACAAATATGCAGGCGCTGATACCCATGAGCTGTCCATGGTATTCAGCTTCCATCACCTGAAGGTAGACTTCATGGGCAATGAGAAATGGGTACTTGTCCCCGCAGATTTCCAGAAGCTCAAGGACATTATCTTCCAGTGGCAGACCGGCATGGCGGAGCACAACGCATGGAACGCTGTATTCTGGTGCAACCACGACCAGCCCCGTGTGGTATCCCGTTTTGGCGATGAGGGAAAATACTGGAAGGAATCTGCAAAGATGCTGGGAACTGTCATCCACTGCCTGAGAGGTACGCCTTATGTATACCAGGGCGAGGAGATCGGTATGACCAACACAGACTTCACAGACATCTCCCAGTTCAAGGATGTGGAAAGCCTGAACCATTATCAGATCCTGCAGGACAAAGGGCTGTCCGCTTCCGACGCCCTGCGCATCATCCAGATCCACTCCCGTGACAACGGACGTACGCCCATGCAGTGGGATGATACGAAGTACGCCGGATTCTCCGCTGAAGACAGTGCGGAGCCCTGGATCGCAGTGAACGGGAACCACACAAAGATCAATGCGGCAGACCAGCTAAAGGATGAGGATTCCATCTTCCACTATTATCAGAAGCTGATCGCTCTGAGAAAAGAACTGGACGTCATCGCTTACGGCGATATCCAGCCGCTGGCTCAGAAGGATCCCTGTGTATTTGCATATCGCAGGACGTATGAGGGCCATGAGCTGATCATGGCGGCAAACTTCTACGGCAGAGAATGCCAGTGGAAAGACGCGCCGGATGTATCCGGATACGAGCGGGTGATCGGGAACTATCAAGATGAGAAAACACCGGAAGGAACGGTGTGGACACTGAGGCCCTATGAGGCAGTTGTATGGTATAAATAAAATCCTGTATTGTCGGCTTAAGCTTCTTTGCTGAAGCTTGAGACAGAATCCAGATACGAAGGAATTGGCGCAATAGGGCTGCCGGTTAATACCGATTTTTAGCCCCTGACATACAGGGAAGAGGCAATCCCAGAGAATTCGGGTTTTTTTAAGCCTCGAGGCTTGTAGTTCGCTATACTTGGCAGTAAATATCCGTGACTGGACTTTCACCAGTAAGATTAGTGTTATGCTCGGCACACATTTCAGGGGCAGGCGTGACTCGTTATGAGTTACGCCTGCCCCCTGCTTGGAACTATCTACTTCCCGACAGCCCCATTTTCTTTATAACAGAAATTTCTCTGACCGCCGGAACGGACAGCTTCTTCCAGGCACAAACTTATTTCCCACAGCATTTCTTATATTTCTTCCCTGACCCGCAGGGGCATGGAGCGTTTCTGCCGATCTTGGGATTGGTCCTGACATAGGGCATCTGGACAGGCGTCCGATCCTCCTCGTAAAATCCTCCCCGCATGGCAAAATCCATTTCATTCAGCATTCTATCCAGATCACCGTCCATATCCAGTTCTAGAAATTCCGCCGCTTCTCTTCCCCTGGCAGAACTTTTCTTCAGACGGCGGATCAGCTGCCGGACCTTCTGTTTTTCTTTATAGAAAGAACAGATATCCGCCAGCAAAAACAGATATTCTTCCGACCAGATGTTTTCTTTTTCAGCAAATTCCCATATTTCTTCTATCCCCGGAACGGCTTCATTCCATGCAAGATATATGTTTTCTTGTTCCTTCACAGAGAATTCCCATATATGCCTGTCTTTTGTATTTGTTTTATTCTTAGGGGGGAGGACCATTCCCACCTCCCAGGGAGAGATATTCTTCAGAGAGGCATACTCTTTACGGCTTCTCCCTTTGAGCATGGGAAGTTCCATCTCCAGCATAGCGTCAGCCAGATTAGTCCACATCGCGCCTATGGACATCAAACTCTCCTGTTCCGGATCCGGCAGGAGTGTCTCCTCCATAATCTCCGTCAGTGTCCACCCGTTTTTAATCTCCATTACGATGTCTTCCATGATCTGCTCTGCCGCCGGCTCAGGCAGACCCATTCCATACATTATCCCTGCGTAAAGTTCCTGAAGCGCTGCAGTATTCTCCATTACCCCGTCTGCCTTTTTCACCAGCTCTGACTTCGTCCATCTTTTATAGTCCATATCAGCCGCATATTTTTCTCGATCTGCCAGCACTTGGCTGCCGTCGATCTGGCAGGCCGCAGCATAACAGGTTCCATCCGGCGTGTACATGGTCTGGATCAGATTATTGAATCTAGCGTGCCAGTAAACGAACCGGAAGAAGTCTGTCCGGGTGACGGTTTCTTTATATGTATCGCAGAACAGCCGATACAATTCCTCCATCTCGATCATGCCGTGTACAAGGATAAAGCTCCTGAGCTTATCCGAATACCCCTTTAACCACCGCCATATCGGGCGGCAGTTTGTTAAGGGTCTCACGATCTCTTCCAGATCGGACGCAAAGCTTATCTTCATCACCTGACTGCCGTTTTCCTGAGCGCAGCTCAGATCCATAAGGCCCAGGGCAAGCGCCTTGGCAGGCATGTCAGGCTGCCGGTCCGGATCGCTGATCTCGCCCGGCTGCTGCCTGCTCCATCTCACGAACTCTTTGTATTCATTTTCATCCAATACATACAACAGGTATTCCGGATGTGTCCGGAACTCCGCCGCGATCTTCCGGATCATATTTTCTTTCTCTTCCGTTTCCGGGACCGGAATCTGCAGATATTTGCAATAATCCTTGGCCTCCTGACGGGAAAGACCTCCGAGAAGTTCTTGGTTCGTTTTTGTCCCCGGCACAGTTTCGGCCGCGCCGTCCTCTTCACGGCTCTGTTCCCACATTTTCACTTTTTTGCCAACCTCGGAGTGGCTGCGTTGTTCCTGAACTTTCTTCACTTGTTCCCACTGTTCGTCCAGCATACCGGCAAGCCGTTTCATCATCTCCATCGGGCTCTCCGGAATCTGAAGTTTCTCCCCCGAACGTGCCGGAATTTGAAATTCTTCCAGCTCATTTGCCGTTTTTTCCCATACAAAAGGTTCTCTGGCCTCTTCCCCGTATATGCCGCCGCTGTCCTCGGCAAAGTTATCCCCCTTTGCCTTCACCAGCACTGCTGTCCGGCCGTGATATTCTTCATCCGTCTTCTCATAGGTGATCTTATGCTCCCAGCTGTCACCGAAATCATAAGTATACCGGATCCATTTGCAGGAATCCCAGAAGCCATCCACCAGAACGTCATGCTCCTCATAATCATAACTTTCCCATTCATCTGATCCGGAGCCTATACTCACCCGGCGCGAAGGGGTAACGAAGTCATGCAGATGGAAATCTTCCCACCCAAACAGAATCTGGATCACTCTGTGGAGATCTGCAAACGTTATTTTATCCGGGAGCATCACACGCCTCCACACCGGCGGATGGGTATTCTCCAGAGCTATCTTCATTACATATCCTGCCATAATATCTCTATCCTTTCCTGACTGTCCTCTTTTGTCTGAACTTTTTTGATTTATTATACGGCAGATATCGTATTTTCGTAAACCCTTTGCGCAGCATTCTCCCTACATCCTCATCATCTGCGACATGATACACGCCCCCGCCGCTCCCTGCGCCAGTACCTCTCGGATCTGCTCCGGATCCAGCCTGATCCCTCCGATCCCGTACACAGGCACAGGAGCCAGTTCACAGATTCCTTTTAAGAATTCCAGTCCCCGGGGCGGAACCCCCTTCTTGCAGTCCGTGGCAAATATATGACCTGCTGTGAGATAGGAGGTCCCCAGCCGAACCGCCTCCCGGGCTTCTTCCGCAGAATGGACAGAGACGCCGATCTTGAGGCCGCCCTTCTGCGGCATGGGGTTTTGCGGCGTGGAATTTTGCGGCACACCAGATGTTTTTACTCTGTTCTCATCATCTCGCACTTCACCTGTCACTCCATTTGTCTCTTCGTCCGGAGCTTCGCAGGATCCCCGCCGCAGTTCCTTCAGCTTCCACAGAGGCAGATGGAGGAACCGGGATCCGATTCTCTCTGCTGCCTCCGGGTAGAAATGAGCGATCATAGTTACATGATGCCGGTCACAGATCCGCTTTACTTCTTCTGCAAGTCTCAGGTACTCTTCCGGCGGCAGATCCTTCTCCCGGAGCAGGAACGCCCTCGGATGGAAGCTGCAGATCCGGTCCGCCTGCTCCAGATAGGGCAGGCGGGTCAGGTGACGGTTGGAGACTGCGATCACTTTTGAGAAATCGATCTCCTGATATTTCATTCTCTTGCACATCTTACTCGTGTTTCCTTATATACATTTTCCTTACATGCAGCACATTTCCTACACATAGATGTAATCGCTCATGACCGGCTGCAGGTGAAGCCGGGTCAGGTCCCGGTACACCTCGTCTACCGTCCGGGAATCGGAGATCTCAAACTGCTCGTCTCCTTTGTCTTCCACTTCCTCCACATGGCTTCCGATACCGGTGCTGACTCCCGCGGATATCTTTGTCGCCGCAATGTTGACGATATTATCCCGCACTCTCGCACATTCCCGGGTAGAGATGGTTATGCCGGCATAAGGCATGAACAGCCGGTAAGCGGTAACCACCTGAAGGAGCTGGGCCTCATGGACATCCATGGGGTTGATCCGGTCGTTGTTGATGATGGGCCGCAGGCGGGGACAGGAGAAGGAGATCTCCGCGTGAGGATATTTTCTCTGGAGGAGCCAGGCGTGCATACCCGTGGCGAAAGCATCCTTTCTGAAATCATCCAGCCCCAGCAGAGCCGCGAAGGCCACTCCCCTCATGCCGCCCATCAGCGCACGTTCCTGGGTATTGACCCGGTAGGGGAAGATGCGCTTGTGTCCGGCAAGGTGCAGGGTTTCGTATTTGTCCGAATTATAGGTTTCCTGGAAAACCGTCACATAATCGGCGCCGCACTCGTGAAGGTAACGGTACTCATCGGAATTCATAGGATATACTTCCAGACCGATGACCTTGAAATATTTCCGGGCGATCTTACATGCCTCGCCGATATATTCCACATCGGACTTTGCCCGGCTCTCTCCGGTAAGGATCAGAATCTCCTGAAGCCCGCTCTCCGCGATCGCCTTCATCTCCTTATCGATCTCTTCATAGTTCAGCTTTGCCCGGCGGATCTTGTTGTGGCAGTTGAAGCCGCAGTAAATGCAGTAGTTCTCGCAGTAATTCGCGATATAGATCGGCGTAAACATATAGACCGAGTTTCCGAAATGCTTCCTAGTCTCCTGCTGTGCCAGCTGCGCCATCTCTTCCAGATGAGGAAGAGCCGCCGGAGAGAGGAGGGCCGCAAAGTCTTCCGGGGTCCGATTGTCCTTTGCCAGTGCCCGGAGCACATCGCTGTCCGTATATTTATCATAGTCATATGCGTTCATGGCGGCCAGCACCTGATCCATCACATCGGATTCGATCACCTCCATGCCCGGGAGATATGTCATATGGTCGATCCGGTTCTCCTTCTGGTGCTCCCGGATCTCATCGCTTAATATGCTTTCATTAATATGGTCGTTCTTACTCATTGCCGTTCATCTCCTGTTCCTGAAGAAATCCTGTCAGCGGCGAGGATGCGCTGGATCCTTTCTCGATCACACGGCCCATACCAGACAGATATGCGGTTCTTCCTGCCTCAATAGCTTTCCGGAACGCGCCGGCCATAGCAGGGATATCTCCGGCCGTGGCAATAGCGGTATTCGCCATAACTGCCGCCGCTCCCATCTCCATGGCTTCACATGCCTGGGACGGTCTTCCGATGCCTGCGTCAACGATAATGGGCAGATCGATCTCATCAATCAGGATCTGGATAAACTCTTTCGTGCAGATTCCCTTGTTGGATCCGATGGGAGATCCGAGAGGCATGATGCAGGCTGCGCCTGCATTTGCCAGATCCCGGGCAGCGTTCAGGTCGGGATACATATAAGGCATGACTACGAATCCCTCTTTTGCCAGGATCTCGGTTGCTTTCACTGTCTCATAATTATCGGGAAGAAGATATTTGGAATCATGGATCACTTCGATCTTGATGAAATCGCTCTGGCAGATTTCTCTGGCCAGGCGGGCAATCCGGACTGCCTCCTCCGCGTTCCTTGCGCCGGATGTGTTGGGAAGAAGAGTCACTCCTTCCGGGATGTAATCAAGGATATTTGCCAGGCCTCCCTGGTTTGCACGCCGCAGAGCAAGTGTAATGATCTGCGCTCCTGCATTCTCCACCGCAGCTTTGATCAGTTCCAGGGAATATTTCCCCGATCCCAATATGAAACGTGACTGGAATTCGTGTCCTCCCAGACAAAATGTGTCTTTGTTTAAATCTGTCATTTTCTTTTTTCTCCTTTTATTGTCTTTTCTATTAGCAGCTGAGCGATCAGATTCGCCTCATGCCCCGCACAGATTCCCACTCTGGGCGCCATAAGTCCCAGACCGTTTCTGGAATCGCTGACCTCGTCCCCGCACAGATAGAACCGGTCCGTGATCTTCCTTGTCCGGATGGCGTTGCTGTTTCCATAGCCTGCCATTCCCGAAGCGCTGACGATCTTCTTCTCGTCAAACTGCCCCAGGATACCGTTTACCAGCATGGCTTTGTTCTCCGGCACGTCAAAGGCTTCGCAGATGATATCGTCCTCTACAAAAAGTTCCCGGATATTTTCCTCGCAGACCCGGACGCAGTCGGTCCGGATGTCCAGCCAGGGGTTGATCTCCAGTAGCTGCTCTCTGAGGGCGTCCGTCTTGTACATGCCCACATGCCGCATAAAGTACTGCTGCCGGTTCAGATTGGTCAGGTCGACCCGGTCATGATCGATCAGATGCAGATGTCCTACGCCAATCCGGGCAAGAGCCACAGCCACGCAGGATCCAAGTCCGCCCAGACCTGCGACAGCCACCCGGCCCCGGTCCAGCCGTTCCTGTATCTCAGGCGTATGCCTCAGACAGAGGGCCTCCTGTATCTCTTCTTTTAAAAATCTCATGTCAGCCTCCTCCTACAAAACTTACGATCTCCAGCACATCTCCGCTGTGGAGCAGTGTTTCGGCGTACTGGCTTTTCGGGACGATCCCGCCGTTTTTCTCCACAGCGATCCGTCCGGTCTGATATCCCTCCTGCTCCAGGAAATCCTGGAGTGTGATCTCATTTTCCAGATGTTTTTCTTCTCCGTTGACCCGGATCATAGCACCCTCCTTTCCGGAAAAACAGACAAGTACAAGGAACGCAGTTTCCTTGAACAAAGAGTTCCGCTTGCGGAACTCTCGCGCCGAGCGCGGTCGCTTTAGCGACTAACTTCCACTTTGTGCGAGTGCGCATCCCGCGGAGCGATTTTATTTCACAGGGAACATAGTTTCCTGTGAAATAAAAAAGAGTTCACAAAGAAATACACCCGTGGTGGTGCACCCCTTCATGAACTCATGTTCACTCTATCTTTTTCCGTATTCATTTTCATTTCCCGTAATGAAACCTGCTGCCATCCGGCAGAAACAAGGAGTATTCCCTCCGCCTTTTCATTACATTAATCAGTATACCATCCCCCGGTCAGATGTCAATCCTCTTTCTCTTCCTTGTTTTCAGAAATTCTCTGTGATAGAATATGAAAGCGCCTCTGTCTGAGGTATCAATACAAAGGAAAGAGAGAACCGGCTGCATTACTCTGGCACAGCCGGTAACTGAGACAATGTTGACAAGAAAAGAAATGAAAAAACGGGGGAAACGCTCCCTGAAACAGCACTATCTGATCTTCGTGGCAGCCTGCCTGATCGCAGCCTTTCTCGGTGCAGAATTCAAAAGTTCCCTGAACTTCTCATCCATGCAGACATATGAGCAGATCGGGGAAGATCCATCGGGAAACATTGAATTCTCCGTCAGCAGTCCCGGATGGACAGTAAGCTGGGATGACGTGCTGATGCAGATTGCAGACAAAGACACCGAGGCAGGGCGTGAACTGTCCGAGCAGCTCCGTCAGGACGCCATCCAAAAGTCAGAGCAGGGCAATCCCATGTTCGGCCGGACCAGAGGGATGCTTTCTGATCTGGTCAATCAGATCACTTCCGGTTCTATCATAGTCACCGCAGTAGCAGCTATCGGATCCATTACCGGCTCAGACAACCTGGGGATCGTCATTCTGATCCTGTGCGGCGTGATCGTATATTTCCTGTTCTGGTTCCTGATCCAAAATCTGTTTCCGGTTGTAATCAGAAGGATTTTTCTGGAGGGGCTGACATATTCCCAGGTCACTCCTCAGAGATTCATCTTCCTCCTGCGGGTAAAGAAATGGCTGAAAGCATCCTGGACCATGCTTGTCACTTATACGTTCTATACACTGTGGAGTCTGACCATCGTGGGAGCGTTTATCAAGCGGTACTCCTATTTTCTCGTACCCTATATTGTGGCGGAAAATCCGGACATGAACGCCTGCCAGGCAGTCACCCTTTCCCGGAAAATGATGAAGGGACACAAATGGGAATGCTTTGTATTTGAACTGTCCTTTCTCGGATGGTCCATCCTCGGCTCCCTGACGCTGGGGATCTTCAATATATTTTTCACAAATCCATATAAAACAGCGGCTTTCACTCAATATTACGCACAGCTTCGGGCTCTCGCCAGGGAGAAACAGATCCCCGGATCTGAAATGCTGTACGACTGGTATCTCTACGAGAAACCAGATCCGGCCCTCCTGAGAGAGAAATACGCAGATGTATACGCCGTCACGCAGCAGCCGCCGGATCCGGACGGAGATCTGACCGGATTGAGAGGATTCCTGGCAAGGAATCTTGGACTGCTGCTCTTCACCCGCGAAGAGGAGCGGGAGTATGAGCGCAGGCAGGCAGAACACGTACGGATTCACGCCCTGATCGATGATATGCAGGGCCTGGCATACCCGGTGCGGTTTTACCCGATCCCGGAGGAAGACAAACGGAAACTGGTACAGTCGCTGAACTATATGCGTCACTATACGATCTGGTCACTGATCGTCATCTTCCTGAGCCTGGCCGTCTTCGGCTGGGTATGGGAAGTCAGCATGCACCTGATCACGGACGGAGAATTTGTCAACCGGGGCGCGCTGCACGGTCCCTGGCTTCCGATCTATGGAACCGGCTCGATCCTGATCCTGACGCTTCTGACCAGACTCCGGAGGAATCCCGCACTGGAGTTCACAGCTACCATCGTCGTGTGCGGCTTTCTTGAGTATATGACGTCTGTATTTATGGAGTTCACTTCCGGCGGACTGAAATGGTGGGATTACAGCGGATACTTCCTGAATCTGAACGGCAGGATCTGCGCAGAAGGACTTCTTGTATTCGGAATTGGCGGGATCGCGGTGGTCTATGTCATTGCGCCGATCATCGACAACGCTCTCATGGCTTTGAACGAGAAAAAGCTCCGGATCATATGCATCGCTCTCATGGCTGTATTTCTTGTGGACTTCGCCTATAGCCAGGTTCACCCCAATGCAGGCGAAGGAATCACAGACTATAAGGCAGAAACGGAGGAACTGCCGGTCCGATCTGAAAGAGGCTGATGGGACGGAAAAAGAGAACATCAACATATTACATTTCAGACAAAACTGATCAGCAACGAATCCTGCCGATAATTTCATTCCATAAATGGGGCGTACCGTTTCCGCGGTACGCCCCGCTCTTCCTACCTTGTATGCAGCAGTTTATGTTCTTTTCCTTTCAGGATTCCGTCATAGACCGTGCTCACAATCGGGTTCTCATTGGAGAGCTTGATCTGTGCCATGCGGTCGATCTTATAGATGCCTTCCAGTCTGGCCTTCTTTGTCCTGGGACCGATGGGCACAGGCTGGCCGCCTCCTGCGATACAGCCTCTCTTGCAGGCCATGACTTCTACGAAATCATAATGAACTTCCCCAGTCTTCATCTTGTCCAGCACTTCCTCCGCAGAGTGCAGGCCGTTGACAACAGCGATCTTCAGCTCTCTGCCGTTCAGTGTAACTGTCGCTTCCTTAATACCGTCCACGCCGCGGATACCCGTGAAGCTGATAGCTTCCAGATCTTCGGTCCGGTTGCTGTTCACCAGACGGCGCAGCACAGCCTCTGTCACACCGCCTGTAACACCGAAGATCGCACCTGCTCCCGAAGCAAGACCAAATGGCATATCCAGGGCTTCCGGCTGGAGCTGTGCCAGATCGATTCCGGCCGCCTGGATCATACGGGTGATCTCTGTCGTAGTAAGTACATACTCGATATCCTGTTCCCCATCTGTGAAATGCTCGGGCCGTTTGATCTCCGCCTTTTTCGCTGTACAAGGCATGATCGAGACGACCATGGTACGGCGGGCGTCTTTATCTTTATTCATCCGCGCTTCCTCTTTCAGAAGAGCACCGAACATCTCCTGAGGTGATTTACATGTAGAGAGATTATCCTTAAATTCCGGATATTTCTCCTCGCAGAACTTCACCCATGCAGGACAGCAGGATGTGAAAAGAGGAAGCTTCTCGCCCGACTCCAGGCGCTCCAGGAATTCCTTCGACTCCTCCATGACCGTCAGGTCCGCGCCGAAATTGGTGTCATATACTTCGTCAAAGCCGATCCTTCTCAGGGCTGCCGCCAGCCGTCCGATGGTGTTCTCACCTTTTTTGATGCCGAACTTGTCGCCCGCCGCAACACGTACCGCCGGGGCAATCTGAGCAACCACCCGGATATTTTTATCAGAAAGGGCTTTCCAAACCGGCTCTACGTCCTGCTTGATGCTGATCGCACCGGTAGGACATACGGCACGGCACTGTCCGCATCCTACGCAGTCTGTCTGCGCCAGGTCTTTGTTAAATGCCGGAGTCACCTGCATCTTGGATCCGCGGAATACAAAGTCCAGTACTCCAAGGCCCTGGATCTCATCACAGGTGCGGACACAGTCGCCGCAGAGGATACACTTATTCGGATCTCTTATGATACAGTCCGAAGTCGTATCCATTGGCAGCTGCTTCTTATTATTTTCAAAACGCACTTCCGTGATACCAAGCTGACGGGACAGCTTCTGCAGTGTACAGACGCCGTTCTTCGCGCAGGTCGTACAGTCCCGGCAGTGTGCAGCCAGCAGCAGTTCGATGATCATTTTCCGGTGATGCTGCAGTCTCGGTGTATTCGTATAGATCACCATGCCGTCTCTGGGCACCTCGGAACAGGATGCGAATATCTTTCCTCTGTCGTCCTCCACCACACACATGCGGCAGGCGCCGTATGTGGACAGTTCTGAGTGATAGCAGAATGTAGGAAGGTCGATCCCCGATTTGCGGATGACGGAAAGTACATTCTTCTCGTTGGTGAATTCCACCCGTCTGTTGTTGATCGTCATATAACTCATTCTCGTCTCTCCTCCTACCATTCAATGTGAATCGCGCCGAATGCACAGGAACTCTCGCAGGCGCCGCATTTAATACATCTTTCCGTATCAATGACAAAGGGCTCCTTGATCTTGCCGCTGATGGCGTCAGCCGGACAGTTTCTCGCGCACTTGGAGCATCCTTTACACCGCTCCGGGCTGATGATGAACCGCTTCATGGCAGAACATGTATGAGACGCACAGCGCTTGTCCACCACATGCTCGATGTACTCGTCCCGGAACAGTTTCAGAGTACTCATGACCGGAAGAGCCGCGCTCTTTCCGAGTCCGCACAGCGCTGTCTCTGTAATCATGTTTGCCAGCTCCTCAAGCATATCCAGATCTTCCAGCTTACCATTTCCGGCAACTATCCGCTCCAGGATCTCCAGCATACGCTTCGTTCCTTCACGGCAGGGCACACATTTACCGCAGCTCTCATTCTGGGTAAAGTTCATGAAGAACCGGGCAACCTCTACCATACAAGTGTGATTATCCATGACTACCAGACCGCCGGATCCGATCATGGCGCCCATCTTCTTCAGAGAATCAAAGTCCAGGCTCACATCGAGATGCTGCTCCGTCAGACAGCCGCCGGAAGGTCCGCCGATCTGCACAGCCTTAAATTCACCGTCACCCTTGATGCCGCCTCCGATATCATAGATAACTTCACGCAGCGTTGTACCCATGGGCACCTCGATCAGTCCGGTGTGCTTCACACTTCCGGTCAGGGCGAAAGCTTTCGTTCCCGGGCTGTTCTCCGGGCCGATCCCCTTAAACCACTGCGCCCCTTCCATGATGATCATGGGCACATTGGCAAATGTCTCCACATTGTTGAGAACCGTCGGCTTTCCGAAAAGTCCCTGCTCTACCGTACGGGGCGGCTTAACTCGCGGCATTCCCCGGTTTCCTTCTATGGACGCAGTCAGGGCGCTTCCTTCTCCGCAGACGAACGCGCCGGCTCCCCTGTTGATATGTAAATGGAAAGAGAAATCAGTTCCAAGGATATTGTCACCGAGCAGTCCGCACTCTTCCGCCTGGGCGATCGCCAGCTTCAGACGGCTGATGGCCAGCGGATACTCTGCACGAACATAGATGTATCCATTTTTTGCTCCTACAGCATAAGCGGCGATCATCATACCCTCGATCATCTTGTGAGGATCGCCTTCCATGATGCTCCGGTCCATAAACGCACCCGGATCGCCCTCGTCGCCGTTACAGACAACATAGCGCTCCTTCTCCTGCTGCCTCGCCACCTGAGACCATTTATATCCAGTGGGGAAACCGCCACCTCCACGGCCCCGCAGGTTGGAGTCAGACACTTCCTTGATGATCTCCTCCGGCGTCATCTCGAAAAGCGCTTTCTCCAGCGCACGGTAACCACCGGTGGATATGTACTCCTGGATATGCTCCGCGTCGATGTGTCCGCAGTTTTTCAGAACATTTCTCGTCTGCTTCTTGTAGAACGGGATCTCCTCCTGCTTCTGATACTCGATGCCGTCCTGCTTAAATAAAAGATGACGGATCACATCTCCCTTTTCAATGGTTCTGTGGAAGATCTCATCACAGTCCTCCAGCTTCACCTTGGTATACAGGATTCCCTGAGGTTCGATCCGCATCAGCGGTCCCATCTCACAGAAGCCGTGACATCCGCTTTTCTTAACTCCGATCTCTCCGTTGCCGTGGGCGATCTCTGGTCCGAAGTGTACCTCTATATCCGGATGCTCCGCAACCAGCTCGCACATCCTCTTATAGATCTCTCCGGAACCGCCCGCCAGACATCCGGTACCTGCACAGATCAGGATCCGGCATCTGCTGTTCTCAATCTTTTCCTTCGACGTCTCCCGAACCTGTTCGAGAGCTTCTCTGTTTTCAATTCTTTCCATATGCTTAACCTCTCAACTCACGAATCAGTTCTGCCGCAGCGTCCGGCGTCATAGCCGGATATACCTTGTCGTTTACCGTAAGCACCGGGGCAAGCCCGCAGGCGCCGAGACAGGAAACCGTCTCAAGCGTAAACATCATGTCGTCTGTCGTCGCCTTCTCCGGCGAAAGTCCCAGTTCGCTGTAAAGCCTCTCCAGAATCGGAATGGATCGGCGGACATGACAGGCTGTACCGTCACAGACTTTGATAATATATTTTCCCTTGGGTTCAAAGGAAAAGTTTTCATAAAATGTGGCAACGCTGTATGCCTTTGCCTCGTTAATGCCAAGCTTTTTCGCCACATAGCTTAAAAGCTCCGGCGGCAGGTAACGGTATTCCGTCTGGATATCCTGGATGATCGGGATAAGAGAGGCGTGATGTGCCCCGTGTTCCGCGATGATCTCATCTGCCTTGTCATAGTAGGTCTGGTCTAACATGGGATACCTCCTTATAAAATGATTTTCGCCCCAGCCGGGCAGAAGTCCGGGCCGTGACAGTTATGATTTGATAAGAAATTATCAATTGATTTTATTATAGGGGAATGGGCGAAAATAGGCAAGTAAAGTTGGAAAAGAGCCCCTGAAAATTCCGTTAACAATTCAGTCCGTTCCAGTCAAAAATCCTCATTTACAGGGTTGACAAATCAGTTTCTCCATGCTATTTTGAAATTGTTCGGTAGGTAAGGCTACTGCAGGGATATGGGCTGTTGCCGCGAAATAGTGGAGACACTATGAGCTGGTTTGAACAGGGTACATCGAACGCAAGGTGTATCATAATACAGTTTCACCGCCCTGCAAAGCTAAAGCTCAGACGAATGTACTGATGGGTTGTTATTCCCGTATGTTCTATCCGGACATACGGGATTTTTTTATGGCGATGAGCCAAAGTCCGGGCCTGCCCGGACCCTTGACAGCCGCTTACACCCCCGGAATGTACCTTTTGGTACTTCCAATGACTGATTCAAACGAAAGGCAGGTGAGGCATCATGGAACAATGCCGAAGTCACAGTCAGGATTTTAATTTGATCACAGGTAACTGCAGTCTGATTGCAGAACGATGGACACGATACGGTTACAATATGGGCATGGATGCGCTCTCCTGTCGTATTTCCTTTTAGTGCCTCTCTTTCTGATCCGTCGTTTTGTGATGATTTACGGGCGACGGGTTTTTTGCGCCCATTTTTAAGGAGGTACAGATCATGATGAACAAAATGAACAAAAATTTTGCAAGGCACGTAATGGGAAACACAGCTGCAAAAAGCAGCGGGATTCGGGAAAGGCTGTACCGGGCAGCTGCATATACAGAAGAGAAAATATTAAAAGATTATGGAACTTCACCGGATGGACTCGATAACGAAGCCGCAGCCGAGGCAAAGGAAAAATACGGAGAAAATATCCTTACTTACGGCAGGAAAGAACCGCTTGTCAAACGACTCTTCGCCGCCTTTATCAATCCGTTTACGGTCGTTCTGCTGGTACTTGCAGTCATCTCCGTGTTTACGGATATTGTATTCGCTGATCCGGGCGATGAGAATTACGCAACGGTAAGTATTATAACCGTTATGGTCATGTTTTCCGGCGTTCTCCGCTTCGTACAGGAGACACGCAGCGGAAATGTAGCGGCAAAGCTGCTGGGCATGATCCACACGACAGCCTGCGTCATGCGCTCCGGCGTACAGTCAGAAATCCCCATGGATGAGATCGCGGTCGGGGACATCGTATATCTGTCCGCAGGAGATATGATCCCTGCCGACATGAGAATCCTCAGCGCAAAGGATCTGTTTATCAGCCAGTCTGCTCTGACCGGAGAGAGCGAACCGGTAGAGAAGTGGGGCGAAGCAGACAACGGAAATGACACTCTCACAGATATGAGAAATCTGGCGTTTATGGGGAGCAATGTCATCAGCGGAAGCGCCAGAGGCATTGTGATCGCCGTTGGAAACGATACCATGCTTGGCACAATGGCAAAAACACTGAATGAAAAGCCGCCGAAGACGACTTTCGAGAAAGGAGTCAACGCCGTTTCCTGGGTTCTGATCCGTTTTATGCTGATCATGGTTCCCATCGTGCTTTTTGTCAATGGATTTACAAAAGGCGACTGGATGCAGGCAGCGCTGTTCGCGATTTCCATCGCAGTGGGGCTGACTCCGGAGATGCTTCCCATGATCGTAACAACGTCCCTGGCCAAGGGCGCCATGGCTATGAGCAGAAAAAAGGTAATCATCAAAAACCTGAATTCCATTCAGAATCTCGGTTCTATCGATATCCTCTGCACGGATAAGACCGGAACACTGACGCAGGATAAGGTTATACTGGAATATCATCTGAATGTGGACGGAGAAGAGGACGACCGCGTCCTCCGCCACGCCTTCCTGAACAGCTGGTTCCAGACCGGACTGAAAAACCTGATCGATATCGCGGTAATCTCAAAGCAGGAGGAGCTGGGATCTGATCAGCTGATCAGCAGATACACTAAGGTAGACGAGATCCCCTTCGACTTCGAGCGACGCAGAATGAGCGTAGTAGTCCGGGATACAGACGGCAAGACCCAGCTTGTCACCAAAGGCGCAGTCGAAGAAATGCTGAAATGCTGCAGTTATGCAGAATGCGGCGGAGAGATCCGTCCACTCACAGACCAGGTGCGCTGCCTTGTCCTTACGAAGTCGGATGAGCTGAACGAAAAGGGAATGCGGGTTATCGCTGTCGCCCAGAAGACCAATCCTTCTCCCGTGGGACAGTTCTCTGTCGAGGATGAAAGCGGCATGGTGCTGATCGGATTTCTTGCATTTCTGGATCCGCCGAAAGCTACCACAAAGGCAGCTATTCAGGCTCTCCGCGAATATGGAGTGGACGTAAAGATCCTGACCGGTGACAACGAAAAGGTTACCTGTGCCATATGCCGGCAGGTAGGCCTGCGGGCAGACCGGATCCTTCTGGGCAGCGATCTGGATAAGATGGATGATCAGGAGCTGAGCAGCGCAGCAGAGGATATCACAGTATTCGCCAAGCTGTCGCCGTCGCAGAAAGCCCGCATCATCCGTGTACTGAGAGAAAACGGGCACAGCACAGGCTACATGGGAGACGGGATCAATGATGCCGCAGCCATGAAGGCCTCTGACGTAGGCATCTCCGTTGACACGGCAGTAGATATCGCAAAAGAATCAGCATCTGTCGTCCTTCTGGAAAAGGACCTGATGGTGCTGGAAGAAGGCGTCATCGAAGGAAGAAAGACCTATGCCAACATGATCAAATATATCAAGATGACCGCCTCCTCCAACTTCGGAAATATGTTTTCCGTGCTGGCGGCAAGCGCATTTCTTCCGTTTCTGCCCATGGCCTCACTGCACCTGATCCTGCTGAACCTGATCTACGATATCTCGTGCACCGCCATTTCCTGGGACCATGTGGACAGCAGCTATCTCAAGGTTCCCCGCAGATGGGACGCATCCGGCATCGGACGGTTTATGCTGTGGATCGGCCCGACCAGCTCGGTCTTTGATATTGCTACTTATCTGCTGATGTATTTTGTGATCTGTCCTATGTTTACCGGCGGTATGCTGTATCCCCAGATCACGGATCCGGCGGCGCAGGCACTGTACATCGCACTGTTCCAGACCGGCTGGTTTGTGGAGTCCATGTGGAGCCAGACAATGGTCATTCATATGATCCGTACACCGAAGATCCCATTTATACAGAGCCTGGCATCCGCTCCTGTTACGCTGCTCTCTATCCTGGGGATCGGTGTGGTGACGATCATTCCCTTTACTCCGCTGGGAACCGCGCTTGAACTGACCGCTCTTCCGGTCATGTATTTCCCATGGCTGGCAGGAATCCTGCTTGGGTATATGGTTCTTGTAACTGCGGTAAAGAATATCTATATCCGTAGGTATGGGGAGTGGCTGTGATGGAAGGAGATAAATCTGCAAGGTGTTATAAAACCTGTATAAAGGACAGCAAAACAGCCGGGAAATCTCAAGTATGAAACACAGATTTTCCGGCTGCTTTGCCAACTTTTTGCTTATATCCTGGAAATAATAAATGTTTTCACATCCCCGCAAATTTCAGTGCTTTGATACCCCAAGCTTGCTCATCAATGCCTCCTGAAGCACTCGGGACACATTAATCCCTGCCTTCTCCGCTTCAAAATTAAGCCAATTAGGTAAAGTAACATTTCTTCTAACCGTTCTGTTGTCCAATTTTCTTCGATATTCCGCCAAATCTACATCTACAAGTGAAACGATTCCGGGACCTTCCTCCGCAAACGTTCCTTTTTTTGTGTCAACAGCTGCCAGGGCTGTGGCCTCTGCCAGTTCTTTCCCCTCATCCTCTGCTGAAATGCAGGCAATTCCAATCGCATCCCTTGCCATCATAATAGCATCTGCAAAGGACGCCTTTTCCTTACCTTCTTCGTTTGCTTCTGTTAAGATCCCCAAATCAGGTACTTCAATCAGTATATTCGTTTCTATTTCCGTAAATATAACCGGATAAGCCACTTTCATTTCTATGCCTCCTGCCATCCTTCAATATTATAATCCCCATTTTTTCAGTATTGCTCTCGCAAGCTTCTCATTTATCTCTTTATGTCGCGGTATCTTTTCTTCCTCCTGCCCTCTTTTATAAATATCATGAGCTCCTCCATGTCTTACAAATCTGAAACCTGCATTTTGAAGTTTTTTAATCAGATCTCTCTGTTTCATAATCCTCTCCCCAATTATATTATACACATTTAACACACATCGTTCAATAATTTTTAATTCACTTATGAGTACATTTATATAATTGTTATTATATTATTTTATTCACATATATGCGAGTCTCATGGATATATCGTTTACATATTTCGTTCCCAGAAGCTCACTGCCCGGTCAATCCACCCTTCCGCCACAGTGCCTTCTCCCAAGCCGAATCCATGCCTCAGGCCCTCGAAGACTTCTATCTCCGCATCTGTCCCGTTATCCTGGATCCGGCTGATATAAGTCTCCATGGAACGGTAGGAGGCAATCCCATCACTGGTTCCCACGCAGGCATATGTGGGCGGCTCGCTTCCTGTCACCAATCGATTCAATTCCTTCCATCCCTTCCAGTATCTTTTTATTATGGCATCATTATAAAATAAATAGGACTTCACACAGAAGTCCCGATTAGTTTCCCAGTATATACCTTTTGTTTTATACTTTTCTTCCCGACAGATTCCGTCCAAAAATCATAAAGGATCAGATAATCATACATATTTGAATTCAGCGAGAGAGGAAAACCGGAAGCAGTCAGCACTAATACCCGAAACTTCAAAGGAAGATTTGTGCATAAATCCATCCAGACACACTTCCATTATATCTCCCCCCTGGAGAACCTTAAGGACTGACCCGTGCACCTCTTATAGTCAACACTTCCGACACCGGCATACTCATCCTGCCTGCTGCCAGTTGGAATGACTGCTTAGATTTTCAAAGCGAACTTCCGATTTTCTTTCTCGTTTATATGGTGTTGCGTTAACAGCCCCACCCATAATGCCCACAAATCATTCAGCGCCGCACACATACGCCGGGCATCATTTATATACTACTATACTGAAGAAACATTTCAATATGTGGACAGCATTGTGGACATTTTTTTCTGCAAATATCTGGCATTTTTGCAGGCATGATGCTATACTGAACATACTTATTTTTGACCACAGGAGGAAACACATATGTCCGAATTTTCTCAGCTGCTTTCCGAATATATACACAAAAAGAATATCCGCACGTATTCCATGGCAGAATACTGCGGCATTGACCGTTCCTTAATGTATAAAATCATCCGTGGAAAACGCACGCC
The DNA here is from genome assembly GCA_019115765.1 of Candidatus Mediterraneibacter stercoripullorum. Taxonomy (GTDB): domain Bacteria; phylum Bacillota; class Clostridia; order Lachnospirales; family Lachnospiraceae; genus Mediterraneibacter; species Mediterraneibacter stercoripullorum. Next base: position 2,466 of record DXCZ01000076.1, on the reverse strand, counting down.
TTCCTCCCCGGAGATAGTGGACAAGATCTCCAGTTTTCTTCAGTTAACCCCTGGGGAATGCCGGGATCTGAAGACTGCATACCACATCACACAGGTAGGATATGACAATTATTACAAACGAAAAGACATGCTTGAATTTCTCTGTAATTTCCGGGATATAGCTAACAAGAACACCATCCGCACGTCATTTTCGACGTTATCAGAAGACAGAAACGTTCTTATCGCACTGCGCAACGAAACAGAAGTCAACCAGGCTGTCTTTACAGCAATTACCAGGCAGATCCAGCGGGGCAGCGGACAGCTTCAGCTGATGATCCGTCCGGATTACCAGTTCCTGACTCAGCTTTTGACTTCCGCACGTCACGATGATACTACGCTTGTCATCAGCCATATCATCTGTCTGAATAATACAGACCAGGTTACAACGGCAAGGAAAAATTACAATCTGCACACGCTTATGAATATCCTGCCACTCTGTACCTGCGGCTGCCAGTACCAGCCTTACTACTATTACGACAACCTCAGCGCTCATCTGGAGACGTTCCGACTGTTTCCATACCTGATATTGACAGACGAATATGCAGTCATTCTGTCAGAGACACTACAGACAGGGCTTTTCACCCGTCAGCAGGATATCCTTTCCATGCTGGAAATTATTTTCAATAATTATGTGGACCTGTCAAGACCGCTGCTGACTAAAGTTGAAAATGTATATGACCAGATCCGATACGTACAGAGGATCCTCGCCGAAGACGCCTCTGTGGAATACAGCTTTCAGATGACTCCATGCATGACAGCGCTTCTGCCGCATGAGTTCCTGGAAAAATATGTAAGCCATGATATTCCGTCCCGTGAATCCTTTATCAATACCTTCGAAGAACATATTCACAATACATATGACCGCCATCTCAATCGAAATCACACGCTTATCTTCTCCGAGGAAGGCGTATGGGAATTTCTTCGAACAGGACATCTGGAGGAATATCCCTCTTACATATACATAACGCCGGAACCAGAAGACAGGATCATGTTGATTGCCCGGTTAATTAAGGAGCTCCGCCAGAATATATACCATATGCGTATGCTGAAACAAAGCATCGGACCTCTCCGGAACGGTGCCAATATATTTATTACTTCCAGCTCCGGATACCTGCTCTTCACCCCGCTTGACTCCGGGACACCGATTTATCTTAACATTGAAGAAACCGGTCTTCTGCAGTCGTTTTTGGACTTTTTTGAAACACTGGATGAATCGCTGTTTTATCCCCCGTCTGAAACGATCAGCCGTCTGGAAAAGATCCTGCGGGACTACTCCTCTCAGATATCATAGAAACCAATTGTATTTCCGGTCATAAAACGGTGTTTTATGATCAAAGCATGTCTGTCTGGCTCGTTTCCCACCGACAGGGCAATGAGCCAGTACATCATTTACTGATTAATTACACCAAAAATACAGTATGCTTTTAATTGTGAAATGATGTACCGGCTGACAGTCTGCCGTCATGGCATCAGATTGATATCTATCTTTTTCAGCTTTTCATATAACGCCTCAACGTCTGTTGTCTCTTCCCTGATACCGTCCATCTCAATCCGTATCTCCTGCATCGTCTCATCCACATGAGCAATCTCTTCCGCGCACTCCTTCAGTCGGGCGATTACCTTCTCTGCATGTTCCACATTCTTCTTATACTTGATCTGATGCTCCAGACTTGCCCAGAAATCCATGGCAATGGTGCGGATCTGAACCTCAGCCTTCACCTCCTTGACCGATTCCGCGAAAAAAATAGGAATGCTGACGATCAGATGAAGACTTCGATATCCGTTGGGCTTTGGATTGCTGATATAGTCCTTCTTCCTGATCAGCTTAATGTCATCCTGTCTTGTCAGGGCCTCCGCCAGAAGATAGATATCATCGATATAGGAACAGATCACCCGGATTCCGGCAATATCATTAAGATTCTGCTCTATATTCTCCCTTGTAGGCGGAATTCCCATCCTTGCCATCTTCTCCAGAATGCTGGTCTGGCTCTTCAGCCGTGTCTGAATGGAGCTGATTGGATTCCTCTTATACCGCACCTCAAATTCCGTATCCAGCACTTCGAATTTTGTGTTGATCTCCTTGATTGCACAGGCATATCCCATCATCAGTTCCTTATAATCCAGAACACCATCAAGCAGATCCATCGCCTGCCCCATAATCAGGTTGCCGCCCTGTCCCTGAAAAAGTTTCGGCAGATTTTCTTTTTCCATTTCTTCCTCCGTTCCGGCGGCCTGTCCGCCGCCCGGTTTTATCCTGTTAATATTCTAATTGTAGCGAACATCCACAGTCACATCAATAATTCAAGACTCGCTTGCGAGTCTTGGCGCGGGATTCGGGTCAGCTTTAGCTGACATAATACATCTCCGAATCCCTGCGCAGCCTCGCGGAGCGTATATCAGATGGGGGATTGACACCCGCCACTGATA
>DXCZ01000075.1 GCA_019115765.1 Candidatus Mediterraneibacter stercoripullorum | reverse complement strand
GTCATAGGCTACATTATCCTGAATCGTGGCAGAAAAGTTCCTGTTCGGGTAATTTTTCAGATATAATGTCCGCCGGTCTGCCAGTGCCGAAAACGCACAATTTCTTGCATTTTCCAGTCTTCCATACTCGCTCATCCGCTGTTGTCTCAGATATTCCCAGTTAGAAGAGCGGCGTCCATCAAGATATTTTTCAAATTCTTTTTCATATTTTTCATTCTTTTGAAAATCTTTTTGTTTCTCTTTTAACTCTTCCTCAATATCGAGAAAAACTTTTTTGTTTCTTTCGTCAGAATCTTTATTTTTCCAGATATTCTGAGCAAGTTTTTGCAGGTTTTCCTTCACTTTTCCCTGCTCTTCCAGGATTTCCCGCTTCTTTTCTTCCCAGACTGATACAGATTCAGTCTGCAATTTTTTCATTTCTTCTATTATCTGATTCTTTCTCTTCTCTCGGGTGGTTATCTCTTCCAGATCCTTTTTCCACTCCATATATTCATCCGCCGGATGGGGAAGGCTTTCCAGCTGCAGGATTCTCCTCAGACTTTCCCGCTGCTCCTGCAGAGGAAGCCGCTGATCCTGCAGTTCCTGACATCTCTCCTCCAGTCCTCTGATCCTCTGTCTCAAACTGGTTTCACCAATATATGCCTGCCGGGTATAGAGCTCCGGATTAATCCGGCGAAGCCTGAAGCCCTGATAAAGAATGCAGTCCGGTGTGATCCCGATCTTCTGCTGACGCAGCTCATCGATATCCGTACACTTGATCACATTTCCGAGGAAGAAATCAATATAGGCACGGGCGCAGGGATCCTTGGCGGTTACTTCCCGGGCCAGAGAATCCGCAGGCAGATCCGACATATCTGTCTTATCAGTCTTATCTGTAGGATGCTGTCCGATTTCCGCGCCTCCGTTTTTCTCTCCTCTTCCTATTTCTGCGCCGCTCCCGGCTCTTTTGTCTCGTCCGTATTTCTCAAGAACTTTCTCTGTATCCAGGAGAGCCGCTCTGCCGGACTTCACATCCATCTCCTGCCAGATTTCCATGGCAGTCTTCACCCATTCCGGCTCCACCACCAATAGAAGCCGGCTGCTGCCCAGATATCCCTCCACAGCATTGTGCCATTTTTCATCCGGCACGTCCAGCATATCCGCCAGGATCTGGACTTGGACAAACTTCCCGCAGCGCTCCTTCAGCCGGGTACGCAGCTCATAGCGGGCCTCCTCCAGCTCTCGGGGATAAGCCTTCCGCCCTTGCCTCAGTTCTTTCAGCTCTTCTCTGGCGGCTTTTTCTTCTTTCTTAATTCCCCGCAGCCTGCTCTCCGTGTCCTTAAGTTCCTGTTCCATCTCTCCCCGCAGTTCATCCAGTTCATCCTTCAATCTCTGAATGTGCTCTGCAGATATATTCTGTTTCTCAAAGCTCTCAATATCCCACACCGTCTGATTAGGTGTTACCTCCTCCTGTTTCCAGGCTGCCAGACCTTCCGATGTCTTCTGCCATTTTCCCCGGCTGCCATAGAGCCGGTCAAGCGTCTCATTGAGACTGATCAGATCCTTTTCCAGAGTGGAATATCCACTGTCAGCAATCCTAAGGAGCACCTCTTCATATTCTTTCTGCAACGCCTCCTGCCGTTTTTCCTCTCTGGACTGCATCGTCTCCAGCCTGGAACGCTCTCCTGCGCCTGCCTCCATCCGGTCCTTCAGTTCCTGTTCCCTGCTCTCCAGCTGCATGATCTCCAGCTTCCGTATCTGATAGCTGCAGGCTTCTGCCTCCTGCCCGGCTTTTTCATATTCCTCATACTTCTCACGGATATCCTGCAGGTGCCGGATCTCTTTCATAGTTTCCTCGATCTTGCCGCGCATCCTGCCATACTGCATGACACTCTCCTGCATATCCTCGATGTGGATGTCCTGCTCCATGCAGATATATTCCTTCACAAAGTCTTCCAGTCTGATATTCATCCGAAATGGTATGGCACGTTTGAATAACTTTGGAAACTTTTCCATGTCCAGTCCACCGAGATAAATATCATACAACTGTTTCCTGAATCGTTCATTGCTTGGTCCACAGTAAAAGTCCGATGGTTCAAATGTCCTCTGCAGGTACTCTCTCACCTCTGCCGTGGTGAGACAGCGCCGGTCCGCCCGGTACTGATTCTCCAACAGTCCGCCTCTGTGCCAGAAGAAGAGCCTTCCCACCTCATTAGTAGAAGTATCCACATCAAATACAACGCCGACACACTCTTTCTGCCTGTTTCTTCCCCTGTTTCCTTTTTCTTTAAGCTTTTCCGCAGCCATCAGATCCGCATTACTGTTCTCATCTTCTGAAAATAGCTCCGCATTTCTTTCCTCCAGTTCCAGTACAACGGTACTGGAGAAATTCCGGTTTCTCAGATACTGCGACTCATTATTATCTCCGATATTAACCATTCCTCTCAGATACTCGATCAGCGAACGGTCCGAGTCATCCGCTGCCGCCTTATTAAAGAAGCCTCTGCCGTCTGTATTGGCATAGAGTACCAGCTGAAGGGCGTCGATCACCGTAGACTTTCCGCTTCCGGAATGGCCGGTGAAGAAATTGACACCGCTGCTGAAGGTCAATATTTTTCTGTCTATATAATGCCAGTTATTCAGGCATATCTTCGAAAGCGCCTTGAACCGCTGATTCTTCTCCACTGTATTCCTCCTCGCTGAAAGTATTTAAAAGCTGTCTGATATCGTCGCCGGTAAGAACGGCGTTGATGCAGGGATATATCACCAGACGGGTATTCTCGTCCAGCTCCTCCAGGACGTCCAGCGGCTCGATCAGCTGATATTTCTTGAGCAAAGATACCGTCCGCCTTATCTCCGTAGGAGACGGGATAGAATTCAGCACATGAAACTCTCCCGCCTTTCCGTTTACCATACCCAGAGTCACGATTACACTGCTGCTTGATGACGCCTCAGACATCTTTTCATCGTACAGAAGCTTAAGTATCAGGATATAGATCGTCGCCAGTCTGGGCAGCTTCTCTCCCCACAGGCTCTCGTCCCGGATATAAATCATACCCATATGCATGTTCTGCAACAGGGTGATCCCTGCCACACGGAAATAATCCTTCAGGAACTCCACATGTTTATCCGCTGTCCTGTATTCCCGGACAGGCACCATCCGCCCTGCCCTTCGGTCATATTTTCTCTCCAGAAGATAAGTCTGGCGTAACAGAGTTCTTATGATCTCTGTGATCTCCTCCTTCTCATCCTCTGGCAGCTGTTCATAATATTCTGTCATCACGGTCTCCTCCGTATAAATCTCAGTTCAGGATAGCAGTATCTTCCATTGCGTATCATACGGGACGCTTCTCTGTTCTCACCTTCCCCATCCTCATCTTCCCCGCCTGTCTCCTCCACTGCATATATGCTGCCCTTCCGGACCGCATAATCATAGGCCAGGATCAGCTTCTCAAAGTCCTCATCCGTCATCTCACCGATTTCTGCCGTATCCATCACATCATCTGCCATATGCTCCTCAATAAATCGCCGGATTTCTTCCTGACTATACCTGGTCTGTATCCGGTTCATCCGCAACACGTCTTCCCGGCCCAGCTCCTCCATCTCTTCCTCCGGAGCCATCTGCTTTATGAAATCCCCCCGGCTCCTTCTCCTCTTATAGAGAGACTTCTCCGACAGAATCTCCAGAAGAGACAGGTTCATCCGGCATGCAGCTTCCTTCAGCGGTTCCTCTTCCATCTCTGTTCTGCTGCTCCTGTTGCCAGATTCACCCCCGTATCGATCCTCTCCGGACAACCGGTTCAGAAGCCGGACCACGAGTCCATGGGTATCAGTCTCACCACTCAGCAGATAGTTCAGCCTGGTCACCGTGGCACGCACATATTTCGAGTGCTCCCGGTCCATATTGGCAATGCGGTGCTCAATATCGTCAAATCCTCTTTCAATCAGATCCAGAAGATCGATCACATCCTCCCGGTCATCCCCGGAAGCCGCCGCACGTTCCCGCACCTGGCTGATCCATTCCTCATCCTCTCTCATATCCCGGATACACTGCTTGATATCATTCTTGTAAATGTAAAAATTATCTGAAGTCTTCAGGATATGATATTTCTTCCTGACCACTTCCTCCACGTAGCCCTCCAGATGCTCCTTCAGAAGATCGCCGTAATTTTTCTTATCCAGCAGCCGGTCAAAGAACTGGTCCATATTGTGAAGCATATTCTGCAGTGCCTTGTTCAGCTGCCGCGTATTAATAAGAGCCGTCCGCAGCATACCAAGGCTGACCCTTGGATCATTCCTGAAGGAATATAGGGTCGCATATACATTCTGAATATAAATCTCTGTCTCCTCTGGACCCTCTGAATCTAACCTTTCAAACGCCTGAATAAAGACAGCTGCATAGTCCGGAATCACAATGCTGGTAGTCATTGATACATAGTCTTCCACCTTTTTCAGCCATCCGGTCCTTACCAGCCAGTTGAGTATACGTGACGCTGCTGTCTCCAGCATATCAAAGTCCGTCTCAGACTCATCCCGCATAAGCTCAATCTTCTTCCGCGCATTCATATCACTTAGAATTTGAAGGCATACCTCCCGGCTGAGGAAATAGTTGCTGTATTCATATTCCTGATTAACACATAATAAAGCATTGATGTAAACTTCTCTGTTTACAGACCGGAATAAACTCCAGAATGTATCCGGTATCTCATAGCGAAGCTGCATGTAAATTCTCCTGTTCTTGCTATATCACTTGTCTATTGTACCAAATAAAGCCATTTTCCGCAAACTTCCTGACTCTATCTGCAGGAAACAGAAAACGGGAGAGCTACTGCTCTCCCTGTCATCCGGGCCGACTGCATCTCTGCACCCGATTTCTCACTCTTCATCTGTATCAGCCGCTTATCTTCATTCTGCTGCAGTCTCAGTTTCTTTCCAGTTCTCCTGCTCTTCCTTCACACATTTCAGTGCGCGAAGCCGCTTGCCATACTCCTCAAGCCGTGCCAGATCATGAGACTTCTTCAGATATGCTGTCTCCACCTCCGTCAGCACCTCATCACTGAGCCTGTTCTTCATGCGGATACAGTCACACATCGTCCTATCGGTCGAATAGACCTTATATGAGCCAAACTCTGTATTGATCACCTCAATTTCCCCATCCTGATCTGTATTCTGGAAATAATAACGGTTGACCGGAAACGCAAACTCCATCTTCTTCCGGTCCGTTCTCGTAGTCGCTACAGAAACAATTTCCGGTTCCTTCTTCAACATTCCCTGAAGATAACAGGCGCTGTCCATGCAGATCACAGCATTCCTGTTCACCTTTCCGATCTCAATATACTTATGATCCGCAGGCTTCTCGCGCCCACACTCTGTACACCAGTACCATCCCCGTGCGAACTTCTCCAGAACCTCCTTATCCACAAGCTCCTGAATCTGAATCGCTGTAATCCCATGATCTTTCAGCTGTTCAAAATTCATATAGCCATGGTTCTGATGAAACAGCTCCAGGATTTTCTCATAGGTTTTCAGTAACATATTATTTCCCTCCTTAGAATACTTTTCGCCAGATATGGCACTTTCCGACTTAATACTTCATATGCGTTTCCTGCTTTTTACGCCACTGCTGTTCGAATTTACACTTACACATATATTATCATTCTTCGCTTCATCGGTCAAGTATTCCCGGAAATTTTATTGCTTTTTATTTCCCCAGTCCATTATTTTACAGAACACTACCGCTGCCCCTGTACTCACTGCCGTAGCCAGGATTCCCGCCCCGACGATTGCGGCCGGATTCACACTTCCATACTGACTCCGGTAAGCAATCACATTTACCGGAATCAACTGCAATGACGATATATTAATAATGAGGAATGTACACATCTCATTACTGGCAATCCCTTTCTTCCGGATAGTCCCGGCAATTTTTCTATTTCTTCTGTCATCTTCCAGCTTTCCCAGTTCCTCCATAGCCTTCAGTCCAGCCGGAGTAGCCGCCCATCCAAGCCCCAGAAAGTTTGCAATAAAATTAGTAGCTATATGTTCATTTGCCTTATGATCTGCCGGCAGCTCCGGAAATAGAAAGCGGATCAGCGGCCCCATCTTTTTTGAGGCCGTTTCAATGATTCCCGCCCTGGACGCAATTTCCATAATCCCTGTCCAGAACGACATAACGCCGATCATCGTAATACACAATGTGACCGCATCTCCGGCTGAATCCAGGGCAGCATTCGTCATATCTGCCATTTTCCCGTTAAAAGCTCCAAACAAAATACCTGTCAGTATCATCCCGGCCCACAGATAATTCAGCACGCATCATACCTCCCACATATATTCCCTGACAATCTCGAACGGAGCCGGCCCTACATTAAGCACTGCCTCATGGAACTCCTTCTGAGAGAACGCGTCTCCCCGCTCTTCGATCCACTCCTTTTTCAACTCCAGAAATTCCACATATCCGACATAATATTTCAGATAATTCCCGGGGGATCCTATGATCAACTCATAAATCTGTTCAACAGTCTCCGAATCTGTGATCCCGTAACTGCTGAAAAAGGACGCTGTATCCATTCTGCTCCATCCCTCATAATGGATACCCATATCTGCCAGAGCATACAGGCCCAAAATAATAGAACTGTTCTTCTGCAGAAGGGTCGCCTGCTCCGTCGTCAAAGGAGTCAGATAATAACTGCACATTTCTGCATAAGTGGCCCATCCTTCAACATATCCGCCAAAATTGAAGATATTACGCACCGGATCCGGATCTGTTCCCTCATAATACACAGTCTGATACAAATGTCCGGGATACCCCTCATGAGCAAGTGTCGTAAACAAAGTCAGGGTATCCCCCATATGAGCTTCATTAATATAGATTACATTTTCCTCTGTATTATCAATAGCCGGAATCATATAGAACGCCGGACTGAGATGTTCTTCCATTGCCTCAGGCACATACTTCACCTGAAGATCTGTTTCCGGAGCCGCTGGAAATGCATTCCCGATTTCTTCTTTCAGGCTCCCGAGGATCTGCTCCGGATTGTTCTGCATCACCACTGCAGCAGCTTCTGATGCCTCATCAGCCGTTAGTCCCAGGACCTGTTCCATGGCTTCCAGATCAGCAACGATCTGTCTCCTTGTCAGATCCTCCAGTTCACCGATAGAACGTTCAGAACCGGTTGACTGCTTTACCGTCATCTCATAATACTCTCTTCCCTCAGGCAGATAAATAAGCCCTTTTTCATTCTCACCGCTTCCTCTCATACTCTCGAGAGCAGAGATAAGCTTTTCATAGGCAGGCAATACATAGTCTTCAATAATTCCAGCATTTTTCTGAATATAGTCATTTTTTTCATTATCTGTTAATCCTTCCACTTCTCCTATTCGTTCTGAAAATGTAGAATACAGATAATTTTCCTCTCCCATATTAAGAAAGGCCCGACACTGATCCAGAACAGCATCCAGCGCATAGTCTGCCATAAACAATCCTGCCTCCGCTTTATCCCTTTCAAACCCGATGAGGCTGTCAAAATAATCTCCTGTAGTCTTCATCAGTTCCAGATATGTATCCACATCACCTCTTTCGTACAGGGGATACTCGGATAAGATCACCGGAAGCTGTGTCTGGATGCCGCTTACCAGCCCAAGAGGTTCATCATACAGAATCAGATCTGCCGCCTTCTCCACAGACCGCAGATAATAATTCAGCACTTCATAAGTAATCTTATTCTGAATATCAAGACTGCTGTAATCAAAACTCAGAAGAGCATTCTGCATATTTTCCGTAACAGCACGTACTTCTTCCGAATTTGCTTCGAAACTTCCAAATGATACTGGAGGCTCCTGTATTCCGTACTGCTGAGGATCCCGAAGAGTATAGTGCAGATTCACTGTATTCGAAGCCGCCTCGATGCGGAACACCTCCATGGTATACGCCTCAAAAGCAGCATTTTCTTCTGCTTCCGACCTGGTTGTACATCCAGATACTGCCATTCCTGTCAGAATACACAGGCAGACGGACAGACTGATCACATTTGTCCTGAACTTGCTTTTTCTCTGGAAAGATGTTTTTTTGACAATTAATTTCTCATATAGCCTTACTTTAAAGTACAAAAATGACCGCATACGCACTCCGGATAATTCTTTACTGTATCCTATGTTTCTGATTTCGGCAATATTACCGGCATGCAATGCATATAAATAGTATCAGTTCACAGCTTTCCCTTAAAAGGAGTGAAATTCCATGCAGCTTTTTCTTTACCTTTCTGATTTTATTGTCCCTTTTATCATATTATCCGTAGTAGTCTACGGTCTCCTGAAGGGACTGAATGTATACGATTCCTTCATAAAAGGGGCACGCAGCGGATTCATAACGGTAATACGGATCATGCCGACTCTGATTGGGCTGATGGCAGCTGTAGGAATCCTTCGCGCTTCCGGTTTTCTTGACTTTCTTGCAGAGATCATAGGCAGATTTTCAGACCATATCGGTTTTCCCGGCGAACTGGTCCCTCTCAGCATTGTGAAAATGTTTTCCTCCTCTGCTGCAACTGGTCTGCTCCTGGATATTTTCAAGGAATTCGGAACTGATTCCCGCATTGGTCTGATCGCATCCATATCCATGTGCTGCACTGAAACCATCTTTTACACCATGAGCGTATATTTTATGACAGCCGGAGTACGCCGCTCCAGATATACACTTGCCGGTGCACTTATCGCAACATTTGCCGGACTCGCCGCCAGTATTGTACTGGCAGGAACCATGATGTGATCATGTCTCGATATAAGTCATAAAATGATCTCCCATACCTCGTATTCCTGTACAGATGTGTCTCAGTATCCAGCCATAAACGACCGAACGGTAACAGCCTCCTTTTCTGCTTTGGGATTGTACGCCAGACTCCTTTGTGATAAAATAAATAACGTACAAAGGCAGCTGTTCTGTCAGATAATGACATGATATCTGCTATGATATATTACCGATGGATGGAGGTGTCCTGATGGCCAGCGTGACATTTGAACACTTAACAAAAACATACCCAAACGGATTCGTCTCAGTAAATGACGTGAACCTTTTTATTGAGGACGGAGAATTTGTCGTTTTTCATGGTCCAAGCGGATGCGGTAAATCCACGATCCTCCGCATGATCGGCGGACTGGAGGACATCACTTCCGGCAAGATCTATCTCGGGGAAGAACTGCTGAATGATATCCTGCCCCGTGACCGGCGCCTTGCAATGGCTTTTCAGAATTATACGTTATATAAAAATTTCAATGTATACGAAAATATGGCGCTCGGACTCCGACTCCGTGATTTTCCCCGCACAGTGATCGACAGCCGTGTAAAATCAGCCGCCATTTTCCTTGGTATCGATACGGTACTGGACAGCAAACTGAAGTCACTGACAGACACGCAGCGCCAGCGTGTTGCCCTGGGACGTGCTATCGTATGTCACCCAAAAGTTCTTCTTGTAGATGAAGATTTTGCACGGCAGAATGAGAGCCGGCGCAGAGAAATGCTTTCAGACATTCTTCGTATTAATGAATCTTTGAATATTACAGTCCTCTATGTGACTAACAATTACGAGGAAGCTATTTCACTGAAAAAGCATATTATCTTCATGAAAGAAGGCCGGATCATAAATGAACAGAAACCGGGATAATACCTGAGAAAACAGAACGCCCTGCAACAGCCAGACCATGAATTATGTCTGCGGCAGGACGTTCTGTTTTTCTATCTCTTTTTTTGTTCTTCCAGATAATTGTAGATTTCCCGTTTCGGCACTCCCCGGTCCTTCGCCGTACTTTTCATGGCCTCTTTCCGCTCCATCCCACGTGAGATATACATTTCCATATGTTCCTCAATGGTCATATCCTCCCATTTTGCCTTTTCCTCCTGAATAACCGCCTCTCTGCTCTTGCCCGCCACAACAAGCACACACTCGCCTTTAGGCGCGTTCTCCGTATAATATTTCACCGCTTTAGAAAGAGTAGATTCAAAGGCAGTCTCATGCTTCTTCGTCAGTTCTCTGCATACTGTAACTGCTCTGTCCGCCCCCAGCCGTTCTGCCAGAAGGATCAGTGTCTTCACCAGTCTGTGTGGAGCTTCATATAGCACGATCGTTCGGGTCTCTTTCTCCAGCTCCCCCAGCACAGCCTCCCGCTCTTTCCGGTCCGTCGGAAGAAATGCCTCAAAAACGAACCTCCTGGTTGGAAGCCCGGACATGGTAAGCGCAGTAATACATGCCGCAGCTCCGGGAACAGATGTTACATGAATCCCCGCATCTCTGCACATCCGCACCAGCTCCTCTCCTGGGTCCGATATCCCCGGAGTTCCGGCATCTGTGATCAGAGCGATATTCTTCCCTTCCAGGAGCTCCCCGACCAGCTTTTGACCCTTGTCATATTTATTAAACTCATGATAGCTGGTCATAGGCGTCTGGATGTCAAAATGATTCAGAAGCTTTATACTGTTGCGGGTATCCTCCGCCGCAATAAGATCTGCCTCTTTCAATGTGCGTATCACCCGGAATGTAATATCTTCCAGATTACCTATGGGTGTGGCACAGAGGTATAACGTTCCCGTCATATTTTTCTCCTTTTCTAACCCTTTTCCCATACTGTATTCTCCTGCCCTCTAATATCTAATTGTCTTTCTTTCCGTACAAAACCAGAGGCGGCTCTACCGTTACCCGTGATCTTGCGCCTTTCACGCCTTCGATCAGAACCATCGTCGGCTCCTTATCAATATAAGGATGGACAAAACGAATACGTTTCGGCTCAATCTTATAATAATTCATCCGGATCATAATCTCTGTCAGCCGAAATGGACGGTGGATCATATAAAACCTGCTTTTATCCTGCATCAGTTTCATGCTTTCTCTCAAAATGTCATCCAGAGAACAAAGCACCTCATGACGGGCTATTGCCAGCGCTTCATCCGGATTTCTCAGGCCGTGATCCGCCAGCATATAGGGCGGATTCGTTGTTATTACATCAAAAAAGGCTGGCCGGAATATATCCGCCGCCTCTTTAATATCACCAGTCACAATGTCGATCCGTTCCTCCAGATGATTATGCCGTACACTTCGTCTGGCCATCTCAGCCATATCCGCCTGAATCTCAAGTCCGGTAAAATGCTCTCCCCGTGTCTTAGCAGACAGAAGGATCGGAATGATCCCATTTCCCGTCCCCAGATCTAGCACCCGCTCCCCCGGTTTCACTCTGGCAAAATCCGTCAGCATTACAGCATCCACTCCAAAGCAGAACTTATCCGGATCCTGGATCAGTTCGAGCCCGCCAAGCTGGAGATCATCCAGACGTTCTCCCTGTCTGAGATATCCACTTTCCTTCGGCTCCACTCGCATATCATCTGCTGCGGAAGTACCGTCCTTTTTCTCCGACACTGTTAAACCGTTATATTTTCGATTATTTGTCATCTGACTTCGCAGCCTCCTGCGCCTTAACCTGCAGCTTGCCCTGAGCTTTTCCCTGTCCCTTCTCTGCTGTCTTTTCCGGAGCCGTGCGCTTTTTCGCTTCATCTTTCTGGGATTTCTGTTTTTTCTTTCTCGGCTTAAACGTCAGATCTTCTGCAGGATATTCGCGGATTTCTTTCTCATCATTATCAAGATTTACTACGACTTTCACCAGCTTGCGCAACACACTCAATGAATTTACCACACCACTCAGACCTTCTTTTGTCGTAACCGCATCCCCTACCGACGGCAGCTGGCTGTTAAGTACCTCATATGTCTCCTCCTCATTCGTAAGACAGCACATCAGCCTGCCGCACACTCCTGAGATTTTAGTCGGATTAAGCGAAAGATTTTGTTCCTTTGCCATCTTGATCGATACAGCTGCGAAATCTGTAAGATAAGTACTGCAGCAAAGCGGTCTGCCACAAATCCCGATGCCGCCCCGTATCTTCGTTTCATCCCTCACCCCAATCTGCCGCAGCTCAATGCGGGTACGAAAAACAGCTGCCAGATCCTTTACCAGTTCACGGAAATCAATCCTGCCGTCCGCTGTAAAGTAAAAGAGCACCTTGTTATTATCAAAAGTATATTCCGCATCGATCAGCTTCATTTCCAGCCCATGTTTGCGTATCTTTTCCTGGCATATTTTAAATGCCTCTTTTTCCTTCTGATGGTTTTTCTCTACTGTCTTTCTGTCATTCTCATTTGCAATCCGTATCACAGATTTCAGCGGCTGTACCACCTCATCGTCCTTCACTTCTTTTGGGCCGCTCACCACGCGGCCGTATTCCACTCCTCTGGTGGTCTCTACAATAACATAGTCTCCGCGTTTTATATCAAATTTTCCCGGCGCGAAAAAATAAATTTTCCCCGCCGTCCGGAATCTCACTCCGATTACTTTTGTCATTCCATCAGTTCTCCTTTACCACGAATCAATTAATTCTCCTTTATGGTTAATAAGAGCAGCTCCATTGTCAGTTCCAGATTCACATTCGCCTTTATCCTGGCCTTCGCCTTTTCCAATGCGTCCAGTATATTTTCTATCCCTTCATAAGAACTCTTGCTTGCCCGAGCCTTGATATATCTCAGCTGATCAGAAAAAACTACTCTGTCCACATTTTTGGTTGCCTTATAGATCAATACATCCCGGTACCAAATGGCAATAATATCCAGATAATCGTTAATCTCCAGCTTATAAGACATGCAGCGCTTGACTGCCTCCATAAGATCCGGCACATTCATCTCATCGATATTCCGAAGCAGATGAACAGCCTCTTCCTTGATCTCATTAAAATATTCCGAATTAGCCAGCATGATTGCCTTTCCCATATTTCCCTGAGCAAAAGCCACGCAAACATCTGCCTTATAATCCGGGATCTGCATCTGTTCCATCAGGTACTTCCTGATAAGCTGATCCTTAATATTGCGCAGCTTCATCATAACACATCTGGAACGGATCGTCGGCAGAAGCGTCTCTGCATTTTCTGTAAGCAGCATAATCACCGCGTACTCCGGCGGTTCCTCGATTGTCTTAAGCAGCGCATTCTGTGCCTGGACCGTCATCAGATCCGCATCCGGAATAATATATATCTTGTACCGGCTGCTGTAGGGCTTGATCACAATATCATTATTTACCTGCTCTCTCACATCATCTACACTGATAGAGTTTGGCTTCTCATGAGTCACCCGGATAATATCCGGATGATTTCCACTCAGGGCCTGCTTACAGGATCTGCATTTTCCGCATGCGTCTCCATCATCATCTCTGTCCTCGCACTGAAGGCTCATTGCAAACAGATTCGCCAGAAGCTTCTTGCCTGATCCCCTCTCTCCATTCAAAATATAAGCATGAGAGACTGCGTCCGCCTGTACTGCGCTCTGGATATATCTTATAATATTTTTATGTCCTACAACATCTTTAAAACCGCTCATAATTTGTCACCTGCTGTGCATTATCCCTTCATAAAGTACATTTCATATTTGTCATAAATTTTATTGTACTATAATATTCTTACAAAAGTGTGAACTTATATCAAGTATATCACAAATCCATATACTCTTCAATCTCTCTGAGACATGTATCCAGCTCCCTGTTGTTAAACCGCTTAACAATAGAAGCACTGTGTATATTTTCCTCTGAGAAATCTTCTGCATCAGCCAGAAAGCGCCTGCACATTTCCGCATATTGAGGAATTTTCTGTCTTCGCTCCCGCTCAAGGGCTCTCTCCAGCCTCAGTCCATCCTCCACTTCAATATATACCGGCACCAGTCTTTCCTCGCCAAAATACTCTTTCAGCGCCTGAAATGATTCCAGAGTCCCGATCATCAGATAATCATAGTCTGACAGGTCTATCTGTCCATCATCTGCTGTAAAGTATGTCCATATTCCACATTCTGTATTATAAGATCGGACTTCAATCACTTTCCCGGCTTTCTGCATTCTTTTCAGCTGTTCTTCATCTGTAAAAAAATACTCGGCGCCGCATTTTTCATTTTCTCTGGCGGGACGTGTCGTGTATGGGACTACTGTCCTCAGTTCAGGATGCCTCTCCAGCATTTTTTTATATATCGTGTCTTTTCCAGAAGAACTCTTTCCCATTATATAAAAAATCCTACCCATAAATATATACCTCGATTCTGCCTTCTTTTCTCGTTCCACGCACCTCAAATCCCAGCTGTCTGTACTTCTCCATCACTGCTGCCGTGTCAGAAGAGATCTCCTCACCAGGCACCACAAGCGGCACTCCCGGAGGATAAAGATAAGCATACTCCAGCGACATTTTCCCGGCAGCGTCTCCAAATGGAAGTGATAGCTTTCTACCCTTCCCAGAATGCTCCAACTCTGCCGCCTCGCACACAGTACACACTATCCTGTTTTCGTCACGTATCAGACTGTTTTCGCTTCTCCGCTCTCCTTCATATGTGATATTATTTTCAAAAATACCATTGCTTACAGCAGCCAATGCAGCATCTCTTACTTTCACCTTCAGACAGTCATCAATTTCCTCCATAGCATCGATCAGCCTTTCCATTCCTTCAAGAGTATCCCCCGGTGAAGTCATAGCCACAACATAAGAACCCGCTGCCATTTCCATCTGCAGATGATATTTTTTTAAAAGAATTTCATATAGATCTCTTCCTGTAAAAGTCTTTCTATAATTACCAAACAAGTCCTCTTTGTCAGGTAAATATGTCCTCTTTACAGAAATCACAATTTTAGATCGATCATATTCTTCTGCTTCAAAAAGGGAAAGATACTCTAATTTACTCAGTTTATCTCGCGCCCATTTCAGCTGTTCCACATAATTCTGAAATACTTCCTGCCCTCTGCTCTGAAGCATCCTGATACATTCATCTATTCCTGCCATCAAAACGTAGGACGGACTGCTGCTCTGAAAAATGTCGAGATATTGTCTGATTCTCTTCCTGTTAGCAATCCTGCCGTTTATATGGAGCAGTGCAGTCTGCGTCAATGCCGGAAGCGTCTTATGCAAACTGTGGATCACCACATCTGCCCCCAGTACATTTGCATTATCCGGAAAATACGGATGAAATCCAAAATGTGCTCCATGAGCTTCGTCCACTATCAGCGGAATACCTTTCCTATGAACAATATCTGCAATCCTTTTAATATCAGAGACTACACCGTCATATGTCGGCGATGTAATCACAACTGCATCAATTGCATCGTTAATCTCCAGCTTCTGTTCTATTTCCTCCGGAGTGATCGGACCATTCAATTCATTTTCTCTGTATAACTGAGGATATACATAAACCGGACGAAGTTCATTTAAATAAACAGCATTGTATACCGATTTATGGCAGTTTCTTGCCATCAGAATTCTTGCTCCCTTATGGGTACATCCCATAACTGCGCTTAAAATTCCAACTGTACTTCCATTTATAAGATAATGAGTTTCATCTGCTCCATACAGCACGGCCGCTCTTCCCTGAGCCTCTTTCAATATCCCTTCAGCGTGATGGAGATCATCAAATCCCTCAATCTCTGTAATATCGATCAAATATGGGAGCACTGCATCTGTCAGCCCCGCATTTCTCTTATGTCCAGGCATATGAAAGGGATAATAATCAGATTCTGAATATTCTTTCAGTCTGCTATATAAATAATCCATTTGCTAATCACACCTCCGGAATAAAGCCTGAGTTTCTCAAAAATCATATCACATATTTATGCACCATAATATTTATACTTTGTAAAAGAAATCTTAACCTGTATTTTATATTATCGTCACAAGAAACTCACATTTAAGTCCTATAGTATAAGCATACAAAGCCATAGAGCTTTTTAATATACATTTTCTCTTTTCTCAGCCGGTTTACAGCACACCGGCTTTTTTTGATTCTTCTGATTTTATCCGACGTATCATACTCCTATCTGTATAGATAGCTTACATTCTATTACATACATTAACATATTTTCAAAAGAATAAAAAAAGAAACCTGATTTTACAGGTTTCCGCTGTTCCGAGCTACTGAGCGTGCGGGGATTCGAACCCCGGACAACTTGATTAAAAGTCAAGTGCTCTACCACCTGAGCTACACGCCCATGCTATTTAATTAAATTTTCTCCTCCATAATTCATGGCAGAGAAAAATGCCCAGAACCGGAATCGAACCAGTGACACGAGGATTTTCA
>DXCZ01000074.1 GCA_019115765.1 Candidatus Mediterraneibacter stercoripullorum | reverse complement strand
AAAAGGAGATGGATAATTATGCATGATGTAGTCGACCTCTTCGTGAGGTCGTGAGTTGAAGGGAGTAAAAAGGAGATGGATAATTATGCATGATGTGTCGACCTCTTCGTGAGGTCGTGAGTTGAAGGGATCCAGATAACGTGACAATGTACGAGCACAAGGAGTCGACCTCTTCGTGAGGTCGTGAGTTGAAGGATCGGATTCCATGCGCAGGGAACATACGAGAGAGGTCGACCTCTTCGTGAGGTCGTGAGTTGAAGGTGCAAATATAATCAATGACAATTTCCCGACGATTTGTCGACCTCTTCGTGAGGTCGTGAGTTGAAGGTTCTCTCTCAAGTTCCGTCATGTCAGGAAGCACTTGTCGACCTCTTCGTGAGGTCGTGAGTTGAAGGGTCAGTTGGATGATGTGTATCGTCGTCCAGCCGATGTCGACCTCTTCGTGAGGTCGTGAGTTGAAGGGCAGACGGTGGAGACGGTGGATCCGGGGATCCCGTCGACCTCTTCGTGAGGTCGTGAGTTGAAGGGACGAATGGAATACATCTACTGCACAGATCTGGCGTCGACCTCTTCGTGAGGTCGTGAGTTGAAGGGATGCAATAACAGTAGTTGGTAGGAAAACGGATGTCGACCTCTTCGTGAGGTCGTGAGTTGAAGGGATAACACGGTATCCCCATCCGGTGGAAGTACACGTCGACCTCTTCGTGAGGTCGTGAGTTGAAGGTTCATAACCAATCACCCCACTCTCCATCATTCCGTCGACCTCTTCGTGAGGTCGTGAGTTGAAGGAGCATCAATTCTCCGGTACATACATCAACAACCCGTCGACCTCTTCGTGAGGTCGTGAGTTGAAGGGATGAAGAAAAACCGTATAAATATTTTTTAACAGTCGACCTCTTCGTGAGGTCGTGAGTTGAAGGATATGGGAGATGATGGGGCTGTTAAAACAGGTAGGTCGACCTCTTCGTGAGGTCGTGAGTTGAAGGGCCTGACCGGATGTTTCTGCGCCGAGCGTGATGGTCGACCTCTTCGTGAGGTCGTGAGTTGAAGGTTACGAACACGGATGGATGAAGAACAATATAAAATGTCGACCTCTTCGTGAGGTCGTGAGTTGAAGGTTTTCGTTACGTAGATGCTCCACCGTATCAATAGTCGACCTCTTCGTGAGGTCGTGAGTTGAAGGGAGCCTGTTCCTGTTCCAGCGTTATCACACGCTCGTCGACCTCTTCGTGAGGTCGTGAGTTGAAGGGTTCACAAGTTGACAGGATTGTTGCGGAGACGTTGTCGACCTCTTCGTGAGGTCGTGAGTTGAAGGAACTGCATAGATATCCGTAAGTCCTGTCTGTGAAGGTCGACCTCTTCGTGAGGTCGTGAGTTGAAGGGCAAAACAGAATGAGTCAGATGGAGCTCTGAGCGATGTCGACCTCTTCGTGAGGTCGTGAGTTGAAGGGCTACATCAATATATCCAACAGAACGGCGCTTATAGTCGACCTCTTCGTGAGGTCGTGAGTTGAAGGCCGGCAAGGCGGTGAAATGGTTCGATGACGATACAGCGTCGACCTCTTCGTGAGGTCGTGAGTTGAAGGTGTACGAAACCGCCGAAGAAACCTTCGTCCCCCTGTCGACCTCTTCGTGAGGTCGTGAGTTGAAGGGTCCGGGGTACTAAAATGGTACCCTCTGAAAGACGTCGACCTCTTCGTGAGGTCGTGAGTTGAAGGTACAGTCTCTTGAGCAGATTAAGAATATGTATAGTCGACCTCTTCGTGAGGTCGTGAGTTGAAGGATGCCCAAGGTCTTAGCAATCTCCGCAGTGGTCAGTCGACCTCTTCGTGAGGTCGTGAGTTGAAGGGGCTCTTTCTGGTCTAGTCTGTTGACGCACGTTAGTCGACCTCTTCGTGAGGTCGTGAGTTGAAGGGTTTCACGATAGAAGCAGGCTTTCCTTTCATAACGTCGACCTCTTCGTGAGGTCGTGAGTTGAAGGGGAATTCCTTTTAAAATGTTACTAATACAAACAATGTCGACCTCTTCGTGAGGTCGTGAGTTGAAGGGTCACGTCCTTGAATTTATGACCAAGCATACGCGTCGACCTCTTCGTGAGGTCGTGAGTTGAAGGGACACAAGCGTGATTAGAAGAGAGAGGGGAATGGTCGACCTCTTCGTGAGGTCGTGAGTTGAAGGATCGGCATTCCTCACTGAATACCCTGCCCTGATTGTCGACCTCTTCGTGAGGTCGTGAGTTGAAGGATGATCCAGAAAGCGTTGCGCGCCTGCATAGGAGTCGACCTCTTCGTGAGGTCGTGAAATGAATGGCCTAAAATTTAGTACGCTAAGGAAAAGGGGGATAGGAACAAGTATGATATTCCCAAAAGGCCCCTATTTTGGACCTATCCTACACCCCTTCCAGATCAAATGGCGGCGTGTATTCTTCTTTCGCGCTGCTCCGCTCCTGCATGTATCCCTGATCCAGTCCCAGATACAGGGCTGTATCCAGCACTTTGTTATATTCATATGTTGTGACCCTGCGGTTGAGCTCAGGGAACTCTTTCGCCCGGAAAAAGGGTGTGTACTGGCTCATCAGACTGATGAGCCACTTTTTTTCAGGCAGATTTTCCTTCATCCAGTGCAGGAGACGGATGGAGTCTTCCTTCTGACCGGGCAGTACCATATGACGGATGAGAACACCTCTGACCAGCATACCGTCTCTGTCAAATACAGTTTCTCCGCACTGACGGATCATTTCCTGCACTGCTTCAGAGGCGTATTGAAAATAGTCCGGCGCTGCGGAATATCTTTTTGAGACCTCAGAGGAAAAATATTTCAGATCCGGCAGATATACATCTACATAGCCTTCCAGCATGCGGAGTGTCTCCACACGTTCATAGCCGCCGCAGTTATATACCACGGGGATGTGAAGATAGGGTTTCACCTTGTCGAGAACGGGAAGGATAGACGGCAGAACATGAGTAGCAGTGATCAGATCGATGTTCCGGGCGCCTTTTTCCTGAAGCTCCAGAAAAATCTCTCCCAGCCGTTCTGGTGAGATAGATTTACCCAGCCCGCCCTGGCTGATGCTGTAATTCTGGCAGAAACAGCACTTCAGAGTGCAGCCGGAGAAAAAGACGGCGCCGCTTCCGCCGTCTTTGCTCAGACAAGGTTCCTCCCAGAAGTGGAGCGCTGCCCTGGCGGCGGTAATGTCTGTCCCCTGACCGCAGACACCATGGTCGTGATAGCGGTCAACTCCACACATGCGGGGGCAGAGGGTACAGTTTTTGTATAAATTAGAAAGATCCGTCATAACTATCTCCTTGTATGCTGTGTCAGATAAATCTGTTTTGAAACAGAAATAATAGCGATTTATTCCCGCGAGCAACGAGCCAAGCGGATATGCTGGCATGTCCATTTGGCGGTGCTGTGTGCCGGTGGCACACGTTTAGCACCGACCGAAGTGGAACGTAGACCTGCCGTGAGGGTCTAATACCCCGATGCTTGCATCGTTGCTAGTTTGATGCCCCGTATGCTTGCATCGGGGTCTTTGACTTAAAAAGCAATTACTAATTACCTGATTGGGTAATGTTCCAAAATAAAACTATCATTCTTCTGAAAAAAAGTAAAGTGGTCGCAGTCACGTTACGAAAAGGTATAAGGTGCGGTTTTATCCACAATACGGACTGAACGGCTGCAGCTGTTAAATTAATTTCCCTTCAGGAGATGACTTTTTCATAAAACAGGGAGATAATAGAATATAAAAACATACTAGGGAGGTTTACCATGTGTACATGCATCACCTACACCAACGGAGATTTCTATTTCGGACGCAATCTCGATCTGGATTGCTCTTTCGGGGAGGCAGTTACAATAACTCCCCGAAATTTCCCCCTTTATTTCCGTAAAGCCGGACGGCTGGACCGGCATTATGCCATGATCGGCATGGCGTCGGCTAATGACACTTTTCCCTTGTACGCAGAAGCGGTCAATGAAAAGGGACTTGCTATGGCAGGACTTAATTTTCCCGGGAATGCATTTTATCCGAGTGCAGATGACACAGGGCTGGAACTTACCTCATTCGAAGTGATCGCGTGGTTCCTGGGGACATTTGCCTCCGTGGCGGAAGCTGAGTCCTGTCTGAAGGAGCTGAAGGTCGTTGATATTCCTTTTTCAGCACAGATGCCCGCAGCGCCGCTCCACTGGATGCTGGCGGACCGTGAGAGGTGTCTTGTACTGGAGGCTGTCAGAGAGGGATTGAAGATTTATGAGAATCCGTTCGGAGTACTGACCAACAATCCGCCCTTTGATTATCACAGAGTGAATATGACCAATTATATGAACCTGACTGCACAAAGTCCCTGGAACCGGTTTGCGGAAAGTCTGGAACTGAAGCCATATGCTCAGGGAATAGGCGCTGTCGGTCTGCCGGGAGACGCCTCCTCCGCATCCCGTTTTGTAAGGGCAGCATTTATGAAATGGAATTCCGCAGCTCCGGCAGAGGAACAGGCAAACGTGGCACAGTTTTTCCACATCCTGGACAGCGTGGCAATGATCCGGGGAACTGTAGTGACAGAACAGGGAACCTTCGATATCACCACATATTCCTGCTGTATGAACGGAAGGACAGGTGTATATTACTACAAGACATATGACAACAGCCACCTGCGCACCATAGATATGCATCAGGAGAATCTGGATGGAGATGTGCTTATTATAAAAGCTATCTAAAGTAACTGTTCAGATGGATAAATGCCGCTTAAATGAACGGCCCACTTTGCAACCTGAGGTGTATTGTGTTATTCTATAGAAGTTAGCAAGTAGTTCTTATAGAAGACAGAATGATTTCCGGATCGAGGAGGATAAAATATTGAGGTTAGCAAAGTTATTGGAAAGACTATCATATGAAGTGCTGCAAGGCAGCGATCAGACAGAAGTGACTACGCTGGTCAATGATTCACGCAAGGTAGAGCAGGGATCGGTTTTTGTATGTATCTGCGGAGCCGTAGCTGACGGTCACCGGTTCGCGGCGGATGTGGCGGAGAAAGGGGCTGCTGCGCTGGTCGTACAGAGAGAAGTTGAAGTTCCGGATAATGTGACGGTGATCCGCGTGGATGATACCAGATATGCTCTGGCGCTTATGTCCGCCGCTTATTTCGGGTATCCTGCGGAGAAGATGAAGATCGTGGGAATCACCGGAACGAAAGGAAAGACTACGACGACTTATATGATACGGGATATCCTGCAGAGTGTGGGGCACAACGTAGGTCTGATCGGAACCGTGGAGGCAATTGTCGGTGATAAGCATTATCCGGCGGCTAACACCACTCCGGAATCCTATGATATCCACAGATATTTCGCGGAGATGGCTGAGGCGGGCTGTGACACAGTTGTTATGGAAGTGTCCTCTCAGGGGCTGATGCTCAACCGTACGGCAGGGATCCCATTTGAGATCGGTATTTTTACGAATCTGGGACGTGATCACATCGGTCCGAATGAACATAAGGATTTTGAGGACTACAAGCACTGCAAGAGTCTGCTCTTTCAGCAGTGCCGGATCGGTATCGGAAATGTAGATGATGAATATTTTGACGACATTTTCCGTAATGCCACATGTCAGATCCAGACTTTCGGCTTCTCTGAGAAGGCAGATCTGCGGGCGGAGGATATGGAGCTGGTATCTCGTCCCGGCTATCTTGGTGTATCCTATCAAGTGACCGGTCTGATGGACTTTGACGTGGAAGTGGATATTCCGGGGCGTTTCAGTGTTTACAATTCGCTGACAGCTATTGCGGTGTGCCATAACTTCGGTGTGCCGGCTGCGAAGATACAGACTGCGCTGAAGAAGACGAAGACAAAGGGACGTATCGAGATGATCAAAGTATCAGATGACTTTACTCTGATGATCGACTATGCCCACAACGCCATGAGTCTTGAGAGCCTGCTGACCACATTGAAGGAATACCATCCGAAGCGTCTGGTATGTCTGTTTGGCTGCGGAGGCAACCGATCCAGGGAGAGACGGTTTGAGATGGGCGAAGTGTCAGGCAGACTGGCGGATCTGACCATCATTACTTCCGACAATCCCAGGTTTGAGGAGCCTCAGGCCATTATAGACGATATCAAGGTGGGAATTGGGAAAACAGACGGAAAATATGTGGAGATCTGTGACCGGAAAGAGGCTATTAAATATGCCATCGCAAATGGGCAGCCTGGTGATGTGATCGTGCTGGCCGGGAAGGGCCATGAGGACTACCAGGAGATCCGGGGTGTGAAGTATCCCATGGATGAGCGCGTCCTTATCAAAGAGGTTCTGGAAGAGCTGAAGGAGGAAAGAAAGGCCTGATCGTGTGTTTGCAGACATTATCATTGATATAAGACATGAAAAACTGGACAGGATATTTCAGTACCGGATTCCGGAGTCTCTGCAGGAGGAGCTGAGGCCGGGGATGGAGGTGCTGGTGCCTTTTGGAAAAGGAAACCGGATCACTAAGGGGTATGTGACCGGCATCTCGGAGATCTGTGACTATGATCTGTCAAAAGTAAAGGAAATCCGCGATATTTCCCGGACCGGAGTGGCTATTGAGGGCAAGCTGGTGGCGCTGGCGGCATGGATGAAGGAGAACTACGGCGGGACTATGATCCAGGCGCTGAAGACAGTGCTCCCTATCAAACAGAAGGAGAATGCCCAGGTCAAGAAGAGGCTGCGGCTTCTCCTGGATGCGGAGACAGGAAGAGAAAAGCTTGCCTTTTATCTGGAGAAGAATCAGAAGGCCAGGGCCAGGCTTTTGGCTGCCCTTCTGGATGATCCGGTGCTGGAATATGATCTGGTAACAAAGAAACTGAACATAACCCTTCCTGTTATCCGGGTGCTTGAAGAGCAGGGGGTGCTTGCCGTGGAGGAGCGGCGGGTTTACCGCAATCCTGTGAAGGAAGGCACTATGGGAAGAAAGAAGATCACATATACGGAGGAACAGAAGCATGTGATCGAACGTTTCAGGCAAGACTATGAAGGAGGGGTACGCCGGACCTATCTGCTTCACGGAGTTACCGGCAGTGGGAAGACTGAGGTATATATGGAGATGATCCGCCTTGTGGTGGAACAGGGCAAGCAGGCTATTGTCCTGATCCCGGAGATCGCGCTGACCTACCAGACGGTGATGCGGTTCTACCGTTCTTTCGGAGACCGGGTTTCTATTATGAATTCCCGGCTTTCTGCGGGAGAAAGGTATGATCAGATGATGCGTGCCAAGGCGGGACAGGTGGATGTGATGATCGGTCCCAGATCCGCACTTTTCACCCCTTTTCCAGATCTCGGGCTTATAGTCATTGACGAGGAGCATGAGCCCACCTATAAGAGCGAACAGGTGCCCCGCTACCATGCCCGGGAGACCGCGCAGGAGCGGGCACGTATGGAAGGGGCAAGCCTTGTGCTGGGCAGCGCCACTCCCTCTCTGGAAGCTATGTACCGGGCAAGGCGGGGAGAATACGTGCTCTTCGAGATGAAGAACCGGTCTCGTATGCAGCAGATGGCGAAGGTGTACACGGTGGATCTGCGGCAGGAGCTGAGGAACGGCAACCGTTCCATCCTGAGCGAAAAGCTGCAGGAGATGATGGAAGAGAGGCTGGAGAGAAAGGAACAGGTTATGCTCTTCCTGAACCGCCGCGGATATTCAGGATTCGTCTCATGCAGGGAGTGCGGGCATGTGGTGAAGTGTCCCCACTGCGATGTGTCCCTGTCTGTGCACAGGGATGGACGGATGGTGTGTCATTACTGCGGATATTCACAGCCAAAAGTGACAGAGTGCCCGGAATGCGGCTCCCGTCATATCGGTGAGTTCCGGGCGGGAACTCAGCAGATCGAGGATATTGTAAAGGCCAGATTCCCGGGAGCACGGGTGCTGCGAATGGATATGGATACTACCAGACAGAAGGATGCCCATGAGAAGATACTTTCCGCCTTTGCAAACGAGGAGGCAGATGTGCTGGTAGGAACTCAGATGATCGTGAAAGGGCATGATTTCCCAAATGTGACTCTGGTGGGGATCCTGGCGGCGGACATGTCTCTGTATACGGATGACTACCGTTCCGGAGAGCGGACTTTCCAGCTGCTGACTCAGGCGGTGGGCCGGGCGGGACGTGGAGAGCGCTCCGGGGAAGCGGTGATCCAGACTTACAGCCCGGAACATTACGCTATTGTAACGGCGGCCGCCCAGGACTATGCAGCGTTTTATGAGGAGGAGATCCGCTACCGGGAGCTGATGGGATACCCTCCGGTGGAAAATCTGCTGGCAGTGCTTGTTTCCTGTGAGGACGAGGAGCTGCTGGACAGGGGATGCCGTTATCTGAAGGAGTTTTCCATGAGGTTCCGGGAAAAGGCGCAGGCGTCTGTCATCGGACCGGCCAGCCCGGGCATTGACAAGATCAAGGACATTTACCGGAGGGTCCTTTACATAAAGGCGCCGGATTACGGTATGCTGACGGCTGTAAAGGACCGGCTGGAGCAATATATAGAGATCAATCCCGGATTCGACAAGATGCGGATCCAGTTTGACTTTAACCCTATGAATGTAGGATAAAAGTGTGAAAGTAAACTTTCACATCTACCATTATTGACGCAGCAAGTGCGGTCAGAAAAAGGAAAATATAAAAAGAGTATGAATGAAGAGGAGAATATTATGGCAATCAGACAGGTAAGAGAGATCGGAGACGAGATACTGACAAAACAGTGCAAGAAAGTGAAGAAGATATCACTCCGCACAAAGATACTGATCGGCGACATGCTGGATACAATGTATGACAAAAACGGCGTGGGACTGGCAGCTCCTCAGGTAGGGGTCCTGAAGCAGATCGTGGTGATCGATGTAGGAGAAGGTCCCATCGTTCTCATCAACCCGGAGATCCTGGAGACGTCCGGGGAGCAGACAGGAGAGGAAGGCTGCCTGAGCGTACCGGGAAAATGGGGGCTGGTAAAGCGCCCGAATCATGTAAAAGTACGGGCTTTCAATGAGAATATGGAGCTTTTCGAAATGGAAGGAGAGGGGCTGCTGGCCAGAGCATTCTGCCATGAGATCGATCATCTCTCAGGCCAGCTCTATGTGAATAAGACAGAGGACGGCCTTCATGATGTGACTTATGAAGAGGAACCGGAATATACTGAGGATGCGGAATAATACAGAACGGAGGGTGGCAGGATGAGGATCATATTTATGGGGACGCCGGAGTTCTCGGTAGGGACTCTGGAAGCTCTCGCCGCGGCGGGACACGATGTGTGCCTCGCGGTGACGCAGCCGGACAAACCAAAGGGAAGAGGAAAAGAGATGCAGCCTACGCCTGTAAAGGCAGCGGCGCAGAAGCTGGGTATCCCGGTCTACCAGCCCAGGAGGATACGGGAGCCGGAGTGTGTGGAAGAGCTGAGAAAATATCATGCCGATGTGATGGTCGTGATTGCCTTCGGACAGATCCTTCCAAAGGAGATCCTGGAGCTTACGCCTTACGGATGCATCAATGTACATGCATCTCTTCTGCCGAAATACAGAGGAGCGGCTCCGATCCAGTGGTCGATCATCGAGGGTGAACGGGTGACGGGCGTCACTACCATGCAGATGGATGAGGGACTGGATACCGGCGATATGATCATGAAGACAGAAATCCCGATCACAGCAGACGAGACAGGGGACAGTCTTCATGACAAGCTTGCGCAGGCCGGGGCCAGGCTCTGCGTGGAGACACTGGAAGCGGTGAAGAACGGCACGGCTGTTTTCGAAAAGCAGGGAGAGAGCCCTACGGCTTACGCCAGGATGCTGGATAAAAAAATGGGGAATATTGACTGGCAGGAACCGGCTGTGCGCATCGAGCG
This sequence comes from Candidatus Mediterraneibacter stercoripullorum, assembly GCA_019115765.1. Classification (GTDB taxonomy): domain Bacteria; phylum Bacillota; class Clostridia; order Lachnospirales; family Lachnospiraceae; genus Mediterraneibacter; species Mediterraneibacter stercoripullorum. Next base: position 13,902 of record DXCZ01000074.1, on the reverse strand, counting down.
TCTGGTCCGGGGCCTGAACTCATGGCCGGGTACTTATACACACTGGGACGGCAAGGTGATGAAGATCTGGCGTGCGGCGGCAGAGCCCGGACGTGCGGCGGACGGAGAGAATGGAACTGCCGCGCCGGGTACTGTCGTTGATGTAGAGAAGGACAGCTTTGCCGTACAGACCGGAGACGGGCTCCTGCGTGTATACGAACTGCAGATCCCCGGCAAGAAAAGGATGGAGACGGGTGCATTCCTGAGGGGGTATGCGCTGGAGAAAGGAACGATTTTCTCGCAGCAGTCTTAAACTCAGGAGGCGTTAAATATGTTTTATTATTATTATGACTGGACCTATATACTCGTACTGATCGGTGTGCTGATCTGCCTTGCCGCTTCAGGCAGGGTGAACAGTGTATTCTCCCGGTATTCCCGTGTGCGCAGCCACTCCGGGATGACAGGAAGGGAGGCGGCGGAGCGGATCCTTCACCGGAACGGTATCTATGATGTACAGGTGATCCACATCCCGGGAAATCTGACAGACCATTACAATCCGGGCAACAAGACTCTGGGACTTTCTGATACAGTGTATAATTCCTCATCCGTTGCCGCCATTGGTGTGGCAGCTCACGAGTGCGGACATGCGGTACAGCATGCCACAGGATATGCGCCGCTTTCTATCAGGGGAGCGCTGGTGCCGGTAGCTAATTTCGGGTCTGCGATCGCCTGGCCGTTCATACTGATCGGACTGCTGATGAATGGTCAGATGGCGGTGATGCTGATCAATCTGGGGATCATTCTGTTCTCGGCGGCAGTGCTCTTCCAGATCGTTACGCTGCCGGTGGAGTTCAATGCTTCAAACCGGGCGGTAAAAGTACTTGAATCTTCAGGAATGCTCTATCCGGAGGAGGTAAGTTCTGTGAAGAAGGTGCTGGGGGCTGCTGCGCTGACTTATGTGGCCAGTGCCGCATCCATGATCCTTCAGCTTCTGCGTCTGGTCATCATAGGAGGAAGAAAGAGGAATGACTAAGTCTGTAAATGAGAGGGAGATCGTGCTGGCTGTTCTGATGGAAGTGACTGAGAACGGGATGTACAGCCACCTGATCCTTCGTGATGTACTGAATAAATACCAGTACCTGGAGAAGAGAGAGAGATCCTTTATCACACGTGTGACGGAAGGAACACTGGAGCATCTCATCGAGATTGATTATATACTGGATCAGTTCTCAAAGGTAAAGGTAAGAAAAATGAAACCGGTCATCCGCAATATCCTCCGGCTCTCTGTATATCAGCTCCGCTATATGGACAGTGTGCCGGACCGGGCTGTCTGCAGCGAGGCGGTGAAGCTGGCCGCCCGTAAAGGATTTGCAGGACTGAAGGGGTTCGTCAACGGTGTCCTGCGGAGTATTGCAAGAAATGATTCCGGGATCCGCTGGCCGGCAGAACGGACGGAGTATCTGTCCGTGCGGTATTCCTGCCCGGAATGGATCATCCGCCTGTGGCAGGAGTCGCTGGATACAGAGACGGTTGAGACAATGCTCCGGGATTTTCAGGAGGAGAAGCCTCTGACAGTGCGCTGCTGTCTGGCGAAGATCACGCCGGAAGAACTGATGGCAAAGCTGCGGTCGGATGGAGTGCGCGCGGAGATTCATCCTTATCTTCCCTATGCCCTTGTCATATCGAACTATGACTATCTGGAGGCTCTGGACAGTTTCCGGGAAGGACTATTCTATGTTCAGGATGTCAGTTCCATGCTGGCGGGAGAACTGGCAGATCCCAAGGCCGGGGACTATGTGATCGACATTTGTGCGGCTCCGGGCGGGAAGACTCTCCATGCCGCGGAGAAGCTGCTGATAAAGGAAAAAGAGCAGCATATAAAAGAACAGCATGAAGACGGCCGGCAAGAAGAGCCGGAAGCACCGGCTGACCGGAGGAAAGCCGGACAGGTGGAGGCAAGAGACCTGACAGAGTATAAAGTGGGACTGATCCGGGAAAACATCGCCCGATCCGGCCTGGATAATATCAGTGCCGTTTGCATGGATGCTTCCGTATATGATGAAGCATCCGCCGGCAGGGCAGATGTGGTCATTGCCGATCTGCCCTGCTCCGGACTGGGCGTGCTGGGGAAGAAGACAGACCTGAAATACCGGGCTTCCATGGACGGCATCAGAGATCTGGTGGATCTTCAGAGACAGATCCTGTCCTGTGCACAGGCATATGTGAAGCCGGGAGGAGTGCTGCTGTACAGTACATGTACCGTGGACCCTGCGGAGAATATGGAAAATGTCCGCTGGTTCCTGGAGCAGTATCCCGGATTCCGGACGGACGATATCCGCCCGCTGCTGTGTCCTGAACTCAGAGACAGTGTGGAAGAAGAGGGATGCATTCAGCTGCTTCCCGGCGTACATAAGAGCGACGGCTTCTTCATAGCCAGATTTGTCAAGGAAACAGAAGAGACAGGAAAGCAGGAAAAACCTTTATGAAAAAAGATATCTGTTCCCTCAGTTATGAGGAAATGAAAAAGGAAGTAGAACAGCTGGGGGAGAAATCCTTCCGCGCCGGTCAGATCTACGAGTGGCTCCATGTGAAGCTGGCAGAGCATTTTGATGAAATGACGAATCTCTCCAAGCCGCTCAGAGAAAGGCTGAAAGAAGAATACGAGATACCGGAAGTGAAGATGCTGGAACGGCAGATCTCGAAAATCGACGGGACGAACAAATTTCTGTTCCGGCTGGGAGATGGAAATGTAGTAGAGAGCGTACTAATGAAATATAAGCATGGAAACTCTGTCTGTATATCTTCCCAGGCAGGATGCCGGATGGGATGCGCCTTCTGCGCCTCTACCATCGGCGGGCTGAAACGGAATCTTGCGCCCTCCGAGATGCTGGGCCAGATATACCGGATCCAGAAGATTACAGGAGAAAGAGTCTCAAATGTAGTGATCATGGGGACCGGGGAACCGTTGGACAATTATGATAACTTTATCCGTTTCGTCCGCATGCTGACAGATAAACATGGACTGAATATCAGCCAGCGGAATGTGACGGTATCCACCTGCGGCATCGTGCCGAGGATCCTTGATCTGGCGGAGGAAGATCTGCAGATTACCCTTGCCCTCTCTCTTCACGGGGCAACTCAGGAAAAGCGCAGGAAGCTTATGCCCATAGCAAACAAATATGACCTCTCCCAGGTACTTGAGGCATGTGATGCATATTTCCAGAAGACGGGCAGGAGAGTGACCTTCGAGTATAGTCTGGTGCATGGAGTGAATGATACAAAAGAAGATGAACAGGAGCTGGCGGCGATCCTAAAGCCCCGGAACTGTCATCTGAATCTGATCCCTGTGAACCCGGTAAAAGAGCGGGATTTTGTCCGGCCGAGCAGGAAAAATGCTTTGAATTTCAAAAATAATCTTGAAAAAAGCGGAATAAATGTTACTATAAGAAGGGAAATGGGCTCTGATATCGACGGAGCCTGTGGACAGCTCAGGCGTCATTACGTGCAGGAGTGCGACTCCTGAGAATGAAGCCGTTTTTGCCGATCACTGAGGCAGGGGCGGCACAGATCGGACATTAAGGAGACAGATATGAGGATATTTTCAATTACCGATGTCGGTATGGTACGGCAAGTGAATCAGGACTATGTCTTCGCGACAGACAGACCGCTGGGAATTCTCAGGAATCTGTTTGTAGTGGCAGACGGCATGGGAGGCCATCAGGCAGGTGATTATGCATCGAAATACACGGTGGAGGTCCTTCAGCGCGAGCTGAAAGCCAGTGAAGGTGAAGACGTGGAGAAGGTTCTGGTGAATGCGATCAAGACGGCGAACCGGGAGATCATAAGGGAAGCCTCCAGAGATGTTCATCTGAAAGGAATGGGAACAACGGTCGTAGCAGCGACGATCAGTAATCAGATGATGTATTTTGCAAATGTGGGAGACAGCCGGCTGTACCTGATCAATCAGGGGATCCAGCAGCTTACCAAGGATCATTCCCTTGTGGAGGAGATGGTCAGGCTGGGAGGCATCAAGCCGGAGGAGGCGAAGCACCACCCGGACAAGAACATCATTACCAGAGCCATTGGAGCCAAGGCCGATGTGGATGTAGATTTTTATGAACACCGTCTGAAACGGGGAGACATCATACTGATGTGTACAGACGGGCTGAGCAACATGGTGGAAGATGAGGAGCTTTTCCACATCGTGCAGAGCGGCAGAGATATCGTGGAAGCCGGGCAGGCTCTCGTGGATGCTGCAAAGGAAAACGGCGGCACTGACAATATCGGAGTTGTGCTGGTAGAACCGTTTGCAGATGAGGTGAGTGTTATATGATTAAAGAAGGAGTATTTTTAGGAAAACGATATGAGATACTGGGACGTATTGGTTCCGGCGGCATGGCAGATGTCTATAAAGGGAAAGACCATAAGCTGAACCGGTACGTGGCGATAAAAGTGCTGAAAAGTGATTACCGTTCAGACCAGGTATTCATTCAGAAGTTTCTGAGTGAGGCCCAGGCGGCTGCGGGACTGATGCACCCCAATGTGGTAAATGTATACGATGTGGGGCAGGATCGCGGACTGTATTATATGGTCATGGAACTGGTCGAGGGAATCACGCTGAAAGACTATATCGAGAAGAAAGGAAAGCTTTCGGCGAAGGAGACGATCAGCATCTCGATCCAGATGGTGACAGGTCTTCAGGCAGCTCACAACCAGCATATCATACACAGGGATATTAAACCGCAGAATATCATTATTTCCAAAGAAGGGAAAGTCAAGGTTACAGATTTCGGCATCGCCCGTGCGACTACATCCACCCAGACGATCAGTACAAGCGTCATGGGATCTGTCCATTATACATCGCCGGAGCAGGCACGGGGCGGAGTCGTGGATCAGAAGAGCGATATCTATTCCGTGGGTATTACCATGTACGAGATGGTCACAGGGCATGTTCCCTTTGACGGAGACTCTACGGTAACGGTTGCTCTCAAACATCTTCAGGAGGAGATCAAATCACCGGTGGAAGAAGTGCCGGAGCTCCCCCGCAGTCTGGTAGACATCATTATGAAATGTACGCAGAAGAATCCGGAACGCAGATATCATGACTGCGAGTCTCTGCTTCAGGATCTGAAGCGTTCTCTGGTAGACCCGGATGGAGATTTCGTCAATTCCGTCGGGGTCATTGGTGTGTCCAGAGATACAGACCGGACTGTTGTCATGTCTCAGGAGGAGCTGGAGCGGCTCAAGAGAGAACAGTACCGGCCGGATGATGAATATGATGACGATGACGACTATGATGAAGATAGCGATGATGACAGTGATGATTACGACGATGATGACGAAGACGACGAGGAAAGAGCAGAGCGTCTGCGCAGAAATGCGGCGCGAAGACGGAAAAATGTAAACTCGGATACAAAGAAGATCACCCGTATCCTGATGATCGTGGCAGGAGTCATCATTGCCCTGCTGGTGATCCTCCTGGTTGCCAACGCAGCCGGCGTGTTCAGCGGGCCCGGACTTCCTTTATCCACCACGGAAGAGCAGGCAGTAGTTCCCGATCTCCGTGGCATGACGGAAGACGAGGCAAGGGATGAACTGACCCGTCTGAAAGAGGAAGAGAAGACATACCTGGGAATGAAAGTGGAAACCGAGCGTCAGCCGTCAAGTGAGTATGCGGAAGGACAGATCATGAGCCAGGATCCCGATCCGGGAGAAAAGGTAGATCAGAATACGACTATTTTTGTCGTCATTAGTTCCGGTGAGGAGCCGGAGACGACAGAGATTCCTGAGGTACTAGGCGAGGAAGAGAGCAGAGCGGAAAAGATGCTCGGAGATGCCGGTTTCATAGTGAAAAAGGGCGAGCCTTCGTACAGTGATGAGTATGAGAAAGGAACGGTCATGGCCTGCGATCCAAAGCCGGGGACGGAAGCGGAAAAAGGCACTGATGTAACAATTACTATCAGCCTGGGAGAAGAGCCTGTGAAGACGGCAAAAGTTCCGGATCTGAGAAACAAATCTGCCTCCAATGCTGAAAGCCTCCTTTCTGATGCAGGATTGTATGGAAGTTCCAGTGAAGAATACAGTGATACTGTAGAAAAAGGCTATGTAATCTCTCAGAGTGTGGATCCCGGGGAAGAAGTAGATCTGGGGATGACCATCAGCTATGTGGTGAGCCGCGGACCGCAGACAAAGTATACAAATATTCCGTCAGATATTCTTGGTATGGATGAAAATGCAGCTGAGACTGCCATAAGAGAAGCCGGACTGACCGCTCAGTATATGGAAGAAGAATACAGTGATCAATATGCTGCCGGACAGGTATGCCGTGTATCACCGGCTCCGGGGACGAGGGTGACTGAAGGTTCTACGGTACAGTACTGGATCAGTATCGGGCCAAAACAGACTGATACTCCGGAGGAGCCGTCTGATACAGAGGATCCTGATACCGGCGTTGATAGCGGAGAGAGTACAGAATAGTCGGTTTTGGCCGATGTACAGCTGCCAACCGTTGGCTGAGGAAGTGAGGAACAGCAGAAAGTCAGATAATATGCAGGGGAAAATTGTAAAAGGAATTGCCGGATTCTACTACGTTCATGTAGTAGAATCCGGTGTTTATGAATGTAAAGCGAAAGGTGTATTTCGGAAGGACGGCATCAAGCCCCTTGTCGGGGATGATGTAGAGATGGAGGTTACTCATGAGAAAGATATGGAAGGGAATATTACGAAGATCCTTCCAAGGAAGAACTCTCTGATCCGTCCGGCAGTGGCCAATATAGATCAGGCGCTGGTTGTATTTGCGGTGACGAAACCACGTCCCCACTTCAATCTGCTTGATCGTTTTCTTGTTATGATGGAGAGTGCGGATATACCGGCTGTACTCTGCTTTAACAAGACTGATATTGCAGAGGATCCTGAGATTGCGGAACTCAGGAATATATATGAAGGATGCGGATATCCTCTGATCTTTACCAGTGCAAAGGAAGAACAGAATATAGAGGAACTCCGGCATATACTTGAAGGAAAAACAACTGCGGTGGCAGGACCTTCCGGGGTGGGGAAATCATCTCTGATCAACCGGCTTCAGTCCGGTGTACAGATGGAAACCGGCAGCATCAGCAGGAAGATTGAACGGGGCAGACATACGACCCGGCATTCTGAGTTGATTGTTATCGGCAGTGATTCTTATATTATGGATACACCAGGCTTCAGTTCTCTCTATGTCAATGACTTGGAGAAAGAAAGTCTGAAGTACTGTTTTCCGGAGTTTGGGACTTATGAAGGGAAATGCAGGTTTAACGGCTGTGACCATATTCATGAGCCGGGATGTGCGGTGAAAGAGGCCGTGGAGAGTGGCCGGATACACCGGATGCGCTATGAGGATTATACTGAGATATATAGAGAACTCCAGGAAAGGAAACGGTATTAACATGATGAAAAAAATCTTGTCGCCGTCTATACTTGCGGCTGATTTTAAAGAACTTGGAAGACAGATACAGATAACAGAGGAGGCGGGAGCGCAGTACCTTCATTTTGATGTGATGGACGGCAGGTTTGTTCCCAGCATTTCCTTTGGAATGCCGGTGCTGGCGTCTATCCGCGGGGCGAGCCGTCAGATCATGGATGTTCATCTGATGATAGAAGAGCCGGCCCGCTATGTGAGGGAATTCGCTTCCAGCGGCGCTGATATTATTACTGTACATTTGGAGGCGTGCACAGATCCGGGGGATACATTGGATCAGATCCATGCCTGTGGAGTGAAGGCAGGGCTTACCATCAAGCCGGGAACCCCGGTGGAGGATCTTGCACCCTATCTGGATAAGGCAGATATGTTCCTCATCATGAGTGTTGAGCCCGGATTTGGAGGACAGGCGTTCATACCGGAATCCCTTGAGAAGATCCGGAAGCTCCGGGAGATGCTGGATGCAGCAGGGCTTGATACGGATATTGAGGTGGACGGCGGGATTTACCAGTCCAACGTCGCTGAGGTCCTTGACGCCGGCGCCAGCGTGATCGTGTCGGGTTCGGGAGTATTTAAAGGGGATATCAGAAAAAATACTGAGGAATTCATGGAGATTTTGAAAAAGTATGAGTAGAAGAACTGTTATCGTAAGCGGCGGAATGCTGGAGGAAGAGTTTGTACTTCCCATTTTGAAAAGTGAAGACACAGAATTCATCATAGGAGTTGACAAAGGACTTGTCTTTCTTCATGACCACGATATCAAGCCGGACTATATTGTGGGAGACTTCGACAGTGTGCCGCGCAAACTGGTGAATTATTACCGGGAGGAAGTGGATGTGCCGATCCGGGAGTTCAATCCTGTGAAGGACGCCTCTGATACGGAGATCGCACTCCGCCTCTGCCTGGATCTGCGAAGAAAGGAAATATGGATCCTGGGAGGCACCGGCAACCGGATCGATCATCTGTGGGCCAATGTACAGTGCCTTCAGATCGCACTGGCATCCGAGGCAGACGCCCGTATCCTGGACAGCCATAACCGGATCCGTCTGCTGGACAAAAGCATCATTTTGAAGAGAGAGGACGCGTTCGGTCCGTATTTCTCCCTGTTCCCGCTGGAACTTCCGGTAGATGATTTCAGCATTACAGGGGCAAAGTATCCACTCAAGAAGCATTTTCTGAAGCCGAGCGACAGCCTGTGCGTCAGCAATGAGTTTCAGGAAGATGAGGTGGAGATCAGCTTCCAGTATGGTAAGGTGATCCTGATGGAGACGAGAGATTAAAAGAATACAAGGAGATTGAAGATAGATATGAAATTAGGAATCGTCGGACTGCCTAATGTAGGCAAGAGTACACTGTTTAATTCACTGACAAAGGCGGGAGCGGAATCTGCAAACTATCCGTTCTGTACCATTGATCCCAATGTAGGAGTTGTATCTGTGCCGGATAACCGGCTCAATGTACTTGGAGAGATGTATCATACGAAAAAGATTATTCCTGCAACGATTGAATTCGTAGATATTGCCGGACTGGTGAAAGGCGCATCCAAGGGCGAAGGACTGGGAAACCAGTTCCTTGCAAATATCCGCGAAGTTGATGCCATCGTTCATGTGGTGAGATGCTTTGAAAATACGAACATTGTCCATGTAGACGGAAGCATTGATCCCATGCGCGATATCGAGACGATCAATCTGGAACTGATCTTCTCCGATCTTGAGATCCTGGAGAGAAGGATCTCCAAGACAGTCAAGTTGTCCCGCAATGATAAAACCGCGGCGAAGGAGCTGGCGCTCCTGGAGCGGGTGAAGGCCCATCTGGAAGAAAACAAGCTGGCCAAAAGCTTCGTGACAGATGATGAAGATGAGCAGGCGTGGCTGGCAGGATATAATCTGCTGACGGCAAAGCCGGTTATTTTTGCTGCAAATGTATCTGAAGACGACCTGGCAGACGACGGCGCATCTAACGCCGGAGTACAGGCTGTCCGTGAGTATGCAGAGAAAGAGAACTGTGAAGTATTCGTTGTCTGTGCTGAGATCGAGGAAGAGATATCCCAGCTTGACGATGATGAGAAGAAAATGTTCCTGGATGACCTGGGACTGCAGGAATCCGGGCTGGAAAAACTGATCCGTGCAAGTTATCATCTGCTGGGGCTGATCAGCTACCTTACGGCAGGTGAGCCGGAAGTCCGCGCATGGACGATAAAAAAAGGAACAAAGGCGCCTCAGGCGGCAGGAAAGATCCACTCCGATTTCGAGCGAGGCTTTATCCGTGCCGAGGTAGTCAGCTATGACGATCTGATGGCATGCGGATCCCATGCTGCAGCAAAAGAAAAGGGACTGATCCGTCTGGAAGGAAAGGATTATGTGGTCCAGGACGGCGATATCATGCTGTTCCGCTTCAATGTGTAGGATGAAATCCTGATAAAGAGTATTGGAACTGCAAGCATGGAGTGTAAGAGATCCAGAAATAGAAACGACCGGAAATAATTCTAAAGACAGATAAGAGGAAGACAGGTTATGCATTATGATATCAGTTTCCCTAATCTTGGTATTTACCTTGATCATGTGGGAAAGAACATCAGCATTCACGGATTTACGATCGCTTATTACGGCATTATTATCGGAATTGCGATCTTGATAGGCTTCGTGATAGCTACTTCTGAGGCGAAGCGTACGAGGCAGAATCCGGATGATTATCTGGATATGGGAATCATCGGAGTGATCGCCGGAATCGCAGGAGCGAGGATTTATTTTGTTATTTTCTCCTGGGATCTGTACAAGGACAACCTTCTCGATATCTTCAATCTGCGGGAAGGCGGACTAGCCATATACGGCGGAGTGATCGCAGCGGTGATCGCAGTGTTCGTTCTGGCGAAAGTCAAGAAGCTTTCTCCTTTTCAGATTCTGGATACAATAGCCCTGGCTCTTCTGAACGGCCAGATGCTGGGGCGCTGGGGCAACTTCTTCAACAGAGAAGCCTTCGGAGAGTATACGAACGGACCGTTTGCCATGCGGCTGCCGCTTGATGCAGTGCGGTCAGGAGATGTGACAGAACTGATGAGAGAGCATATGGAAGTGATTGATGGAGTCAGCTATATCCAGGTACACCCCACATTTTTCTATGAATCGGTCTGGTGCTGCGTACTGCTTATTATTCTTTTTGCCTACAGGAAGCATAAGAAATATGAGGGAGAGATGTTCCTCCTTTATATCTTCGGCTATGCTCTGGGCAGAGTGTGGATCGAAGGTCTGCGGACGGACCAGCTTCTGATCCCGGGAGTCGGCCTGCCGGTATCCCAGGTCCTGGCAGGATGCATTGTGGTTTTCGCCGGCGTGGCGCTTCTGTACCTGAGGAAGAACCATAAGCGGATGCCGCTCCTTAAGGTTGAGAAGCAGTATGAGCCTATGCCGGATCGGATCGAGGGCAAGAAGCCGCCAAGGAAGAAGGATAAGATATTTAATTTTAAAAGATAAATGAGAAAAGTCCTTTGGAAATGTGATTGAAAGTTGTTGTTGGCATGTCCATTTGGCAACAGCAGCGAGGGTTAAATACCACGATGCTTGCATCGGGTAGTTTGACTGTGATAAGAGAATAGAAAACAGTTCCGCTGTACCGTAAAATATACAAAAAAACCGACTGCCCTCTATGGACTTTTGTCGTTTTTAGCGATATAATTAAGACACATGTGAGCTGGTACCGATCTGAGACGATATGGTCCCGGCTCTCGCGACATGGTCATGCACGTGCGTTCATGCGCTGTGTCTGGCACAAAGTTTCGCAGAAATATATTTTCTATGTAAAACTTAAGGAGGAACAAAAAAATGGCAAGAAAAATGAAGACCATGGACGGTAACCAGGCTGCTGCTCACGTGTCATATGCTTACACAGAAGTTGCGGCGATCTACCCGATCACACCGTCATCCGTTATGCCGGAGCATGTTGACGAGTGGGCGACAGAAGGCAGAGAGAATATCTTCGGACAGACTGTTAATGTAGTAGAGATGCAGTCCGAGGCAGGTGCGGCAGGTGCTGTACACGGATCTCTGGCAGCAGGAGCTCTTACAACGACGTTCACAGCTTCCCAGGGACTTCTTCTTATGATCCCGAATCTTTACAAAGTTGCCGGCGAGCAGCTTCCGGGAGTATTCAACGTATCCGCACGTGCACTGGCAAGCCACGCACTGTCTATCTTCGGTGACCACTCAGACGTTTACGCCTGTCGTCAGACCGGAGCGGCAATGCTCTGTGAGTCCAGCGTTCAGGAAGTTATGGACCTGACACCGGTTGCACACTGTGCAGCTCTGGAAGGAAAGATTCCGTTCATCAACTTCTTCGACGGATTCCGTACATCTCATGAAATCCAGAAGATCGAAACATGGGATTATGATGATCTGAAAGATCTGGTTAACATGGATGCCATCGACGCTTTCCGTGCACATGCGCTGAACCCGAATCATCCGTGCCAGAGAGGTTCTGCTCAGAACCCGGATATCTTCTTCCAGGCAAGAGAAGCATGCAACCCGTACTATGACGCTCTTCCGGGCATCGTACAGCAGTACATGGACAAGGTTAATGCTAAGATCGGAACAGACTATAAACTGTTCAACTACTATGGAGCAGCAGATGCAGAGCACGTGATCGTTGCTATGGGTTCTGTATGTGATACGATTGAGGAGACTATCGATTACCTGATGAAGGCAGGAGAGAAAGTCGGCGTTGTTAAAGTACGTCTGTACAGACCGTTCTGCGCTCAGGCTCTGATCGATGCAATTCCGGATACAGTTAAGAAGATTTCAGTCCTTGACAGAACAAAAGAGCCGGGAGCTCTCGGTGAGCCTCTGTACCTGGATGTTGTTGCTGCACTCAAAGGAACAAAATTCGATGCAGTTCCGATCTATACAGGACGTTACGGACTTGGTTCTAAGGATACAACACCGGCACAGATCGTTGCTGTATACCACAATGATGAGAAGCAGAAGTTCACGATCGGTATCGTTGATGATGTGACAAATCTGTCTCTGACAGCAGATGAGCCGCTCGTTACAACACCGGAAGGAACGATCAACTGTAAGTTCTGGGGACTTGGCGCTGACGGTACAGTCGGAGCAAACAAGAACTCCATCAAGATCATCGGTGACAACACAGATATGTACGCTCAGGCATACTTTGATTATGATTCCAAGAAGTCAGGCGGTGTTACAATGTCCCACCTGCGTTTTGGTAAATCACCGATCAAATCTACTTACCTGATCCATCAGGCAAACTTTGTGGCATGCCACAATCCGTCCTATGTGGACAAGTACAATATGGTTCAGGAACTTGTTGACGGCGGTACATTCCTTCTGAACTGTCCGTGGGATATGGAAGGACTTGAGAAGCATCTGCCGGGACAGGTTAAAGCATATATTGCAAACCACAACATCAAGTTCTACACGATCGATGGTATCAAGATCGGTAAAGAGATCGGACTTGGCGGACGTATTAATACAGTCCTTCAGTCTGCATTCTTCAAACTTGCCGCAATCATTCCGGAGGAAGAGGCAATCGACCTGATGAAAGCTGCTGCAAAGGCAACTTACGGAAGAAAAGGTGACAAGATCGTACAGATGAACTACGATGCTATTGATGCAGGTGCAAAACAGGTTGTAGAAGTTGCGGTTCCGGAGAGCTGGAAAGATGCAGCTGACGAAGGACTTGCTACACCGCATGTTGACGAGAACGGAAGAAAAGATGTTGTTGACTTCGTTAAGAATATCCAGGCGAAGGTTAACGCTCAGGAAGGAAATACACTTCCGGTATCTGCATTCAACGATTATGTAGACGGATCTACACCGTCTGGTTCCTCCGCATACGAGAAACGTGGTATCGCTGTTGATATCCCGATCTGGAATCCGGATAACTGTATCCAGTGTAACCGCTGTGCATATGTCTGCCCGCACGCTGTTATCCGTCCGGTAGCTCTTACCGAGGAAGAAGCAGCTAAGGCTCCGGAAGGACTGAAGACTCTGGATATGATCGGTATGCCGGGTATGAAGTTTACAATGACAGTATCCGCTTACGATTGTACTGGATGTGGTTCCTGTGCAAATGTCTGCCCGGGCAAGAAGGGCGAGAAGGCTCTCGTTATGGGCAACATGGAAGAGAATGCAGGACAGCAGAAATACTTCGATTTCGGAAGAGAGATTCCGGTGAAACCGGAAGTTGTCGCAAAATACAAAGAGACAACTGTAAAAGGAAGCCAGTTCAAACAGCCGCTGCTTGAGTTCTCAGGCGCATGTGCAGGATGCGGTGAGACACCGTATGCTAAACTGATCACACAGCTGTTTGGTGACAGAATGTATATCGCGAACGCAACGGGATGTTCTTCTATCTGGGGTAACTCCTCACCGTCTACACCTTACACGGTAACACCGGAAGGTAAAGGACCGGCATGGTGCAACTCCCTGTTCGAGGACAACGCTGAGTTC
>DXCZ01000073.1 GCA_019115765.1 Candidatus Mediterraneibacter stercoripullorum | reverse complement strand
CCTATGGCATACAGCATGAACTCTTTATATACTTTCTCTTTCGAACGGTAGTTAAAACGACGGAAGTTTTCGTTCTCTTTGATATCTCCAAAGTGACCCTCTGTCTGGATCGACCGTGTCTGACGTTTCAGGATCCCTTCTTCACTCTGGATATTCGTGTTGGACTCCTCCCTCAGTTCTTCCCAGCGTTCATTGATCTTCATGACCTTGTTCTGGTCCGGATTCTTTTCGGGATTGTATTTATAAAGACATTTCGATTTATATTCACATTCACTGCAGTCCGCACAGCCGTATACCTCTACTGTCTGTGTGTAGCCGTCCTGTTCTTTGCTTTCTGTCCGGATATGCTGCAGTTCTCTTCCGTCATGGCAGATATAATAGTGCTCATTCTCAAAAACGGCGTATGTCATGTTGTAATACTTCCCGATGTCTTCTTTGTATGCCCGTGTCTTCCTCTTCTCATGGTCCTGCAGCTTGATGAAGCTGCGGATCCTGTTCTCTTTCAGATACAGCAGGTTCTTTTCACTGCAGTAGCCGCTGTCGGCAGTGACTGCCTCCAGCTTATCCCCAAACGCTTTCCTGTGTTTTTCCAGAACTGGGATCAGCGTGTTGTAGTCTGTCCGGTCATTGCTTACATATCCGTGGACAATAAAGTAATTTTCTACTGCGATCTGGACGTTATAGGCAGGTTTTAACTGCCCGTTCATCATATGGTCCTCTTTCATCCGCATGAATGTCGCTTCCAGATCTGTCTTAGAATAGCTGTTGCGGTCTTTCCCCATGATCTTAAAGCATTCTTTATACTCCATCAGGCGCTTTCCGCATTCTTCCAGTCCCTCATAAAGTTTCTGGATCTCCGGCTTACGCATTCCCTTCCCGAAAACAAACTCAATCCCTTCTCCCTCTGCAATCCGCATCAGGTTCTTCTGCAGTTTCCGGATTTCAAGCGGGGAACAATGATCGATCTCGATTATGGTATTATTAGGGATCTTCTTATGCTTTGTCAGTTTCCGCTCCCTGTTCTTTTGGATGATCTTCCTGACTTTGTCCATCCCCTCAATCACAAACATATGTGCATCCCCAAGGTCATATTTCGGGCCATACCCATTGTCCAGCAGGAAAACGTTGTACTTTGTATAAAGGGCATCAATCGTATCCAGCAGGCCTGCAAGATGGTAATTCAGGCTGCCCCGCCAGACAAAGGTATATCTGTTGGCATTTGCCTCCAGTTTCGTTCCATCGATATAAAGTTCTTTCAGTGTAAGAAACCCTTCTTTTTCCAGGCGGCGCATGAACTGGTAATTCAATTCATCCAGGACTTCCCCTGTGAGCTTTTTGCCTTTAAAATCGTAAAAAACATCCCTTTGAGGCTTCTGCCCTTTCGTCAGCCAGATAAAAGCAAGGTCTCTCTGGCACAGATCAACAATCCGGTCAACGGCCCGGACTCCGCGCATGTTTGCGTAGGTAACGACAGCATACAGCATGATTGGGTTAAACCCGGTTCTTCCCTTGTTTGGATAACAGGCCAGCAGGCCTGAAAAATCTAATTCCTCCATCACTTTTTTCAGGGTATAGACTGGATCGTCGTCGGGTAGACTCAATTCGAAGAAACTGAAGTTAATATTCTGTTGCCCAATTTCAAAAAAGTCGTTATAATAATCTTGTTTTTGCATAGTTCCATTATAACAAGGAGAACGAATGATTCAGGAAGGAGAGACTGATTTATGAACAAAGAAAAAAGGGGAAGAAGCGTCTGGAAGAAGATCCTGACGCTGACTGTTGCCCTCAGTATGGCGCTGGGCATGGCGCCGGCTGCCTACGCGCAGGAAGGATCGCAGCCGCAGAAAACATACGTGGCGCTGGGGGACAGTATTTCTACAGGTTACGGCCTGACAGAGGGGGTCGGGTTCACAGGACAGGTGGCGGAGGACAATGATCTTTCACTCGTATCTCTGGCTTCCGATGGAGAGACATCGGAAACCCTTCTCACGAAACTTAAGGATCCGGCATCGGCTGCTGCGGTTATGAAAGCAGACGTGATCACTATCACTGTCGGAGGCAATGATTTCATGAATGCGCTCTACAGTTTTCTGCAGACTGAGTATAACGAGGCGCATTCGGATGCCCAGATGACTGCTGAGCAGATAAAAACACAGCTGCTTGCCGGGAATCTGCAGATGGTCTCGTTTGCAGCCGGAGTGCTCCCGGGCTTTGCTTCTTCTGCAGAGGTGCGGGCCGCGGCGGCAGGATTTACTGCAAATCTGAGTCAGATCCTCGCAGGGATCAGGGCGGTAAATCCGGATGTCAGCCTGATCGTAGCGACACAGTACAATCCATACACATATCTTGCGGCACAGCTGGCAGGTAATCCGTTTTTTGCAGATTCAGCCGAAGCCATCAACGAGGTGTTTGAGTCCGGAGTGACTCTTCTTAATGGAGTGATCCGAAAGGCTGCCGAAGGGACAGAGGCTTATGTGGCAGACGCATATACTGCATTCCGGTCCGCGGCGGAGGAAGGAGTGAATCCCTGCAACGCTTCTTTCGCTATGATGCAGCTGAATCTGGATTTCCATCCGAACGCAGACGGGCATAGGATCATCACGAAGCTTGTAAATGAGATCCTGGCGGACATCCCCTGTGACCATGTGCCGCAGGCAGATGACGGCGACTGTACAACCGAAGTGGTTTGCTCCCTGTGCGGAGAGGTGCTCGTTCCAGCGAAGGACAGCCACAGCTTCGGAGAGTGGACGGGCAGCGGGGACGGCGTCCACGGACGCGTCTGCACGAATGAGGGTTGTACCGTGACAGAGACGGAGAACTGCTTCGGAGGAACCGCCCAGATCGGAAAGAAGCCGGTATGTAAGGTATGCGGCAGCGAATACGGCGAAGCCCTGAAAGCTGAGGACAAACCCGAAACCGATGCAGGGAAGGATACCCAGGGAGATGAGCTGAATAAGAACGGAAATCCTGCGGCGCCTGTGACAGGGGATGCTGCAGATCCGGTCCTTATGCTTATGCTTCTCGTACTTTGCTGCGGGACAGCGGGGGCTGTCGCTGTGAGTAAAAAAAGAAATTGATGTTTTAAGGGGCTGTCGCACTAATGCGATGGTCCCTTATCTTCTTCAAAGACGCCTTATTTAAGTATATCAGCTAAGAGATTTTTCATGAGTGAATGGAAAAAAGATTTTAATCGACTGGAAAAAGTCTGATATTTCGGTCAGGTTTCTCAGGAAACCCCAGGCTGTAAGAATGTCTTCCTGAGATGATCAGGTCAGACAAATAAGGAAGTAGGAGGTATTTATGAAACAGCAGATCACAAAAAATATCAGGCGATGGCTGGCTTTGCTTCTGTGCATATGCATGGTATCCCCGGCAATGACAACCGTTGTCTCTGCGGCTGAGCCGCAGGTTTTGGAAGGAGGCAAAGCAGCGCCGGATGAAAATCCGGTAACGGTGACTGGCACACTGACAGGCGAAAAGCTGCCGGGGGCTGAGCCGGTTCCACAGATAAAACAGGGGGAGATCGGTGATGTGCTTGACGGGGATTATGCATATATTTCAGATGCAGCGATCAGTCCAGACCAGTCAACGGAATCAAAGCTGGCGATCCGCACCGGTACGGCCCCGTGGGACGATACGACAGGCAATGGAAATGATGAGAATGACCTTAACAATACGGTACGGTCTTTTGATGAGGTCACTTATACTGTGGAATTCCAGACAAAAGTCCGGGACGGAGCGCCGTATAAGGCTTATCGGAGCGGAACCCTTCATTTTGAGTTCATCCTTCCCGCCACAGCTGCAGAAGCGCAGTTTGATACAGGGAGCATGGGATGGCTGGAAAGTAAGCAGGGAAAAGTCTACATGGTGACGCATTCCGCAAAGGCGTGGAATAAAGAGGATGTTCAGGAAGCAGCTGCAAAAGCCCTGGGAAAGGAAGTATCAGAGCTGAATGATGAGGATTACAAAACCTATGCCCAACAGTATCTGCCCAGCCGTGCAGATCAGATGACAGCTCCGGATTAAATTATGGCGATTCCTGCCTCGTAGCAGAATATGCTACGCAGATCAGCAAAAACCGTGCACAGACTACTGTGGGAAGTGACGGGCAGCCGGGAGAAAAATACAGTTACGACCTGGATTCAGGACAGAGTATCGCAGATTATACATTGATCCCATCGGCAATCAGGACAGAGGGGGCGTTTTCAAATGATGATACGGTCACCACTACTGTCTATGTGGAAGATACCCTGCCGAAAGGGCTTACTTACATACCGTTTTCCGGCTATTGGGGAGGAAATTATACCCAGAATGGAGAAGGAAAGCAGGGGACTGTCACTGGCGGTGTCCCGGCAGAGCCGGAGATCCGCGAAAACGAGGATGGTACTATTACCCTGCTGTGGACGCTTGAAAATGTAACTATTACGGCAGAAGCTGTGACACGTATCGATCCGATCTACTACTCCTGTGATATTGGAAATAAAGATTCAGTGCAAAATAACCAGGAGCTTATGAATACGGTTAAGATATGGAGTGAGGACGAGCAGCTCAAAGATTTTGCGGAAGTTAACGGTTATACTTTGGATGAAAGTTTACGGGGAAAGACGAGCAAAGATCTTACGAAAGAAAACTTCACAGATCCTGCTTCCCAGTGGGTGGAACTTACTGTAGACCAGCAGAGAGGAAATGTCACTCTGCCGCAGGGAGAATTCAGACCGGTCGCTTTTGCAGCTGTTGGATCTCTTCCGGCAAATCAGACGCTGAAAATGCATGTGACCATCAATCTGCCGGAAGGACGCGCAGGAGAACATGCTGTGAACCGTCTGACAAACAGTACCCTGGAAAGTTATGGACGCAGTTATGTGGTAGGAAGGACCCTCGAAGGCGTAGTCTGGCTGGATGCGGATAAGAACGGATTGCGGGCGGACAGCGAAGAGATGAAGGATGGCGTGACAGCTACACTGATGCTGCTCAAAGACGGCGGGGATCCTTCCCGGGCTGAAGATTATGAACCATATGAGGTAAATGGAAAAGCTGTCAGTGTGGCAACGGGACAGCAGATTAATGTGATCACGGGCACAGTCTCGGAATACATTACAGTAAATTATAAATTTGTCAATCTGCCGGAAGGTACGTTTGGAGTAAGATTTTCGGATGGAACGCTCCAGATGGCGGATTATGAAACCAGCCCGGCAGATGAGGGTGATGATGATACCATAGATTCAGATGCAAGGCCTTCCTACACGGATGGTATACTTACGTCAGCGCTGATCACGGGAATTAACATGCCGTCTATCGAGATGATAGAAGGTTCAGTATATGCTTCCCAATATAATGACATGGGGATTTATCCGGCGGAAAAACCGGAGCCGGTTGATGTCCATGTTGAGAAGATCTGGGATGATGCAGGAAACCAGGACGGCAAGCGTCCGGCAGATATCCAGGTACAGCTCTATGCGGACGGGGAAAAATCAGGGGAACCTGTGACCCTGAATGAAGGAAATGGCTGGAGCCATACATGGAGAGAGCTGGATGAAAAATCCGATGGAAAAGACATCGCATACACTGTAAAGGAAGTCGGCGAAGACGGCGGAAAGATCACCTTCAGCAATGGTGCAGAGTACGGCGTGGCGTACGGCGGCAGCGCGGAAAGCGGCTATACGGTCACCAACAGCTACACGCCTGAGACGATTAAGATCTCCGGGTCAAAGACATGGGACGATGCAGATAACCAGGATGGAAAGAGACCGGAATCCATTACCATAAGGCTGTATGCTAACGGAGAAGAAGCTGGCGGACACGTTCAGACAGTAACCGCTGCAGATGGCTGGAGCTGGAAATTCACTGATTTACCGAAATTCGAAGATGGCGAAGAAATTATCTACACTATCAGCGAAGACCAGGTATCAGGATACCAGCCGGAAATCGATGGGTATGATATTACAAACAGCCATACTCCTGTCAAAACAGAGAGTACACCGGAAACAGGTGACCGCGGAACCCCGGCATTGTGGATCGTCCTTATGGGGCTCGCGGGAACAGCTATTGTAACAGGAAGTTATCTTGCAGAAAAGAAAAGGAAAACATATAGAAAATAATATGAAGTAATGAGGGGCTGTCGGGAAATAGATAGTCCAAAACAGGGGCAGTTGTGACTCGCATGAGTCACAACTGCCCCTGAAATTTATCCTGTAAAAAGAGAAAAAGATGGCTAACGACAACCATCTTTCTCTCCGTTCCATGTTATAATGGAACTATGCTAACCAAAGATTATTATAACGACTTTTATTTCTGTTCCTGTTCTTCATAGAACCGATCTGCGATATATCCTGCTGACTCCGCCCAAAGCGTATTTTCAGTATTCTG
>DXCZ01000072.1 GCA_019115765.1 Candidatus Mediterraneibacter stercoripullorum | reverse complement strand
CAGGCTCCGAAAATGAGATCTGCCTATAGCTTCATTTACGCCATGGCATAATTGATAGATACATACGGCGGCGAACGCCGCCCGTAGAAGTAGGATATCACAGATTGCCATATGTGACAATCTGCTTTTTTATTTTCTCAGACTATTGACTACTTTTTAATGACTTTCAAAACGACCATTATAACATTCCCTTCATATTCTCCGCCTTCTACAATCCCCACGATCTTCTGAGCTCCCCCTGTAAGGATCACCAGGCTGTGTACCGTCCGTCTTGTCTGCGCCGATGCGTCTCTTTCCGGCGGTCTCTTCATAATCATCGATCCGGTTCCCGGACTGGGTCAGGGACCTGCCCGAGAAGTCTGTACGGAATGCCCCGGCTCTACTGCCACAGCCTTTCTGGCAGTTACTGCTACATTATCACCTTTTTCCAGAAGAACTTTCGCCATTATTCCAGGATATATTCCACCGCCTGCTGCCGGTCCTCCCCGTAGAATCCATGTCCCGCTCCTGCTGCCCGGATCACCACCGGTTACCACTGTCTCCCCGGATTGCCCGCCGCTCTGAACCGTTCCGGCCGCAGAGTCCGGCTCTCCTGACGAGCATCCGCAAATGCTCAGGATCACACACAGTGCAGCCAGCAGGACAGCTGTCATCTTTCTCATATGCCAAGTCCGTTTTCTGACACATATGCCTGGATTGCTTCTGTATCAGATTCATCCACAAACAGCCCGTCATGAACCGTGCCGTTTCCTGCGGATTCCGTAACAAAGTCCATGGAATTTGCAAACTGCTCTTCATCCATGGAGGCAGACTGGGAGAACGGATAGACATCAACGCCTGTCAGATCGTAGTTCTCAAGGAAAGTACCGATGATCATGGGTGCGGTATGCCACCAGATCGGGTACCCGATAAACAGTGTGTCATAGCCGTCCAGCGACTCCGGAAGGTTCTGGATCTCCGGACGTGCATTGCTGTCCCTCTCTTCCAGCGCAACGTCACCGCACTCGTTGTAATCTTCCGGATATGCCACTGCCGGAACGATCTCATACAGATCGCCGCCGTCTGCCGATACAGCAGCGTCTCCTGTTCCGCCGGCACCTGATCCTCCGTCAGATGTACCGCCTGTTCCCTGGCTGCACCCGGCAAGGGACAGGACAAGCAGGGATGACAGAATGGAAACAGAATTTCTATGATGAGGTGCTGACAGGGAAACGGCCCTATGTCAGCAACCTGATCCGGGTGGAAGACTCCCAGGGTGAGCCGGCCTGAGCCGGCTGCAGCCCGGATAAAGTATGACGGACTCTTTCTTACATCTTCAGAACAGATTCCCACACCTCTTCTACAACAGGGATTCCGTTCTCTTTGTTCTCCCGGATGTTCTTCAGCTCCGGCTCACCGGGATAGAGCACTTCTCCGCCCTCTTCCGCAGGCACGGAGGTCTTCACATCAGCCAGGATCTCATCTACGATCCGGTCTGTCTCTTCTACAGTATTGAACTTGGAAGGATCGATGGCGATCATGATCTGTGTCAGTCCCACTTCGTCCCCGAATGTACCGATCTTCTGCACAGAGTTTCCGTTTGTCAGGACTGTTGCGATCAGATCCAGGATGATAGACAGGCCGCTGCCCTTCCAGTAACCCATGGGCAGGACTCTCCATGTCTTCTCGATCTCCGCCGGATCTGTCGTCAGCTGTCCGTTGCTGTCGTATCCGCCGGGCACCGGAAGCTTTCTTCCGTTCAGGCGGCAGTCTTCAATCTTACCGTATGAGAACTGAGATACTGCACAGTCGATCATGGCATGTTCGCCGTTGGAACGCGGTACCGCCATGATCAGCGGGTTGTTGCCGATCTTCCGGTCTTTGCCGCCCCATGCCGGCATATTCGGAGTTGTATTGGACCAGCAGATACCGATGCATCCGTTGTCAGCGGCCAGCCATCCGTATGTGCCGCCTCGCATCCAGTGATTGTTATTTCCAAGAGCTACACATCCGATGCCGTATTTTTTCGCCAGCTCGCAGGCATGATCCATGACCTTCTTCGCATTCAGCGGGCCGAATCCCCTGTGTCCGTCCCAGCGCTCGATCGCTCCCATCTTCATCTCGCAGGTCGCCTGTGCGTTGGGATCGATCTCGCCTTTCTCCAGGTAGCTGACCACTCTCGGGAAACGGTTCAGTCCATGGGAATATACGCCTGCCAGGCTGTTCTGGGCAAAGATCACCGCCGCGTTTTCCGCGTCTTCCTGCGTAAATCCTTTTTTCGCCAGGACGCGGGCAAATTCCTTCACCATATCATCATATGCAACTCTCATTTTTCATTCTCCTTCCACTTTTATGAAAATTTCTTGAAAGTTTATAAAAGCGCTTTTTCATTTTATCAAAAACAATCGGCAGTTTCCCTGCACATTGATGCAGCAGGAAAACTGCCGTCAGTAACTGTCGTTACGCTGTTCCTCCCCGGACCAGCTCCGGCTGGATGGTACAGGAAGAATAAGCGTCTGTATCCTCGATCAGGCTTGTCAGAAGCTGTACGCTAAGCATGGCTACCAGCTCCGGCTTATTGTCAATGGTAGTCAGCGGAGGCTCGCATACCCGTGCATACTCTGAATTATTATATCCTGTCACGGCCACGTCTTCGGGTATTCTGAATCCAGCTCTCCGTACCGCTTTCACCGCCCCCACAGCCGTGATATCCTCTCCGCATACAATGCCGTCAAACTGCTTTCCGCTTTCCAGGATCTGCTCCACTGCCTTCATCCCACCTTCAATTCCCCGGGAAGTATCGATGATACGGCGTCTGCCTCCTGCTATTCCCGCATGTTCTACAGCACTGAGGAAGCCTTCACACTTGAGCTGTGCGCTGACTGTATCCATATCCTTCAGATAGTACAGCTCCCGGCAGCCTCTTTTCACCAGATGATCTACTGCAAGAGCGACCCCGTATCTGTCATCCATCAGCACAGAATAAGATTTCGCTGTATCTGTCCGGCCATTCGCCAGCACCATGGGGATCCTCACCAGCATGCTTTCGATCTCCGGTGCTTTGCAGAGCGTATTGAAGATCGAACCTACCAGCACGATCCCGTCCACATTTTTTTCTATTGCAGTCTGAAGATATTTTGCCGTTTCCTTCAGTTCTCCGCCGGTATTGCAGAGCATGACTTCATATCCCCTGCGGCTGAATTCCCGCTCGATGGTATAGGCTGTCCTGGCGTAATTGGGCTCTCTGATGTCTACGGTCAGGACCGCCACTGTGCGCATGGAGCTGCTGACCAGTCCCCGCGCGATAGCACTGGGCCGGTAATCGTGCTTCTCCAGCACAGCTTCCACCCGCTTCCTGGTGTCTTCTCTTACATTGCTCTTGTTGTTTAATACCCGCGAAACCGTCGAGATCGATACGCCGGCTTCCTTTGCAATATCATAAATATTCATGCTGCTTTGCTCCAATACCCTGTCTGAAACGCCCAGACTTTTGATCGTTTCGTCCCAGCAGAAAGGACGCCGCTTTCTGCAGTTCAGCGTTCATCTTCATAAAGAATACTAGATTGCAGAGGTATTTGTCAATTACGTTCTCCTTTTCCCCGGAACCTCCACAATTCCAAAAATAACCGCTTTTAAAAATTCCATAATAAAATATCCCCTTTTACTTATGATCGGCTTGTTTATCATAGCCTGCGATCATAAATAAACAGGGGATATTAATTAAACATTTCTTAAAGTTTTGTATTCAGGATATCCGGAGCGCCGAAAATCATGCATATATCAGCTTTCCTTTTGGCTCTGGAATCTCCTGTCCTCTCTGCATCGCCGTTTCAATCCATTCCCGGATGATCACTTCAGCGTTTGCAATTGCATCACCTACAGTTTCTCCGTCTGCCATACATTCTTTCACTCCGCTCTAAGAGATTGTGCGTATTTCCTTTATTCATATTTTTGTTACCTTTGGCACAATTTTAAAGATCTTCATCATTTAATCTCAATTCTTATAACCTGAAGACAGCCGACTGTCCGAAAACAACCGGCTGCCCTAATATCAGCAAAAAACTCTTCTACTTCCTTGTTCACAAAAGCGCCATCGCCACCGTCCCCGCCGTCAGCAGCACCAGTCCCGCCGTCTCTTTCTTCCCAAGCTTCTCACCAAACACAAAGTAAGAGAACACAACAGTCACCAGCACACTCAGCTTGTCGATGGGCGCCACCACACTGGCCGGCCCTTCCTGGAGCGCCCGGTAGTAGCACATCCAGGAGACTCCGGTGGCTATGCCGGAACAGCAGATGAATGCCAGTTCTTTCTTCTCGATCTTCCCCACTGCTTTCTGTTTTCCTGTCACCAGTACCATGAGCCATGCCATGACAAGTACCACACAGGTACGGATGGCGGTTCCCAGATTCGACTCAACGCCGGTGATCCCGATCTTGCCAAGGATCGCAGTAAGACTGGCGAAGAAGGCCGAACCAACGGCGTAAAGGAACCAGCTGCCTTTACTGTTTTTCGTCTCCTGCACATCCTTCTTCTCGATCATCAGGAAGATCCCTGCAGCGATGACAACGACCGCCGCCGCTTTCGTCAGGGAGATCCCTTCCTGAAGAAAGATCAGCGCCAGCAGGATCGTAAGGACTGTGCTGGACTTATCAATAGGGACCACCTTGTTGATATCTCCCAGCTGCAGCGCCTTGAAGTAGCACAGCCAGGACGCTCCGGTGGCAGCTCCCGAGAGGATCAGAAAGACCAGCGCAGTGCCGCTGATCTCACCGATCTGATCCCATGATCCTGCTATAAACACCATGAGCCATGAAAAGATCAGGATCACGATGGTCCTCACTGCTGTCGCAACTGTAGAATCTGTCTTTCTGATCCCGCATTTTGCAAGGATCGATGTAACTCCTGCGAAGAACGCGGAGCCTATGGCATAGAAAAGCCACATAACTTATTCCTTCTTTCCCTCTCTATATTAAGCATTATTCTCAATGCCGCCTTACCCATTCAGCCGGTATTCCGCGCCCCACACGGTCTCGATGATCTTCGGGTTTCTCGCGTTATCCCCGATCTTTTCATCATCCTCTGCGATCAGAATCTTCGCCATCACACTTCTTTCTGTCTCACTTGGTCCTGCCTTATTTGTTCTTCTCTGGCTTTTATCATACTCCATATATTACTCTATGTCAGCCCCATATTCTGTCATGGCAGCTTTTAAGATTTTCAGTCACATCATACTTCACAGACATGATCTACTCTTTTACAGCTGTCTGCCGCACGATATCCAGCAGGAACGCCGCTGCAAGTGATATGACGGCGCCGCAAGGCTGACGATGCCTATCATCAGAGCCGCAGTCACACCAAAGGGCATGGCATGAGACAGGGCGTTTTTCAGGAATGAGCCCCGGATCCTTCTTGTATCCGACTCCAGGATCGTCACAAAGGAAGGCCATGTCTCGATACATGCGTCGATCAGTGTGATCTGGATCGGGATAAACGGGAACGGTATATTGGCAAACAGGCAGAAGAATGACACCAGTACTGAATAAATGGTTTTGATAAAAAACACCCCCGCTGTTCTTGTTACGTTGTGGATGACCTTTCTTCCTTCCATGACCACCTGAGGCAGATGAGTGAAATCCGAGTCCAGCAGCACGACCTTCATCCTAAAGGCTAACACAGTCTTCTAAACATTCTATCTGTTTTTTCTAAACAAATATTAAACTATGCTCATACCCGGAAGAGCCGCCTGAAGACGTCTGCATATTTCTTATTATTTCTATCGAACACTGCGTGAAATATAATCTTCGCCTCCTGGTCTGTGATGGGGATGACGATCCTGTCTCTGTAGATATCCCTGTCGTACGAAACAGCATCCGTCACAAAGCAGGGCAGGGAAGACTCCCTGATCACTTCCTCCATGGTAAACTGATCTGTCTGTACCAGGAACCGTGAGGCAGGCATCTTCTCCCGGCACATCTCATCCCAGAAGCCGAGCCTCGTTCCAAGCAGGAAATTATATCCGTTCAATTCTGCAAAAGATATATCATCATATTCTGCAAGAGCATGAAAAGGAGGGACACATACCGACAGATTCTCTTTCATAAACGGGATACAGCAGTAATCCTCTTCCGAGATGTGACTGCTGAGCACATGATCCGGCAGCACCGCAAGCAGACACGCTCCGGATCTCAGGTCATCCAGAACGGCTGCGTTGTTCTTTACCGAAGATGACATTGTCATACCCGGGAAAGCATCCGACAGTTCCGGCAGCAGATGCCACAGCGGCGCAGGCGCGCAGGAGCTGACAGTAATGGTATGAAGGCTCCGGTCAAAGAGCCGTACGTCCTCTACAGCATCCTCCGCAGCTTTCAGGATCTTCTGCGCGTGCTCAACCGCCCGCATTCCTGTTTCATTCAGTGCAATGTGGTTCTTCGTGCGCTGAAACAGAGGCACACCGAATTCATCCTCCAGATGCTGCATCGTTCTTGTAATAGTTGGCTGTGAAACATTCAGTTTCTCTGCAGCTTTCGACAATGTTCCGCACTCGGCAAAGGCCGCCAGCTGCTCCATTTCCAGTAAGTTCAACATCATTACCGCTCCATTTCACTATTCATTTTCAGAAATCTGGATTCCTGTATTCTTATTGTACTTTTTTTCTCTTCGGTTGTAAACTTATAAACGAAGACAGGAACTGGCCACTGATAAAAACCAAAGAAACGGAGGAATCATTCATGGAATATGTAACACTGAATAACGGAGTTAAAATGCCGAAATTAGGCTATGGAGTATATCAGACACCGCCGGAAGAGACCGAGCGCTGCGTTCTGGAAGCCATTGAGACCGGCTACCGCAGCATCGACACAGCTCAGGCATACGCCAACGAAGAAGGCGTGGGAAATGCCCTGAAAAAGAGCAGCCTTCCCAGAGAAGAGTTTTTCATCACTACAAAGGTGTGGATCTCCAACGCAGGCTATGAGAAAGCAAAAGCTTCCATTGAAGAGTCTCTGAAGAAACTTCAGACAGATTATATCGACCTGCTCCTGATCCACCAGCCCTTCGGCGATTACTACGGAACCTACCGTGCTATGGAAGAAGCTTATGACGAAGGGAAAATCCGCGCTATCGGAGTGTCCAACTTCTATCCGGACCGTTATCTGGATCTCTTCCATTTCTCACGGATCAAACCTGCAGTCAATCAGGTGGAGACCCACGTGTTCCAGCAGCAGAAAGTTGCAAAGGAATACATGAAGAAAAATGGAACTCAGATCATGTCCTGGGGACCGTTCGCAGAAGGGAAAAATGACTACTTCAACAATCCGGTCCTGAAAAATATCGGTGAGAAATACGGAAAATCTGTTGCACAGACCGCTCTGCGCTTCCTTCTTCAGAGCGATGTGGTACTGATCCCGAAGTCCACCCACAAGAACCGCATGGAAGAGAACTTCAATATCTTCGACTTCTCACTGACTGACGAGGAGATGAAGGAGATCGAAGCGCTGGATACAGGAAACAGCCTGTTCTTCTCCCACTATGATCCGGCGACAGTAGAATGGTTTATGACACTGGTATAGACAGAGACAGAAAATATCAGACAAATGGCAGCAGTTCAGCCTGTTTTACTGTGGCTGAACTGCTGCCATTTTCCATATAGCGGATATCTTCACTTATAAATTCCTTTTTGATCCTGTCAGCTTTCGGTCTGATATTCAGCCGCATCCCCCTTTTTGCTCCTCAAAGCTGCTCTCACACTTTTTCTAAATTTTCTTTTGAAATTTCCCAGAAAAAATTTTATAATTAAACTACAACGTGTAGCATTTATGCGTAATTCCAGTTGCGCAGAAGGCTGCACGTTTCTATTTTCAGAAAGAGAGGTATAACGGGATGAAACGAGTTAAAGCCGCTTGTATCTGCCAGACTCTCCATTTTATGCTCAAGGAAGATATCGGACATGACTATGCCGTATCTCTTGTCAAGCAAGAAGTTGCGCAATACAAAAAAGGCCACATCTTATTCTTTATCAAAAATCTGATTCTTTCAGATATATTTCCCAAGATCCTTCATCACATCCGCCAGGGTAATAGCCTGCAGCTCCCGCTCCATCGCTTCCTGCACCCGGAGCAGCTTATCATCCAGTATATTATGGATGTTTCTTCCAACCGGACAGTTCGGATTAGGATTCTCATGGAAATGGAACAGCCTGTTTTCCTCTATACATTCCACCGCGCGGTATACATCCAGAAATGTAATCTCTTCCAGCGGCTTTATAATAGCAGCGCCGCCGGTTCCGCGCTTCACCTCGATCAGGCCGGCGTCCTTGAGCTGGGAAAGGATCCTGCGGATGATGACCGGGTTCACATTGATGCTGGACGCCAGAAAATCGCTGGTTATCTTATGCTCGTCTTTGAACGTTTCCATACATGTCAGCATATGTATGGCAATGGTAAATCTGCTTGATATCTGCATCTTCCCTCCTCCTTCCGGTTTTCATTTTACCCGCTTTCTATTGTAATGTCAATTGTTACATAAGTTCATTTTGCTGCATTGCATCAGAACAGCAGATTTATTCCTGCCGACAGCAGATATTAACTGTCTCTCCGGTAAATTGATCCCTGGTACTGATGATCAGATCTGCTTCATCCGCTATATTGTTACTTTCCTTCAGAACGTCTGTTATAACATAAGTGTACATATAACCACATACGTCTGTAAAACAGACTGTTTTCCCCTCGTCTCCCGGAGTAAAACAGTCAAAGCAATTCCCAGACTTCGTATCTTCAATAATGATCGCCTCTGTTACTTTCTCTCTTTTGGCAACACATGGAATATGAACTTTTTGCTCAAAGCGGCTGGCAACCGGCCATGCCTGATCCAGAAACGGGGCTTCCAGTATTCCCACGCAAGACACACCGCATACTTCAAGAACTGCCGGATCCTCCCCCGCTTCCTGCCAGACGCCGGACACATCTGCTGCCTGTTCAGGCACAATGAGAGTCAGCTCCTTCAGGATATCCCGGCATTGCTCTTCTGTCAGATATCGCTGATAAAAATTATTTCCAAACAAAACAGCTGCCAGAATGATCAATCCAATCCCCGCACAAAGAAGAAGCCGGACAATCGTCCGGCCGGAATCCTTCCCTCGAGAACAGTTTGCTCTTTCATTATACATCCTGCTTTTCCTTTCTGTTCCTTACTACAAGACCTGTCAAGATCATAATGACGCCCGAAGCAGAAAGAAGTGTGATCAGAGACAGCGGTACTGATGTATCTCCTGTAGAAGGAGACTCCCCGCCTTCCTCTCCGGTATAAGTATTCGTCAGGCGAAAGACCGTCCCTGTGCGTTCAGTCCGCACAGTATAGGAGTCAGGTATTTCCCGTTCTACCACGGTCCATCTGCTGCCATCATCCGCGGCGGTCCACTGGTAGGCCCAGTTATTTGCTTCTGACAGAATCTGGGTTTCATACAGTTCTCCGTTTTTCATAATGTCAACTGTGATCTGAGCCGGACGCACCTGACCGTCTCCATCACCTGACCAGTATTTCAGGACACAATATTCTATTTCTTCTTCTGACGGTACAGACGTCTCATACTTCACATCAGCTGAGGTCTCATATATCCAGCTGCCCTCTGCATCTTGCGAAGGTACTGTGATAAGAAACGGTACAGGAGTATAACAGACTTCATCGCTGATCTTGCTTTCTCCTGTGACCAGATATAGCCCTTTGGGAAGATTATCAAAGGTTATCTCCCCGTTTTCATCCGTTATCCCCGAGTAATCGGCTGTAATACCGTCAGCATCCGCATATGCCGCAAGTGTTTCGGCAAGCGCTGTCATTTCCTCTGTATCCAGATCGTTCATCTCTGCGGGGATATCACGGAACTCTCCTGTCAGAACAAACTCCCAGTCCTCTGTAATCTCTCCAACGTGATAAACACGGAACTCTACTCCCCTTACCGCCGAAAAATGTATTGTAAGGCTTCCCTCTTCCTGTTTATCTGCCGCACAGACAGACTGCTGAAAACATATAAGGCAGAGCATAAAAGCAATCAATATTGCGCCTGCCCGCCGGCATAGTCCTTTCAATATTTCCATGCCTGCCACCACCTTTCTGATATATCAATGAAATTTCCGATGTATAAAAGCAATCACTGCCGCCAAAAGCAGTATAGATACTGCCACTGCCGGAATGACGTAAGTCCGGTCAATCTGCTCTGCATCTGCGGTAACACGGACAGCTTCCTCCGGATTCTCTGTCCTGTGTCCTCTTACCAGCAGACGGTGTGTGTTAACACCATATGGAGTACATGTTACAAGAGTACAGTAATCTTTTCCTTCCTCAATCGTAAGATTTTCCAGTTCATACGGCTCTACAACCCGAATTTGATCCACCTCATAGGTTAACGTTTCGTCAAGAACATGAAGGAAAAACAGATCCCCTTCCGCCAGCTCGTCCAGATTGGAAAATAGCTTTGCAGAAGGCAGTCCCCGGTGTCCGGTAAGAACGCAATGGGTTCCCTCCCCGCCTACGGGAAGGGAACTTCCCGCCAGATGCCCGATTGCAATCTGCAGCACTGTGTCATCCGTTCCATGATAAATCGGAAGAGACTCATTCAGCTTCGGTATTTCCACATATCCCATGATTCCTGTCCCGGTCACATCCAGAAGGGACTCATATTCCTGTTCTTCCTCCTCTGTCATCCGGTACCGGTTTCCTGTGTCAGAGAGCAGCCGCGCATTATATTCAGATGCAGCTGCTCTCATCTGAGCCTTCTCTTCCTCGCTCATTCCTTCCACTTCTGCCGAATAATAGGAAACTGACTGCATCTGACGGTGAGTGTTCAACAGATTACTGACTGTCGGGTACAGCAGCAGCGCAATTCCGGTTAGAAGGATAAGAACAAGAATGATCGTCGTCAGTTTTCTTCTCATACACGCTTCTTTTTTTATTTATTACTCTTCCTGAAGTATTTTCTCGCGATCAGGACTGCACCGGATCCAAGAACAAGGATCACACCAAGAGCGTAAATTACTCTGGTACCCATGCCGCCGGTCTCAGGAAGATCTGATCCGGGGTAGTTTTTCACTTTGATAGATACTTTGCCTTCATTCGCACTTGTATTTGCCTTATCAATTTCCACATCCGAACTGTCATCGGTTACACTGATATTCGTCAGAGCATCTTCAGGAGTTCCTGCCCAGTTCTGCCCGTTATTCGTTGTCGCATCGATTTCAATTTTGATTGGTGTACTGTTCAGGTTGTATCCGTCAGGAGCTTTTGTCTCCTTTAGGTAATAAGTCCCATCATCAAGACCGCTTACTTTGAACTGACCGTTAGCGTCTGCCGTCAGTACACTTCCATCAGCTTCATTCTGGGTCCAGCCGGTTACTTTTCCATCGACGTTTACGATTACATATTCTGTGACAGTGTTTCCATCTGCGCCAGTCGCCTGTCTGTAAAGCTTGAATTCTGCACCTGGAAGCGGGGTTTCTGCGATTCCCTCTTCTCCGCTGATCTTGGTCACATCCAGTTCATATGTAAAAACGATAACTTCATCTTCGGGAGTTTTTCCTGTATCTCCTTCGCCTCCGGAGTTCGGATTGTTGGAGAACTCAAGATATACTTTGTTGGGATTGCCGGGAAGACCGATCTCCGCGCGTTCATTCAATTTAGCTGTATATTCAACGATAATATACTTGCCTGCTGTCACGCTTGGTACAGCTTTCAAATTGACAAAAGCAACTTCAAATGAACATTTATCTGCCGTATCCGATGTTCTTACCCTATAATATTCTTTGGAAATAAGTGCTTTATCCGTTCCTTCCTTATTGGAAGCAACATATACATTTATAGTATTCACATTCAGCGTAAGACCTGCGGACAAAGTATCATGAAAGATATACTTATATGTTTTATAATCATCTAAATTATCCGGAACGGTTCCGATCAGTTTAAAGGGCACGTCATCGCCAATATTCCAGTCTGCCACGTCATTATAGCCTTCGCCATAACCGCCATCCCGTTTATATTTATCGTCTTCCTGTACTTTCTTCTCCACAGACGGCACATCTGATTTCGGCTGTGCCTCTGTATCATCTACAACCTTCAGAATAAAGTCTGTATAAGCATCCCCTTCAACTCCAGACAGGGACTTATCTAAATCTTTTACAAGATAATAGCCGGCTTCCAGATCTGTAATAGTATACTCTCCATTAACACAAGTATTGGAAAATCCGCTTCTTGTAGTAAGATGCTGCCCTGCAATATCAGCAAAAGCCTTGATTTCTGATGAGTCTGTTCTGTAGTTTTCCAGAACATCTGCCACATCTGCTGCATCTTCGCAATTCCGAAAAGCTGTCGTACCCTTCAATGCACCCAGAAGGGCTTCACCATTGATTCCATTTCCCCACTCAATATTTGAGAGAGTCCGTTTTTCAGTGGCAGATCCATCAGCATTTTGTACCGTCTCTACCTTCAGATCTCCGGAAAAAATCTGGTAAGCTTCATATGTATGGCCGCTTTTCTCATTTTTGATCGTAATGGAATACCTTGTTTCACTACTATCATCTGCAAATGCCACAGCACTCATAGTAAATACCATAGCCGCTGCCAATAACAGACCGATGAGTTTTCTAATTTTTCTCATTTTGTTTTCCTCCATCTCTCATTTTTTTATACAAAACACAGGATGCGCCACATATCAGCACAATTCCCATGATTGTATACATCTTTGTTCCTGAACCGCCTGTCTCCGGCAGCTCGTACTGTATCAGCCGATCCTGTACTGCGACCGTATTATCTGTAGTTCCGTTTCCGGCAATCTCAACCGGAGCCATGTCACTCTCTCGATAAATGCCTTCAAAATCGGCTATACTCAGAAGTTCATTTATTACATCTATATCTGATCCTTCATAATAAAACCAGTATCTTGTATCACTCAGTTCATAGTGTTCAGGAGCCTCAATCTCCTGCAGATAATACAGATATCCGCTGGCAAGCATGACCCCGGCTGACGGATCTCCTTTGAACACAATCCTTCCTTCATCATCGGTGGTGCCTGTCAGCAACAGCTCACCGTTCGAAGAATACAGCCCATACTCTGCTCCCGGCACGATCTCGCCTGTATCCTCCTCTGTCTTTACAACAGAAACTGTATATTCTTCTGCTCCGGAGCTCAAACCATAACCACTGTCTGATGCACTAAATTCATATCCAAATACATTGACCGTGGCAGTATTGTTATATTCCTGATCTGGATCTGTGCCTTCGATAAGGACATTGTAAGTTATCGTATACTTATATTTTCCCGGATGAAGGATTTCGATTTCCAGATTATTCATATTTTCCGAAACATTCAATGTATAATCCGTGCCATATGTCAGAACCTGCTGAATTTTATCCTCATCTTCCGCCACAATTTCAAGTGAGCCTCTCTGATAGTAGAGATGTTCATCCATTGTATCCCGGATAAGAACGTTCTGCTGTTCTGAAAGATCCACATATCCGGGATTGACTGTAATTGTAAACTGGCCGGTGGAACCAGAGGATTTTTCTATTACAGATGGGATCTCAACATCAGCCTCTGCATCAACTCGACTTCCATTTCCAAATAATGATGCTTCATTATGTAATAATCCCTGAGCTTCTTTTAAATTGTAAGCTTTATCAACAAATTTAATTGTTAGTACTGAATCCTCTCTCAACGCCCAGTCTGTACACCAGCCTTCTGGCAAACCACTTACCGTATTTCCTGTGCAATCCTCGTGCGAATCTCTTTTAGACACCAGATATAACCTGTTTCGTTCAGCATCCCAATAATAAGCAAAATAATCTTCATCACCGGCCGCATCTGCTGCTGTTAATGTAATTTTTTCTGACCCGTATGTAATAGAAATGTCACCTTTATACAGTTCTAAATATGTATCTCCGTCTACTAGCTCTAATCGATCTGATAAAGACCAACTTTGATACTCTACTCCGCTATATCCTGGAATCCTTGCAGTAATCGTCCATTCAACATTTCCGTCCTCATTTATCTCACCATACTTTTCTATCGTTCCTTTTTCATCTTCATCCGTTATAAACTCTATTTCGGAGCTTATCGGAAGTCCTTCTTCTTTCTCAAAGATAAGATAAACTTCAAAACTGCATCTCAGACGGATTTTGGTATTTTCAATTACATCCAGGATCACACATGTACCATCCTCGCTGACGGACAGATGACCGATCACTGTTCCGTCATCAGCCGTAACTTCCTCAGAAATGATCCCGGATGCTGTAATTCCTTTCGGAAGCTGATACACATAAGTTCCTGCTTCGGGGATTCCAAGGGGTGCATAAAAACGGATATTGAATGTATAGCTTTCCTCCTCATATACCTGGTATACTCCATTGACCGGTTCTACCTCCTGCCCGTTGGCATCCAGGAGTTTTCTGGAGAAGCGGGCCTCTTCATCATTGAAGCCCCTTGTCATAACATAATCTTCCAGATTTCTTACATCTCCGCTGTCTTCCTGCACATCCGTCCCGTCATCCAAAGTATTAGCCGGGGGTGTCTGCTGCTCCAGCAGGCTGTTGTCCGCAGATCCGGTCTGATCATCCGGAGAATTATCAGTTCCATCGGTCTTTTCATCCGAAGGACTGCTGCCTGCACCATCTGTCTGTCCCCCCTGGGAGCCACTGTCTGCTTCATCGGGCTGCTGATCTGAGAGGTCTTCACCCGTCCCATCAATCTGCTGCCCGTTTCCACTTTCACCAGCATCCATTATTTCATCAGAAGTTTCGGTATTGTAGAGATTTTCTGTCTCTGACAGACTGCCGAAGCCAATCAGTTCAGGATTTATATCCTCAATGACAACTCCATCTGCATCACCAGATACGATTCTAATATCTTCTCCAGTATCGGACACGATTCCGACTCTTCCATCCTGATAGAAGGCAACGTCTCCTATTTCAGGGGAATATATCTCTCTTTCCTTATACGTTCCAAGCTCAGAAAAAATTTTAAGATAATCAAGTTCCGCATGTTCCGTTTTCCAGGAAACTGCTTCATCCGGAATACCTGCATAATACAGACAAAATGAAAGGAACATATCATTCCACTGACCATATTTGTCTCCATACCATTCACCGTACAGAGTAGCTCCGCATATATCTCCGTCTTCATCTACAACATAGTCTGTATCGCTTTCCGTATATCCAATCTGTGACTGTGCTGTCGCTGCCAGATCTGTGTTCCAGTCCCCGGTCAGCTTCTCCGGAAGCTTTTCCAGCCATTCACTTCCCTCTGTGTCTTCGCTCAATCCGACTGTTTTGACCGCCAGCTCAGATAAATCAGAATCCTGTCTCTCCACCTGCTGCTCTGATATATCCTGTTTCTCCATCGTAGCAGCCGGCATAATCAGCAGATACCCGGTACAGACCATCGTCAGCGCTGCCAGACATGCAGCAATTCTATACCACTGGGAACGCTTTCTCCCTTCCCTGATATATTCATTATTACTCTTTCTCTTCCAATCCACTCCTCATCATCCTTTCTATACGTGCGCTCACTCAAGTACGCCGATATCCTGAAGCGGCCAGACCCTGAAAATAATCTTTCCCGCAATCTGTTCCTCCGCGACACAGCCCACTGTACTGCTGCGGCTGTCTACCGATGTACTTCTGTGATCTCCGCATACAAACAGTCTGCCCTCCGGCACCTGATACGGCATATCTATATCGCACTCTCCAAGTGCTTTTTCCTGAAGATATGGTTCATCCAGCAGCGTGCCGTCTACATATATATTTCCTGCATCGTCAATATCCACCCACTCACCCGGCAGAGCAATTACACGCTTTACTAATACTTTATTGTTATAATAGAAAGAGATAATGTCCCCCCTCTGAAAAGAGCTGGTCTTAACAGAAATGACAATATCCCCTTCGTTAAGGACAGGGGACATCGAACTTCCGTATATTCTGAAAACAGGAAGTACCATAGTTGCGATCAGCACGGCTGCAGCCACTGCTATGAGGAAAACATATATTCCACTTCTTACAGACCGCGTCAGACGGCTCCGCTCCCGTTCTCTCCTCAGTTCCGCCATCACCTGCTCTTCGGTTGGCAATTCTGAATACTGCCGCCTACGCATGATCTGTCTCCCTGTCTTCTCTTTTTATATCTTCGTACTCTCTGGGATACCTCTTCTGAATATTCTCGAGATACTGATCTGCCGCCTGCTGCGCTGCCTCAAACACACGATTAAGCCGAAGCGCCGCCTCAGCAATGGAACCGGATTCTTCAACCGCAATGCTCCGGTCGGACAGTTCCTTTTCCATCTGCTTTATCTTCTTTTTCAGCTTCCTGTTTTCTTCCATCTGTCCAAGAAGCATCTCCAGCAGATCCGCTCTCCTTAACTTTTTCATTTCCTTTTCAGTCATAGTATCACTCATTCAAATAACAAAACTAAATTCTGTCCTGAGTACTCACATAGGACAGAGCAACACATAATATCAGTTATGTTGTAAAAAACACAATAAATACATATCTGAAAATATTACGAAAAAATGATACATCAACATTTCAGGCACTGTCAAGTCAATTTGATGTAAACTGATGTGATTATTCTGTGTTTTTGTCCAAATTTCAAGAATCTTTGTGACAAAAGTGCTTTTATTCTGAATCAACTTATCTTTTGTATGGATGAAAATGATTTGAAGAAGAAAATAGAGTTTTAGAATATGCTTTCCTACGGATTTTTACAACATAACTGATATTATGTTGTCATTTTGATTTGAATATCTCCCAGCAGATCAAGCTGTTTCTGATAGATTTTTCCTGTATTCGAAGTATAAATCCTTGTCACATTCAGGCTGCTGTGCCCAAGCAGATCACCCAGACCAGCCAGATCCTTTGTTATACTGTAATAAGTCCGGGCAAATAAATGCCGAAGATTATGAGGGAATATCTTATTGCCGTTTATGCCCGCTTTTTCTTTCAGCGCTTTCATTTCTCTCCATATATTACTCCTGCATTTCTTTTTTCCTGTCCGCGTAATGAATATAGCTCCCCTGCGGATTCCATTTTTTCGCGCAAAGAATAGAAGCTTCTGCCTCAGAACCTTCGGAAGAAATATTCTTCTGTATTTTCCTTTATTGACAATCTCAATATAATCTCTTCGAATTGACTCAACGGTAAAGAACTCCAGTTCACTGATCCGTATGCCAGTTGAGGCAATTGTCTCCATGCAAAGTGCAAGCTGCTCTTTTCCTTCAGCGAGCGCAGTCTGCACAAGTTTCCGGTATTCTTCCCTGGTCAGTTCCTTTTCTTCTTGCAGAAAAAGGCTTTTCTGCACTTTGATGCGTTTCACCTTCAGAAAGTCCAGCTCCAGAAATTCCAGAAACTGGTTCAAGGCAGCCAGCATAGAATTGGCACTGCTCACGGCATATCTGCGGAGAAGCCACTCTTTATAGTCCAGAAGCTTCTGCTTATCCACAATCGCCTCTCCAGCAAGATAATTAAAAAAGGTTTCAATATCTGATATATATTTCTGGATCGTAGCTCTGGCATTTTCTCTTTCATACAGATACTGACGGAATTCCTCGATCTGTTCTCTTCTGAGTTCAACTTCATTTCTTCTCATATTCATTTCCTTCCTTTCCAGACAAAATAAGCAGGGATCGTTCGTTTCGTCCCCTGCTTATTTTCCCCTCTCGGTATATATTTTATTATAAATTTTGGAAAAAAGGCACTTTCTTTTTCTATCTGAGCAGCCAACTATAATCCTTACGACAATCAAGGATATATTCTACATAGACCGTATCATCTTGAATTTGATAAAGAACAAGATAGCACTTCTCAATGAACATCTTGTGATATTTGTTCGGCGTAATATACATTTCCTCAAAGAAAGGGAATCGCTGCGGCATCTGACGTAAAGAACGCATCGCTGCCATAATCTCCTTTTTCTTTGCAGACGCTGCCTCCTTGTTGACCTGTGCCATGAAGCGGATATGTGTCCCTAACATTCTCTTCGCTCTGTCGGAAACAATGACTTTGTACTTTCTGTTTGATACCATACGCTATACCTCTGCAATCACTTCATCAAGATAATCGTCCAGTTCATCAAGCGTACAGCCAGCTCTTCCTGCAATCCTGTCCTCCTCAACCGCGAGCAACTCCTCTCGAAGTTTCAGCATCTTCTCTCTGCGATTGTAGGTTTCAATATCCATAACGACTAAATCTCCTTCTCCATTCTTGGTAAGGAAAATCGGCTCTCCTGTTTTTCTGCACATTTCGGCTATCTCGTTGTAGTTCTGACGGATTGCTGCGGATGGACGAATATTCATAGCTACACCTCCTGATTGTATTTGATAGTAGTATTCTAACTATATTTTACTCATTACATGCTATCAGGTCAATATGTGCAGAAAAATATGCAAATACAAATCCATCATTTTAGAAACGTTGTATATTATCCGATCAGCTGACGGTAAATATCATAATCCTCTTGTTTGAATACATTAAACACCACCCGTTCTATGCGCGCGTCTGTATTCA
Organism: Candidatus Mediterraneibacter stercoripullorum; assembly: GCA_019115765.1. Taxonomy (GTDB): domain Bacteria; phylum Bacillota; class Clostridia; order Lachnospirales; family Lachnospiraceae; genus Mediterraneibacter; species Mediterraneibacter stercoripullorum. The sequence goes on along the minus strand of DXCZ01000072.1, from coordinate 1,803 downwards.
GATAATCCCTGACCGTCCGTACTGCAATCTCTGCCGCCTTTTTCTGAGGAAAACGAAATTCTCCTGTGGAAATGCAGCAGAATGCAATACTTTTCAGGCCATTATCTGCCGCAAGCTCCAGGCAGGATCTATAGCAGTCGGCAAGCTGCCGGCAGTGCTTATCCGTCAGGTATCCTGATACGATCGGACCGACAGTATGAAGTACATATTTAGAAGGCAGATTATACGCTGGTGTGATTTTGGCTGTTCCCGTCGGCTCGTCGTGCCCCTGCTCATTCATGATCTTATCGCAGGCCAGACGCAGCTGTATGCCGCTTACGCTGTGAATAATGTTATCCACGCAAGAATGACAAGGTACGAAACATCCCCTCAGAGCACTGTTCGCTGCATTTACGATAGCGTCAATCTTTAGCGTTGTAATGTCTCCGCGCCATAGTACCAGACGGCTGTCAAGGGATGACGCAGGCAGCGATGCACTGTCTGTAACTCCTTTTCTCGCCACTTCTTCACTTAAGTATTCATCCTGGATTTTAAGAAATTCATCACTTATCGGGCGGGGTGAACGAATATTCATTAAACTCCTGAGAAGCCTTTTCTGCTCATCCTCATTATCTGGTATCTCCATATCACTGTATTGCGGAAGCTCTGACAGTAATTCTCTGATCAGATATTCTCTTTTTTCGTCATGTGTCATTTCTGCCACCCTCCTTTTACTTATCCTATCGTTTTTCAACCGCGCCGAATGGACAGGCCGCCATACAGTTGCCGCAGTGCAGACAGTGTTCCTGGCGGATGACCAGTGGTTTTACTGACAGGTCGATGCATTTCTGGGGACATTTAGAGTAGCAGATGCGGCATCCGCGGCAGCGGTCCGTGATAAAATACCCTCCGGCCGCTTCCTCTTTCTTCTGTCCTTCTCCAAGGACAAAGGTATCCCTGTATATGGGCTTTACTGAGAGGTCGAAAAACTCCCCGCTTCCTTCCGCCACCTGGAATACCTCCAGAGCGCTCCTGCTCTCCTCCTGCGGATAGATCTCCGCCATATAGGGATTCTGCTCAAAGACCTCTCCAAGTTTTCCAGAACCGATATTAACCGCCTTCCCCCGGATGGAAACTGCTTTCTTGTTCATGGTGCCCTCACCGCCACACATACCGCTGATTGCCACATACGGGTTTTCCATCAGCTGGGAATAGAATGCTTTTCCCTTCGCCGTGATAAAATACAGACTGTTCTCATCTGCCAGCATAATGTCGATCACACGGGTTACCGGCCTGCCCTTTTCATCCACCGTGGCGATCACTGTGGAGTGGATCTCTTCCCTCAGGATCCTGAGATAATCTTTCGTTTCCATGATAAAGCCACCTCTCGCTTATAATAACCTGCTTCTCTAGTAGATATGGGGATTACTCCCCATATCCCTACACAAAACCGTACGTGCGCTATTAACGCATACGGCTTTTCACTCTATATTTCATACTCTATCTGTAAAACAAACTCACTTTAATACTTGGCTCAAGCAATGGGAATGTCCGAAGCAGTCCATTAAAGAACGTATCCAGAGTATAACTTCTTCTCTGGCTTCTCCGATTGAGCCACTTAAACAATAACCATTTTGTCTGCATCAGAAAGTTTTTCACTTCCCTTGTATTGTCGGTTACTCCATAATACTGGTAGTGTCCTCTCAGTTTTGCATTGACCGTTTTAAATATCTGCTCCAATGGCATTGTTCTATGGGTCTTGATCCATTCTTTCATTGCCCTGATCTTGCTGCGGAATTTCTTCTTGCTGGTCTTTACCCTACA
>DXCZ01000071.1 GCA_019115765.1 Candidatus Mediterraneibacter stercoripullorum | reverse complement strand
GTGACTTGCTCCCACCACTTAACCTGACGGTTTGAAGTGGGGGCTTCCTGTTCAATAGCTCCCTATGGGCTAAGTATCAACAGGCTATCCCCGCCAGTCCGGCGGTTCTTTTTTATTTATCGCCCGGATACAGGCATCTTTTTCTGCGCAGTTATGCGCATAATAATCGTTTTCCTTCCTCCCGGATATTGATCGCCGCGTTCACATCCCGGTCCATATGATTTCCACAGTTGCAATGATAGGTCCGCTCGGATAATGCCAGTGTTTCTTTTACCTTTCCGCATTTGCTGCATTTCTTGCTGGATGGATAGAATCGGTCCGTCTTTACGAGTACCTTCCCCCGTTGTTCTAATTTGTAGGAAAGCATATTCAAGAAATTTCCATACCCATTATCGATGACGCTTTTCCCGAAGTTCATCCCCCGGCTCATTGCTTTCAGATCCAGATCCTCCACTGCCACGGCATCATATTCCTCTGCCAGTCTGAAGCTGAGCTTGTGATGGTAATCCTTCCGTTGGTTTCTGACCTTTTCATGACATCTTGCTACTTTCCGCTTCTGCTTCTGATAGTTCCGGCTGCCTTTCCGGCAATGCGACAGACTTCTTTGTTCCCTGGCCAGCCTTTTCTGTGCCTGACGATAGTATCCCGGATATTCACACTTCTCTCCGGTAGAAAGGACTGCCATCCCATGCATTGCATAATCAATTCCCACCACCTTCTCCTTCCGGACTGTTCCTGCTTGGTTTTCACAGGATTCAAACGCAAACAGAAGGCTGGCATAACATTTACCCGATGGATCCATGGAAACTGTCACTGATTTCAAAATCCAGCCAGCAGGAATCTCTCTGTGCAGACAGATCTTAACTGTCCCGACCTTCGGTAAGCGCAGTTTTCCCTCCGACATCCGGATGTTCCCGTTCACTACATTCGTAGTATAACTCTTCCGGCTACTGTGTTTAGACTTGAACTTTGGAAATCCGATCTTTGATTCCTTGAAGAATTTCCGGTATGCACGTTCCAGATGAAGCTGTTCATTAGCAAGCGCAAGGGAATCGACCTCTTTCAGCCAGAGATATTCCTTTTTATAGGCTGCAGGGGTGATCTTAATCGTCTTTTTTGTTTCTTCATATGCCTGCTTCTTATCTGCCAGCATGTGGTTATAGACAAACCTGCAGCAGCCAAATGTTTTATGGATCAGAATCTCCTGCTCCCTGGTCGGATAGATCCGAAACTTGTATGCTCTGTTCATCCTTTTCCCCCTGACTTTCTATGTAAGACCTTATTACTTCAATCGGTGCTCCTCCCGCAGTCACCAGACAAAAGCTCTGGCTCCAGAATGCTTCTTTCCACAACTTTCCACGGATCTGTGGATATTCCTTCTTGAGCAGACGACTGCTCGCGCTTTTATAAGCATTGATAAATTTACTGATCTCCGATTTTGGCTGTGCACGGAACATAACATGGACATGATCCTTATCATGATTCCATTCTTCCAAAACAATTCCGTACTTTGGCGAAATATACTCAAAAATATTCTTTGCACGGTCAGAAATCTGATCATCAATCACTTTTCTGCGATACTTTACCACCATTACGAGATGATAATAAAGAAGAAAAACTGAATGAGCATTATGATCCATTTTTCTCAATATAATCAGCCCTTTCTCTTTTCGACTGATTATATTATAATACATCTTTGCAGGCAGAACAAGTGTTCTTTTTATAGTCAGAAAAAATCAAAATATTCAAATAATAATAGCAATTCATCCCGCCACCTGCAGAGGTTAGGGGAATTCTTGCTTAACATTAGTTAAAATCAAATGATTTCTTGTCCATCAGCACCACCCCCATTCTATGTAAGAATAGAGGTCAGCCACCCTGCAACACGATTGCTTAAGTAGATATGGGCATTACTGCCCATATCCCTCATTCAAACCGTACGTGCGCTATTAACGCATACGGCTTACCCCTATGCTCTGCGATGAGAAAGTTGCATTCTCTGGCTCTCTTTTGTCCATACAACAATCCCATGCATCCACATAAGGGGTGTCCCTTCCCTCCTCCGTGATTAGCGGTCTCTACGGTACTATGAACACTCGGACTTCCTACCATCCTTTTGACTTCCTCTCTCATTTCTTTGATTGTACATCATACCTCTCCTATAGAGGGAATAGTAGGATCTCAGCTGTTCCGATAACATACTTATCATCAGCCTCGCCAAGCTCTCCGACTGGGGGATGCCGCCTTGACCTCGCCTTACCGGTCATGACAGTGTTGTCTGCTGTGACAAAGAACACATCGACCATATCCAACCTCATAATTTCCCAGCTCAATCGCTTCACTTTCGTTTCGGCTCTGCTGCTCCCTGTCCTACGCTTAAGCCTGACGTTACCGCTTCGGCTCCAAGGACTCGGTACAGGCGGTTGGCTAGACCTTACCTGATAGGATTTTCCTACTGTAGTGTTATCAGCTTACCAAGGCTTGCAGAGTTTCCTCCGTTCGCCAGGGGAAATCAGCTACGCTGATTTCACAGCTCGCACCTCCGCGATTTATTCTATCACATTATAACTATGCTTTCAATATTTTTTCCATCACATAATTAGTCAGAAGGATCCCTTTTCTCTCCACCTGCTGTTCCCGTATAACCCTGTAACCTCTTTTTTCAAAAAACGGCTTTGCTGTAATGGAGGCATGGGTTGTGATCTGATCTGCATCCACCGCCTCTTCCAGTCTATCACAGAGCGCAGACGCGATCCCGCAATGCTGAAAATCCTTATGTACATACAGACGGTCCATGTAGCCTGTACTATTCATGTCCGCAAAGCCTGCGATCTGCTCCGAAGCATCCTTTTTGTCTTCTGCTTCTGACTGCGTTATGACGGCCACCAGCGTCATATGCGCCTGAAAAGATCTGTCCCACGCCGCCAGGTCTATATTGCCGTCAGTCCATGCATCAAGCTGTTTATTCGTATAGTCCGCTGCATTAACAGTATGTACCGTTTGATAGAAAAGCTCAGCTATTTCCTGTATATCTTCCGTTTTGTATGGTCTGATCTCCATCTGTATCATATCCTTTTCTTATGAATTATCAGCTGTCTCCATCGGGGTTCCAACCTCGATCAGATTTCCGTCCAGATCATAGAACCGGATTATCTTCTGGCCCCAGCTATGAGTCATAAGCCTGCTGACATACTTCACCGTGGGATACAGTTTCTCAAGTTTTTCGACAAACGCTTCTATATCCCGCTCCTCAAAATACAGTTCGCATGCATTGCTTTCCGGAATAATATCTTTTTCCAGAAATTTCTCCCATATTTTTCTGTCCTGAAGGACAAGCCCTTCGGTCAGGATCATATTTCCGTCATTGTCAAGCACCATATCAAGACCAAACAGATCATGATAAAACTTCCTGGATCTTTCAATATCTTCAACCACGATTAATACATTTCTTAATTTCATCCTTTTTCCCTCTAAAAAAAATTCCTGATGCTTCGTTCTATTAGCTTTCTTTACCGGAATTTGTACTTATGAATGTATCTTGTTTTTTATACGCAAACTTGCTTCTACATGCATGATCCAATGTCTTGAAAACGGCATTTACAAGTTCATTTCCTGTTGTAATTATCGGTGAGTTGATACGTTCCCGATAATTGCCCGAAAAAAACACCTGCTCGTTTTCACTTATCAATGTGTGCGCAACTATATCTTCGATACGGAAAATATGCCAAATTGAGTATGCAATCGTTTTACAGTGATAACCGTCTGCATTCATAAATGGAATTGCATCAAAATCATCTCTGCATAATTCCTCATTAATTCCGGTTTGTACCACTGCAGCACATCCCCAACACATTTTTCATTTAGGATCATTTACAAACCAGATCATATTGGACTGCACAGGACTGGTAAACATCATATGCCCGCCGGCCGAAACAACAGAATATCACTTCCATGAAGTAGTCGCTATTCTCATCCAGCCATTGCTTAACAGTAGTCATGGCAACAGCGGTTGCCTTCTCCAGAGGATACCCGTAGACCCCAGTAGAGATCGCGGGGAATGCAATGCTGTGGATGTTGTGAGATTCGGCGAGCTCCAATGAGTTTCGGTAGCAATCTGCCAACAGCTCCGCATCCTGCGGCTTACCGGAATAGATTGGACCCACAGTGTGGATGACCCATGCTGCCGGCAGATTGTAGCCCTTTGTTATTTTTGCCTTTCCGGTTTCGCAGCCGCCCAGCTTTACGCACTCTTTAAGCAGTTCCGGTCCGGCCGCACGATGAATTGCACCATCTACGCCACCGCCGCCCAAAAGACTGTTGTTGGCAGCATTTACGATACACTCACAATCAAGCGTGGTAATATCATCTTGAAGGATGTATATTTTCCAATCAGATTTTTTAGCTGCAACTCTCTTTCCTGTTTCGTCCATTTTTGCACCTCCACTAAAACGGCAGATCCGTTTGATCCTGATTGTTCTGTCAATAATCTGCGTTTTCCTGTATCCGCTTTACTTTTTTCAACACTCTGGCGCCATTTTTCCACTCTTTTTCTGTCACTTCCGCCATATATCCGCCGCCGTTTTCCACCTGCCAGTAATAGAACTCATGTCCGGCCCCTGCAAGTTTCTCCATGGCTGCCATGATCGTCCCGCCATGCACAACGAAAGCAGCACTGTCCGCTCCTTCCTCCAGGAGCCTGCTGATCCACTTCTGTACGCCGTCCGCACATCTTGCCCGAAACGACGTCTGATCTTCTCCTCCCGGAAATGCGGTCATTCCGCCGGACTCCATCCACCGGATATACTCCGGCTCGTTTTTCAGCTCCTCATATGTCTTTCCCTCATATTCCCCGAAATCGCACTCCCGGAGCATTGGCTCTGTGATGATCTCCTGTCCGGGAAATATAAGTTCTGCCGTCTGGATACAGCGCTTCAGAGGACTTGCGATGACATACTGCACAGATGGATACAGACTGCCGTTTCCTTTTTCCAGCCGCCGACGGAACTCTTCCGCAGCGCGCTCAGACAGTTCTTCATCTGTCCGTCCGATGTACTGTCTCTTTTCATTGCCCGGCGTGGGAAGATGCCGGATGAATAATATTCTCATATATATTTCCTTTCTACCACGCCAAAAGAACCACCCGCGCTTCCTACCACATCAGAAAAATCACCAGAGCTTTGATCACTCCCAGCACCGCCAGCATCATCCCGGCTGTCGTATACATAAGCCTCCCGGCTCTGGGGATGTCTTCTGCCTCGATGGGCCGGACCGGATCGCCCAGATATTCTTTTTTATGTACTTTGCCGAAATACACCGCATCCCCTGCCAGCTGCACATTCAGCGCCCCTGCGCAGACGGATTCTGTCTGGGCGGCATTGGGGCTGGTGTGCTTTCTCCGGTCTCTTAAGTAGATCTTCCATGCACTTCTTCCGTCCAGCCCGGTGAGAAATGCGGCCGCCACCATAAACAGCGCGGTGAGACGTGCAGGTATGCAGTTGAACACATCGTCCATCATGGCCGGGATCCGTCCGAAATACAGATACTTTTCGTTCTTATATCCCAGCATGGAATCCATAGTGTTCACTGCTTTGTACAGGAATCCCAGAGGGGCTCCGCCGATCAGCATCCAGATCAGAGGCGCTGTCACCCCGTCCGACGTATTTTCCGCCACAGTCTCCACCGATGCCTTTGTGACTCCTTCGAAGGACAGATTCTCCGTATCCCGTCCCACGATCATGGAGACTGCCTTCCGGGCGCCGGGCAGGTCATTTTCCTTCAGCTTCCGGTATACTTTCCCGCTCTCCTGCACCAGACATCTGGCAGCCAGGATCTGGTAACACCAGAAGCTTTCCAGGATAAACCGGACTCCCGGATGGATCATGCCTGCCAGCCTGAGCAGGAGGAAGGGGATAAGAAATGCCAGCGCCGCCGTCAGTATCCAGAGCAGGCCACCCGCCGCGATCTGACCATTCTTCTCGCCCTCCTCATATCCGCACACCTTCCGCAGGACCTTCTCCCCATGTGAGATAAACGCTCCAATGAGCCGTACCGGATGGTACAGCCACACCGGATCACCGAACACCCAGTCTAATATAAAGCCTGCCACGCAGGCCAGAAGTGACGCCAGCATTTACAGACGCTCCTCTTCTGCAGTATGTTTCTGAGGATTTATTGATTTTTCTGCTTTCATTGCTCTCTCCTTTTCCGGCTTTCAAAATAGAGGAATGCTTCGATGGAATCCAGTATATCTGCGAAGTCCTCCCTTGGCGCCGCGTCGATATATTTCTCCAGGATTTCCTGCTCATTATCCTTGTATCTTCCGTAAAAGATATCGTACAGGTTATGCCCCCGGACATGGATCCGGATCTCCTCCATATATTTCTTCACATCTTCTACTGTCTCAAGATCCTGGCCGATGACTTCCACAAGCTGCCGCCCGCTCCGGATCCGGTGAAGATATTCTTTCCATTTTTCCAGAAGGATCTCATAGAACTCCTCTTCCGATCCTACCACACTGATCCGGGCCATGACCCTGGGATCAAGGAAGTAATTCTCAAAGGAATAATATTTCAGGATCAGAACATTCTTCTCTGTCACTCTCGGCAGTCGGTCCACATCCTCCTCATTTCGGAGGGCATAGTATCTGCAGAGCTGGGACTTCAGCTCCTTGCTGTCCTTTCCGTCTCCGTCCCGGATCATGAGGAAATTGTCTTTTATGTAGACCTGGTTCATATATTTCAGGTTTGCGTATGTCTTGATATTAGTACAGCTGTTTGTCGTGATAATGGCGATCCGGGAAAGCCTGCCTTCGCTGTCATATACTTCGGAATAGTACTTTTTCAGAAGGAGCGGCAGCCTGCTCTTGTCCTGCTTGCCCTCCACAATAAACACAAAATTCACATTCATCAGGTCATTTGCCGAGTAGCCCAGGTCGTCCAGCACCGCACTGATGTCTGTCTTCTCCCGGATCCGGGAATCACCGGCTCCGTCCAGATAGATCTGACGGATCTGAAGGCTGCTGAAGTTTGACAGCAGATTCGGCGAATGAGTGGAGAACATGACCTGATTCTTCCTGGAAAGGCGGTATAGGATATCTCCTGTCACCTTCTGAAGCTTCGGATGAAGGAATATCTCCGGATCCTCCACGAGGATCAGATCCGCCATATGCCGTCCTTCTTCCTCGTAAGTCTCCAGCAGGGACAGCATGTAGATGCTGCGCATTCCTTTTCCCATACTTCCCAGGGGATAAGTCTCCTGCTGCCCGTCTCTGCGGATCTCCGCCGTAACGGCAAGGGTCTGCTCAATATCCAGATTCATAGAGTAAACAATCCTGTCCCGTCCCCCATTCTTCCGGAAGTTCTCATTCACACTTCTGGAAAAGCTGTCCAGATTCAGGTTATACAGCTTATATTCCAGAAGCTTCTCCGCCTCAAAAGCATTCAGCTCCTCCGGCGTCTTTTTGCTGATCAGTCCCATGCAGGAAAAGCAGTGGGTGCATTCCTTCGCCATATCAAACATACAGCATCCGGAGCGCATCTGCTTCAGCAACTCATCCTCCTGCATGAGCAGCAGATTGTCCTGGAACTTCTCCAGATTCCGCTCTGTATCCATATAATAAATGTCGGGAAATATCTCCGGTATGTAACGGTTGTTCTTACGAAATCCGTCGCTGTACCTGACCCTTCCATCCCGGTTTACAGAATATTCAAATGTGATCAGCCCGTCATGAAAGGCCGGAAGCTTCCGGCAGAAATCACGCAGCCAGGCGTCATATCTGCGGTAGGAGCTGACTATTCCGAACCTGTGGAACCTCTTCAGGTCATCATCCGTGATCCGAAGTGTGACGACAATCTCCACATTGGGGAAATTCTCCCGGAAGTCCTCCTCCCGAACCGTGTAGTCGCCTCCCACAGCCCGCACTGCGTCAAGAACAGCAGTCTTACCGGTGTCGTTCTTTCCTACAAGGATCAGCGCATTCTCAATATCCTTTACATGCATTTCCTTAATGGATTTGAAATTCCGTATCCAGAGATCTGTGATCTGCATCCTTCCGCCTCCCTGATTATTTCCTGTTCAAACCGTTTTCCTATCTGATCTGATAAATAGATTCCAGCATATGGATCCCGCTCTCTGTCCGGAACACCTTCTCCCGGAAGCTGCGTATGGACTCCTCACTGTATTCCGACTCATCCGCATTTACCAGATAATCCGCCTCAAGAAGGATCTGATAATCCTTTCCCTCTACATTTATATATGTATGATGATGAGTCACCAGATAGATGATTCTTTCCTCCATCTCCTCCGGCAGACAGAATTCAGACAGAAAGATCCTGAGGATATCTTCGCTTTCCTCCTCCTGATGCTTTCCGTGGGTATTTCCGTATTTTTCTCTGCAGACCGGACACGCGATGTCATGAACGATGGCCGCGATCTCCAGAGTGTCCTGAGTCTTCGCATCCAGCCCCTCCAGCTCTCCGATGGTCTTCGCATAAGCATAAACCTTGAGGAAATGCCGGACGTCGGACCGGTTCCCGTTATAAAAATCTATCATCTTGTTGACTATCTTTGCTTTCTGCATTGTTATTCCTCCATTTCTGTTATTCTTTTTCCAGTTTTTCCCTGAAATCCTTAATGGAGGTCAGAGAAAAGAGAATGGCAATCACCAGGATCGACAGATCCCGGGCCGTTACACTGTCCATAAAATAATCCGTTATGGCCATAGCCGCTGCTGTGCACAGTGTATCCAATATGACATAAAATATCGTAGCGTCATTTTTCCTAGCCCGTCCCAATGACACAAGCGCTCTCGGCAGTCCTTCCGCCAGAAGCTCCAGCGGGAATCCCACGATCATGGTAATAATGAAAAATAAAATAATATGCCATACAGATTCATACTCAAATCCAAATATTCTCATAACCGATCCGCTCAGAAGAGCGATCACAGCGATTACACCAAGGATGATCGCTGCTATGATGAAATAAGCAACGGCACTGGCAATCAGCTGACTAAACTTCTTTTTCACAACTCTCTCCTGTTTCCTGAGATTTATTCACAATGAAATGTGTTTTATGTTCATTTCCTGAGGATTTTATCCATGGGTTTTCCCTTTGCCAGCTCATCGATCAGCTTATCCAAATACCGGATCTTCTGCATAAGGGGATCCTGGATTTCCTCCACACGCACACCACAGACAACACCTTTTATCAATGCGCTGTTCGGATTGAACGCCGGGGCCTGCTCGAAAAATGTCTTCAAATCTGCTCCGACGTTGATCTGTTCCGTCAGTGCCTCCTCATTATATCCGGTAAGCCAGAATATGATCTCATCTACTTCTTCTTTTGTCCTGTTTTTCCGCTCCGCCTTCTGAATATACAGCGGATAGATTTTGGAAAATTTCATACTGAATACTTTTTCGTTATCCATTATTTCTGTCCGATTACTTTTCATATTCCGGTTATCCTCCTTTGTTTCTGTGGTAAGAATCAGGCATCAACACCTGTTTCTATTGTTATTTCATACTCCAGCTTTGTTCCCTCATCGCCTACCAGCTTGATCCGGTATTCTCCTTCCACTGCCTCATATTGCTCACTGCCTGTGGTTTCTTTTTCTTCAGCAGTACATTCTCCAGGGATCATAACCGTGCCGTCCGGCGCCACAAGCGCGATCTTGGCTCTGCCGGAAGATACATTCAGATCATAAGTCAGACTGATCTCACCCTCTCCGGAGGAGTCAAATTTCTTAATGGTACGCATTCCCTCCAGCTTTTCCGCCGATCCGCTCAGAGTATCTCCTTCTGAGGACTGTGAAAAGTAATCTGCATTATATCTGTCATAGTCCGCCCCGATCATTTCTTCATTGTCATACACCTGTTTTCCGAAGTTCACGGCACATCCCGTCAACAGAACGGCCGGAACCAACAAGGCCGCAGCCGCTTTTTTCATTCTTTTTATCATTGCTATGCTCCTGTCTCTTCTACTCACTGACCCTATAATGCCCCACAATGTCATCTCTCTTCTCCAGTATATCCTCCTCATAAGACGCCTGAAAAGGATCATTATGATGGATCACATAAGCCACGCCATCATCATTCCTTTTAATGGAAAATATCCTCTGTTACAATCCACCGATATTATTTCACAAAGCCTATACTGCTCAGCACCACCGCCGCCAGCATGGCCAGCTCACAGACCTGGAGGAAATATCCTGCCAGATCGCCGGTAATTCCGCCAAACTGCTTCCTGCTCATCCGATAATAATAGAAAAATATGATCCCTGCCGCCAGGACTGCCGCGATCCCTGACAGAACAGACAGCCGGATCATAACAGCCGCCGCAGCGCAGGCCCAGATGATCAGCACAACTCTGACTCTTCTCTTCTGGGCTCCGTCCTGGAAGGTCTTCAGCAGGCCGCTGTTCTTCGCCGCATGAAATGTCACCACAGAGATGCCGCTGAGAGACCGGGAAAGGACATATGTACATGCCGCAACCGGCAGCTGTCCGGCCGGCAGTTCCGTCCAGAGCCCCAGCACCGCTGCGAAATAAGCGCACAGCCAGATAACTGCAAAGGCTCCTGTATTGGGATCTTTCAGGATCTCCAGCTTCTTTTCCCTGTCGCCATAAGAGCTGAGAGCATCAACTGTATCTGCGAAACCATCCAGATGGATCCCCCCGGTCACCGCCACCGGGATCAGAGTCATCACAACCGCTGTGAAAAATCTTCCACAGGAAGTATACCCGTTCAGGACATACGCTGCCAGAAGCTGTATCCCGCCGATCACAGCGCCGATCACAGGAAAAAAACACATAGCATACTTCATATTTTTCTCATTCCATTCTACCATGGGAACGGGAATCTTTGAATACATGGACAGGGCAATGGCAAATGATCTTAAAAGCTGCATCTTATCTCTTCATCCTTTTACTTCAGTTCCTCATACTGCTCTACATGGATCTCATCAAAGGTACTCATCTCCAGATAGACCTTCAGCCCCATATCAAGCAGGGGCATGACCGCCACTGCTCCGCTGCCTTCTCCCAGAGACATATTACAGTCAATAAAGGGTGACAGCCCCAGCGCGTCAAGCACCATTCCTCCTGCCGGTTCCCCGGACTTATGGGAGGCAAGCATATAATCCCTGCAATCCGGCGCCATGCGCACCGCGCAGAGCGCTGCCGCAGAGGAAATAAATCCGTCTATCACAACAGGAATATGGAAAAGCGCTCCTCCCAGAAATACTCCCGCAAGTCCCGCAATATCCAGACCGCCTACTTTAGCCAGAACGTCGATGGGATCTGAAGGATCGGGACAGTTCCGTTCAACAGCTCTTCGTATCACCTGTATCTTCCGCTCCAGACCTTCCGAGCTCAGTCCGGCTCCCCTTCCGGTCACTTCCCTGACATCCCGGTCCAGAAGAACGGAGACAACGGCACTGCTGGTTGTGGTGTTCCCAATCCCCATCTCGCCGGTTGCAAGGATATCGTATCCTTTTGCAGATAATTCCTCCACGATCCGTATGCCGTTCCTTACCGCCTGTATTGCCTGTTCTCTCGTCATAGCAGGGCCTTCCGCCATATTCTCCGTGCCATATGCCACCTTGTACTCCGGTCTTGTGACTCCGGGCACATCCCGGATCATCCCCATATCTACAGGGAAGATATCCACGCCCGCCACCTGAGCCATGAGACAGACGCTGGTCTCACTTTTTGTAAAGTTCTCCGCAACAATGGCCGTGACTTCCTGCCCGGTCTGGGTCACGCCTTCTGCTACCACGCCGTTATCTGCGCAGATGGCAACGAGTCCTTTTTTCTCCAGACTGTATATAGATTTCTTCCGCATCCCGGCTATCCGGATCACTGCATCCTCCAGCTTTCCCAGACTGAAGAGGGGCTTTCCTACGGTTTTCCACCGGGCGGCAGCCTCCCCCATACTTACACGGTCAGCAGGGCCGATCTTCCGGATCAGAGCCTGAAGCTCTGCCTCCTCCGCTGTTTCCTGTTCAAAATCTGTCTTCATTTTTTCCTCTTTCTGACGCACTTGCTGCGTCAATAATGGTAGATGTGAAAGTTTACTTTCACACTCCCCTTCCTTTCCGCCAGTTCCGGCACTTATCCACAAATCTCCGTGAGAATCCACACATAGACGGAAGATAAAGATGTGGATATCCCGCAAAGAGGCTCTCCTCCATGTGAATACATTTCCAGCTTCTCCTGCCGTCCGGCTTTACCGCCAGGCAGTCCTCTCCCGGATCTGTACTGTCCCAGTAGTGGAACTCGTGTCCCCGGATGATCTCGCCGGGCAGGAGCCAGCCCGCCGGACTTTCCTTATCTTCTGCCTGAATATTGATATAGCCGAACCTGACAAGCCGTCCCGTAGGATAGCACTGTCCGGGAACCGCTCCCACAAGCCTGAAGGTCCGACCCTCTTTATCCCGGAGCTCCTGGTGTAGATACATAAATCCTCCGCACTCGGCAATACAGGGCATTCCATCTGACAGAACTTTCTTCACTGACGCAAGCATGCTGTCATTTCCTGCCAGCTGCTCTCCGTACAGTTCCGGATAACCGCCTCCCAGGAGAAGTCCGTCCAGATCAGGCGGCAGCTCCTTATCCTTCAGCGGGCTGAAGGGAATGAGTTCACATCCCAGAGACTCCAGCAGCTCCAGATTGTCCCTGTAATAAAAGCAAAAGGCTTCATCCCGGGCAATCCCGATCCGGAGGGGCTTATACGGAAACAGATGCGAAGTCTGACACTTTTCAGCATCCGGATCCTTTTTCCCGGAAAATTCCCCTGCGATCTCCAGGATACGGTCCAGATCCACGGTCTGCTCCAGAATCCTGCCCGCCCGCTCCGCCTGTTCCTTCATACCGGAGATCTCCTGTGGCGTAACCAGGCCCAGATGACGGCTCTCCATCCGAAACGCTTCATCTTTCGGAAGGTAACCAACTACAGGAATATGAAGTCCCATGCTGCTCAGCTCCCGCTCAAGCATGGCCTTCAGTCTGGGGTACAGCATGGCTGAGACCCGGTTCAGCAGGATCCCTCGGATATTGCTGTCCGGACGGAACTCTGCCATCCCCTTCACTACTGCCGCCAGAGAAAGAGAGGCTCCTCTGCAGGGCAGCACGAGGATCACCGGAAGTCCCAGCGTTCTTGCCACATCATAGGAACTGGCCTGATCGGAGTCCAGAGTCATGCCGTCATAATATCCCATAACCCCTTCCGCCACAACGATGTCCGCGTCTCCGGCGTGTCCGTTGAAGTTCCGGATCAGTTCCTCTCTCTCTGAGAAAAACAGATCCAGATTGGAAGACTCCACTCCCAGGACCAGTTTATGATACATGGGATCGATATAGTCGGGCCCGCATTTTCCGGCTCTCACATCGAGCCCCATATTGCGGAATGCCTGCATCAGGGCACAGGCTGCCGCTGTCTTCCCGCTGCCGCTGGCAGGAGCAGTAAGGAGGAAAGCCGGAGCCTGCCGCTGTGTGAAGTTTTCCTCTTTTCCCAGTCTTTCGCTCATGTCAGATCATTCCTTTCTCCCGAGGGCCGCCTGCTGATATGATGTACACCGGATTCTGCCCGGTCATCATGTGGTATCTGCCGAGAGTCCTGGATCTGGATACGCAGAGCTGAACGATCTCCTCATCTCTGAGCATTCCCGATTCCACAGCTTCCATCACTTCTCCTACTGTCTCGAGTGAAATGGCATTGATGACGATACGCACATCCGGATTCTTCTCCAGGGCAATATGAAGGATCTCTTGCATACTGCCGGAACTGCCGCCGATAAACAGGTGTGTAGGCGGTTCCAGATCTTGAAGCGCTTCCGGCGCCTCCCCGCAGATGATACGGATCCCGTCCGCCCGGAACTTGATCCGGTTCTGCCGGATCAGATCTACTGCCTCATCCTTCTTCTCCACAGCATAAACCCGGATGTATTTCCCGGACAGGGCAGCCTCCACAGACACAGATCCGGTACCGGCTCCCACATCCCACAGGACAGCGCCTTCCGTCAGTTCCAGCTTTGCCATGCTGACAGACCGAACCTCTTCCTTTGTCATAGGTACATTTCCCCGGATCATTTCCTCATCCCTTATATGTGATGACGCCCGTCTGTCCGGGCGCGGATTCTCGATCAGTACCGTACTCAACCCGCTGAAAGACTCTTCGCTCAGATCATCCAGGCTGCCGGACAGGATACGCTCATCGGGATAGGAAAGCCTGGTTCCGCAGTGGAGGATCACCTGATCCATCCCGAATTCCTTCAGCCGGTCTGTCATGTATTTTCCGCTCTGGCTGCCGCCCAGCAGCAGAAATGTCTTCCTGTTCCGGTTCACCGTACTGATAAAATCTTCTTCCTGTCCGTGGAGACTGACAAGAGCCCCGTCCTCCCAGGATGTCTCAAGCTTCGCAGCCAGATACACGATGGAAGAGATCCCGGGAATCATCTCTACAGACAGATCCGGAAACCGCTCCTTCAGTGCCTGTCCCAGCTTTTTCGCGCCGCTGTAGAATCCCGTATCGCCGGACAGCAGTACCACGATCCTGCGGTATTCCGGATGCGATCCGATATAAGCACAGATCTCCCCGGGCCGGTATTCACAGAGCCGGGGAATATCCCCGTTTCCTTTTCTGTTGTTTTCTTTTCTGTCGTTTTCTTCCCTGCCGTTTCCTTCCCTTCGATTTTCAGAAAGGACTGCCTCCGCACAGGAAAGCATCCGGTCCGCTCCGATCAGGCAGTCCGCGGCTGTGATCACCTCTTCCGCCTGCAGGGTCATTCCCCGGAAGTCTCCCGGACCGATCCCTGTCAGATAAACTTTTCTTGCGGTCTCACTCATTTCCCGTCTCCTCTTTATAGCCTCTGGGAGTGATCATCTTCCCGTTCAGTTCAAATGTCCTGGAATTTCCGATAAAAACTGTGGTAAACATGTCTGTCCCGGTATCCCGCAGCTTTTCCAGAGTCATGATCGCGCAGGACTCTCCGTCTCTTCCGATATTTCTCACGATCCCGCAGACATTTCCCGGGTCTCTGTGCTGCAGGATGATATCACAGGCTTTCTGCAGATGATCCGCCCGCTTCCTGCTGGAAGGATTGTACAGACAGATCACGAAATCCGCCTGTGCCGCTGCGTCCAGCCTCTTTTCTATGGTCTCCCATGGAGTCAGCAGATCGCTCAGACTGATCACGGCGAAATCATGCATGAGAGGGGCCCCGAGTACTGCCGCACCTCCGGACGCCGCCGTGATTCCCGGCACCACCTCGATCTCGATATCCGGATAGTCTCTCCCGATCTCGAAGATCAGTCCCGCCATGCCGTAGATTCCCGCGTCCCCGCTGCATACCATGGCAACATCCCGGCCTTTCTCCGCCTCCCGGAAGGCCATCCTGCACCGCTCTGCCTCCTGCCGCATAGGGGTGCTGAGAAAAACCTTGTCCTTAAAACTCTCCCGGATCAGATCAATGTATACAGTATATCCGATGATCACCGGGCAGTGTTCCAATACTTTTCTGGCCTTGACAGTCATCTGGTCCCCTGCCCCGGGGCCCAGTCCGGTCACGTAAATCCTGCTCATTGTCCGCTCCTTTCTGTTTCCGCTGATGTACTGCCGGAACTGTGTGGGGAAGTTCCTTTCCGGAACTCGGTCGTAAACGCCGGATCATACAGCTTCGACCGGTCGTACTCTCCTTCCAGTACCCTTCCTACCACGATCAGCGCAGTCTTCGTCACTCCTGCCTCTGCGGCAGTCTGCTCCAGAGTCTCCACCGTACAGCGGAGTACCTTTTCCTCCGGCCATGTAGCTTTGTACACGATCGCCGCAGGGGTATCCGCCGGATAACCGCCCAGGATCAGCTCTTCAGACAATTTTCCAAGCATGCCTGTGCTCAGGAAAAGGACCATGGTAGCCTGATGGGCCGCAAAGCTCCGGATGGACTCTCTCTCCGGGACCGGAGTGCGCCCTGCCATCCTGGTGATCACAACCGACTGGGAGATCCCCGGCAGTGTATACTCTGCCTTCAGGGCAGCCGCCGCACCGCAAAAGGAGCTTACTCCCGGACAGTATTCATACGGGATCCCTCTCTTTTCCAGCTCGTCCATCTGTTCACGGACAGCTCCGTAGACACAGGGGTCGCCGGTGTGCAGACGGACAATCTCTTTGCCGGCTTCCTGCCCCTGTATCATCACATCCATAACTTCCTCCAGTGTCATCTTCGCACTGTTATAGATCTCGCAGTCCTCTCTGCAGAGAGACAACAGCCCCGGATTGACCAGGGAACCTGCATAGATCACGATATCAGCATGTTCCAGCAGCCGCTGTCCCCGGACCGTGATCAGATCCTCCGCTCCCGGTCCCGCTCCTACAAATGTGATCATCTCCTGCCATCCCCCTTTCTCTCTTTCACAATAAGAAGAGAGTAATACCCTGCCTCCTCTGGTATCTCCTCAGCCGACAGGTATACCCGCTCATTTTCCATACCGCAGTTTTCCACCATCTCTGCCTCCAGACCCTTTTCCAGAAGAAGTCGGCGCACGTCAGAGATCTTCTTTCCTGATTTCATCAGTACCTTTGTGCCGGGCAGTTCCAGGCTCTTCTCAATATCATAAGAAGCCGGGAGCACATGCAGCTCATCCCGGTTCTCAACAAGCGAGATATCCATCCTTGCAGCCGCCGCACAGAAGGAGGGAACGCCGGGCACGATCTCTGTGGGATATCCCTTTGCCTTCAGTCTTTTGTGAATATACATGCAGGTGGAGTACACCGTTGGATCTCCAAGAGTGAGAAAAACCACCTGCTGCCCCTCGTCCAGAAGCTTCGCCACCTCTGCAGCGTCCCGGTCATGGATCTCCTTTAATCTGTCCCGATCCCTGACCATGGGCATGGGGAGAAGGATCACCTGCTTTTCATCCAGTTCGGGAACCGCATTTCCGGCAATCTGCCAGGCGGTGCACCCCTCCAGATATTTCCGTACCCTGTTCTCCTTCGGAGCGCCACAGCTGCAAAGTATCGTGTGCTCCAGCTCTCTGTCAGATATAGGGACCGCCACTGTGCTGCACCCCCGGATCGCGCGGACTGCACGGATCGTCATCAGCTCCGGATCTCCGGGACCTACTCCCACTCCTGTAAATGTTCCTGTCATATTCTGTCTGTTCCTCCTGTATGCTTATGTATCTGTCTGTCAGACGAGTCTTCGTTCTCCCTGCTGTCCTGTTCCTTTCTCAGCATCTCCAGAAGGCGGTCCGCTGTGTCCGTCTTCCCCAGTATCCCGTCTTCCAGTGTAAACATGACTGCGCCGATCTGAAGATCCGTCCCCGCCCGATGTCTGAGATGAAATGAGATTCGCTCCATCACCGTCTTCATAACAAGATCCAGCAGTTTTCTCTCCCGGATCAGCCGGATTGCCTCAGATGTATTGATGCAGCCCATGATCAGCCGTACCGTCTCCGGATCCGCGCCAGCCATGGCCGCGTGGGACGCAAGCACTTCCATCCGGCAGTCCGCCTGCCTGGAGTGGGTATTCATCACTCCCGCAGCCAGCTTGATGAACTTCCCCGCATGTCCGATAAGCAGGATCCCTTTCATCCCCAGCAGCTTTGCGTCGTCGATAGCTTCGCCCACATAATTGCTGCATTTTACTGCATAGTACGGATCTGCATGGAGATGTTCTGTAAGGAAATCCGTGCCATAGTTTCCCGGCACCACATAGCAGTAGTCCATTCCTCTGTCATGGAGCATCTTCATCTCCAGCCAGATGGTATCTGTCAGCGCCTTCTCGCTCATAGGCTCCACGATTCCGCTGGTGCCAAGGATGGAGATCCCGCCTGTTATTCCCAGGCGGGGATTGAATGTCTTCTCTGCTAACTCTGCTCCTCCGGGCACGGATATGGTCACTTTCAGACGGCCGCCGTATCCGTATTTCCCGCACACCTCTGACAGGGCCTCCCCGATCATCCTCCGGGGCACTTTATTGATGGCTGCCTGTCCGGGCTTTTGTTCCAGTCCGGGGCCGCTGACACGCCCAACTCCCGGGCCGCCCTCCAGGATCACCTGACCGTCTGCCTCTGCAAAGGCTATCCCGATCTCTGCCGTCACTTTTCCTTCATCCACTGCTTCCACTCTGGCAAAGACAAGAATCCCGTCCGTAACATCCGGATCATCTCCGGAGTATTTCCGCACGGCACACTCCACATATGTCTCTGCCCGTGAGATTTCTTCCACATCCAGGAACAGTTCGATCCCTTTTGGCGTAGAGACACGCACCGTGCGGATCTCCGTTCCCGACAGGAGCATCTCCGCCGCTGCCCTGGCAGCCCCTGCGGCACAGCTTCCGGTGGTGTATCCCAGCCGCAGCCCCGACCGGGTAGTTCCGATATTATTCTTCATCATTCTTCAAGTTTCTTTATACGAACTATCTGGCCCCGGGTTACATTTCCTGCAGCTGCTCAAGCATCTGCGCCGGATTGTCTGCTGCCTTCACCTTACCGAACGCCTTTACAATGGTGCCCGCTTCGTCAATCAGATACGTTGTCCGCACCACTCCCATGGTCTTCTTCCCGTACATGTTCTTCTCTTTCCACACATCATACGCCTGAATGCATGTCAGTTCCGGATCAGAGAGCAGGGTGAACGGAAGCTGATATTTCTCCTCGAATTTCTTGTGAGAAGCCACGCTGTCCTTGCTCACTCCAAGGACAACAGCCCCTTTCTCCATAAACTGAGGATACAGTTCACCGAACCCGCAGGCCTGCTTCGTACACCCCGGCGTATTATCCTTCGGATAGAAATACAGGATCACCTTTTTCCCTCTGTATTCCTCCAGTGTATGCATTTCTCCATTCTGATCCGGCAGCTCAAAAGCCGGCGCTTTTGTTCCGATTTCCAGCATGTTCGATCCCTCCTGTTAAATGTCTGTTATTTTTCTGCCTATAAGTTTCCGCGGGTATCACTATAACCTTTTCCTGTGATTCTATGCGGCACTGCCGCCAATACAGCCAGTCCCATTTTATCATCTCGTCCCACCCGTGTCCACACCCCCCGCCGGCTCCCTGAGATATACTACTCTATTCTCCGGCTGCCTCTTCTATATGCTCCATAAATATCTGTCGGATCCCTCTGAACTCTCCCAGTCCTTTCATGATCACCCGCACCTCATAGCCTTCTTCCTCCAGCTGGCTCTTCCAGGAGTCTTCCTCCCCGGCCATATCGTTCTTCGCATGATCCCCTGCCACCAGCATAAAGGGCATGAGAGCCACCTTTTTCTTCTCAGAAATCTTCAGCTTCGCCATCACATTTTTCAGCTCCGGGAAGCTCTCCACCGTTCCCACCAGCACCTGGCTGTATCCCAGCGCATGGAACGTGTATTCCAGAGTGGGATAAGCCGAATTGGCGTGGTGGTCTGTGCCATGTCCCATGAGCACCAGCATCTCGCCGTCATCAAGTTCTGTCTCTGCCATGACGGCATGAATAGCCTTCTTATAGTCTTCCACACTGCTGAGCAGAGGCTTTCCCACTCGGATCCGCTTAAACAGACTCATGTGTTCCATCAGATCCTCCATCATCCGGTCATTTTCAATTCCGTTGATGATATGAGTGGGCTGAATGATCACTTCCTCGATTCCATCTGACGCCATCCGGGACAGTGCCTCCGGCACCGTATCGACGCTGATTCCCTCTGTCCGTTTCAGTTTCCGGATGATCATCCCGCTTGTAAATGCCCGGTATACGTTACATTCCTGGAATCTTTCTTCCATTTCTTTCTCGATCACTTCTATGGTCTTCCCCATCGTATCCAGATGACTTGTCCCAAAGCTTACAACAAGGATTCCTTTCTTCATACCGTTTTCCTTTCCTTCCTAATAATCTTCATATTCTTTCCATAAGCTCCGCCATACTTCCGGGCGGTTCTTCAGCGCCGGATATGACACCCTTTTGCTTCAGTATCTCATACATTTCCAGTACCACCGGCGGCTTCAGATGCGCCTGCTCCAGCAGTCTTCTGTCGGTACATACTTCCTTTGGAGTTCCCTTTCTCATGATCTCCCCATCCTTCATGACCACGATCATGTCTGCCCACTCATATGCATAGTCCATATCATGAGTAGCTGTCAGGATTGTGATTCCTTTATCGGAAAGCTCAGCGATCACCTTCCTCACCAGATCCGTGTGCATCTGATCCAGAGAGGCGGCAGGTTCGTCCAGTATCATAATCTCCGGTCCCATGACCAGGATATCTGCAATGGCCGCCAGTTTCTTCTGTCCGCCGCTCAGTGCATGTACCGGGCGGTCCAGAAGAGCAGTGAGTCCAATCTCTTCCGCTGTATGCTCCACCGCCCGCCGTGCCTGTGCTTCATCCATGCCCAGGTTCAGCACGCCGAATGACATGTCCTCGTAGACACTGGCGGAGAAGAGCTGGTCATCCGGATCCTGGAACACGATCCCGGTCTTCCTTCTCACATCAAGAAGTCCTTTTCTCGTGTAGGATACTGGTTTCCCGTCTATCAGAATTCTTCCCCTGTCCGGTCTGCGTATTCCATTCAGGCAGAGAAAAAATGTAGACTTTCCGGAACCATTTCCTCCCATGACAGCCACCCGGCTTCCCCGGGCAATCCTCAGACTGAAATGATTCAGTGCCGGGGTTTCATTTCCTTCATAAGTATAGCAGACATCTTCCGCCTCTACGACCCATTCCTGTCTCTGATCCATCTCATATCCTTTCATCTCATTATACTCCATAACGTGACAAACACCAGAAGGATTTCCCATGCCCCGATCATCAGGACTTCCTTTTTCCTCACAGGCCGCTCCCGGGACAACACCCGGATCTCTCCGTCATAACACCTGGCTTCCATGGAATCATACAGAGCTCCCGCCCGTTTCACAGACCGGATAAAGAGAGCAGATCCCATCATGCCGAAGGACCGGATCCCGGTCCTCAGATCCCGGTTTCCCATGCGGCATTTCTGAGCTGTCATGATTCCTTCGGCTGTCCCCAGCAATACGAAGATGAAGCGGTAGATCAACAACATCAGCTCCAGGAAAAGAGATGGGACACGGATCTTTCTGAGCACTCCCAGCACATCGGTCACAGGCGTACTCACAGCCAGAAAATACATGCTGCTCACAGCCGACATGGCTACAGTACCAAGTTCCAGCCCCTTCCAAATCCCCGCCCGGCTTCCGGTAAGATACCATCCTCCCAGCCGGATAGCGAAGGCATCCAGAGGTATTTCTGAAATATTGACAATGACGGCTCCTGTTCCCAGGATCAGAAATACCAGAGGCATAAGCAGCATCTTCCCGTATCGCAGCAGAGAAACTTTTCCCTTTCTTATGACAAGGAATCCATTTGCAGCGAAAGCCATTAGCGCAGCTTCCAGAGACCGGCCTGCCACACAGATGACAAGGGTCATCAGGGCATAGGCCGTTTTCTCAACTGCACTGACTTTCCTCAGGCCAGACCGATACGCCAGCTGATCTATGGAAATCATGCTTCATTTCCTCTCATATTCTCTTCCGGCTCCTCCATTCCCGTGGCCTTCATCCATTTTTTCCGTTCAACGAATCTGCCCATGAAAAAAGCAATGACACCCACACCAATCCCGGTCTGTACACAGAATATCAGACTCTCTACCTCTCCCGGCAGCTCTCTGCCAAGTATATTTTCCAGTACCGGGGTAAACCAGGGCTCATACTCTTCTCCCTGTATCTCTTCAACCATAACACTTCCTGCATCATCGGATCCTCCGAACTCCGCATTTCTCAGAGCAAACAGTGGAACTGCGGCGATCAGAGCCGCTGCAAGCAGCAGAATGAAAACCATTTTTTTATTCTTCTTTGACATTTTACCTTGCCTCCTTTTTCTGAGCAATATTCTCTCTTATGAATCCAATGCTCCTAAGTTCCGGCCCGGCATAGGTTTCCAGACCTATCAGGATTACCACAGTAATCAGACCTTCGATCACTGCAAGCGGCAGCTGCGTAGGAGCAAAAACTCCCAGGAATTTAACCACCGAGGCAGCAACCCCTCCTGCCTCGGAGGGGTTTGCAAGGGCAAGCTGGACACTGGTCACACAATATGTAAACATATCCCCCAGAAATGCGGCAAGAAATATACTGATACGTCGGTTTACTCCCAATCTGCCGCACAGCCTGTATACGCCGAAAGATACAAGCGGACCTGAAACTGCCATGGAAAATGTATTTGCTCCCAGAGTGGTCAGCCCTCCATGTGCAAGCAGAAGCGCCTGAAAGATCAGCACGATCATCCCCAGGATACTGACCGCAGCCGGCCCAAGCAGCACGGCCCCCAGTCCTGTCCCGGTCATATGTGAACAGCTGCCGCTCACAGAGGGGATCTTAAGGGATGAAATCACGAAAATAAACGCTCCGGCCATAGCAATAAGCGTCATATTTTTTCGGTTCTCTTTTATTCTGTTTCTAAGTGAAATATAGCCCGCGATCAAAAACGGCAGGCAGATGACACCCCACGCAATACAGTATCCGGCGGGAAGATATCCCTCCATGATGTGCATCGCATTAGAAATGGGTGCGACAGAATACACCGCGGCAAAAGCCACGGCGGACTTCAGTAAGATTTTTTCTTTTTTTGTCATTCTTTTTCTCTCCTTTTTGTGACATTCTCCTGGCTTTCGAAATGTTTCCGAATATCCCCCGGTGCCACAAAATGAAAGAATCTGCGGCATACTCCGGTCATATTCCCGTAACCACGCTCTAAAAGTGAATATTCTGACTCAGGGATCAACGCAAGTGCTCCGCCTTCCCACAGGCTCTCGCCCGCAGTGACTTCTGGCAGCATGGCAGCCCGGAGTTCATTTTCCGGTTCTGTACAGCTGTCAGAGTGGAACACCGCTCCCCCAATACAGCAACGGGTATTGTGCAGGATTCTCACCTGACTTCCTCAGGTTTATCTCCGCAGCAGCTGCCAACGGAAGTCGACGACCTCGATACAGGCATATACGTTTGGCTCATTGCTCACGAAAATAGACCGTTATCTTTTAGATGTATGCGTCTGAGAATCTACCTTCTCAGTATTTCAGTACTCGATCCCCGGCCGGGCCAGGATTCCCCGGTCAAAAGGATGCTTTACCTTGCGGATCTCTGACACGTAGTCCGCCAGCTCCACAAGGGCACTGTCCGGATCTCGTCCCGTCAGGACGATCTCCAGCTTCTCCGGTTTCCCCTTCAGGAAATCCAGTGCTTCTTCATGATCGATCAGCCCGTACTGATATGCCGCCATAAACTCATCTATGACTAGCACGTCAAATGCTCCTCCGGATGCTTTCTCCCGGATCTGTTTCCACAGACTGCCATACATGATCCGCACCTCTTCCTTCTCCTGATCTGTCAGTGTACGGAAGAAACCGTATGATCTTTCCAGGTGGAGCACCTCGATCTCAGGGATCCAGTCCAGTATCTTCAGTTCTCCGGACTGTTCGTTTTTCAGGAACCTTGCGAAAAGTACTTTCATCCCGCTTCCGGCTGCCCTGACAGCCAGCCCGATGGCAGCAGACGTCTTTCCCTTTCCGTCCCCGCAGTATATATGGATCAATCCCTTTCTCATGATAATCTCCCTTCTGAAAATCTATTTCATTCTAACACGATGAGGCATGCTTGTAAATCAGGCTTTGTGTTTCCTCCAGACTTTTCCCTTCCTCTTCCGGCCTGGTAATGACCAGCAGGACAGCCCCTGCTTTCTCCGCCGCAGTCCGTTTTGCCTCGAAACCGCCTTCTCTCCCCGATTCCTTTGTGACAAAATACCTTGCCTTCGTCATATGAAGAAGAGCCAGGTTCATCTCCTCTGAGAAGGGGCCCTGCATAGCGATCAGATGTCTGCCCTTAAACCCCAGGCGGGCACTCTCCCCCACCGCCTCCGGCGTGGAAAGCACCCTGGCAAAGCAGCGCTCTTCATAGTTTTCAATAGCAGTATACAGATGCAGCTCCCTGCTCCCTGTGGCGATCAGAATGTTGCCCGTCGTTTCCCTCAAGTACTCCACAGCTTGTTCTACTGAGGATATGGAAATGATCCCAGGCGCATTCTTCTCATCAGCTTCCTTTTCATCGGCGCCTCTCAGGCAGCGGACATAGCGTACATTTTCCGCAGCACAGGCATCCTGTATATTCTTCGTAACCTCCCTTGCAAAGGGATGGGTAGCATCGATCACGAGACGGATCCCGTTCTCCCGGATAAAATGTCCCATCTCCTCCCGGCCCATCCTGCCGGAAAGGAGCCGTATCCCCTCCAGATCAGAGATAAGCTCCGCTCCGTACTCTGTAGCAGTACTCACAAAGCAGGAGATTTTTCGGGACGAAGCATATTCCGCAAGTTTTCTGCCTTCCGTTGTTCCTGCGAAGATAAGGATATCTGGTTGAAAGTTCCATTCTGCTGTCTTCATTATTCTATATTCTATCCTTTCCACTTAATAGTATGATAATATCTGTCTCTTATCAGCTCCGTTTGATTCTCTTAATGACTTTTCTTTATGACAGATCTCCTCTGATAAAATCATCGATCTCTGACAGGATCTCATCAGAATACAGCGGATCACTGGCATGTCCCATGTCCGGCTCATGTCGGAAATGTATACCATCCTGACCGATCACTTCGGACAAACGGTCATAGAGCCGCACCGAAGACAGATAAGGAATCGTCAGATCGCAGTCGCCGTGTATCATCCACACCGCCAGATCTGCGACAATATCCTTATTTTTATCTATGTAATAATACGGATCCACAAAGTTCCGCTCACTCTCGCTCATCTTTGAAACATTTTTCCTGAACCAGTATGAGGCAAAGTCCTCATATCCATTCATTTTTCCGATCATCCAGTAGTTTGCCACTGTGTACACGATTCTTGGCAGACCTATGCTCTTCAGGTCCTTATCCAGTCCGGTTATATCAGTATATCCGCCTGCAGACTCTCCGAAAACCGTGATCTGATCCGCCTTGTACCCGTACTTATCTGCATTCGCCCTCAGATATCTGACAGCCGCCTTGCGGTCTTCCACTGCCGCGGGAAAAGCAGCCTCCTGCGCAAGCCTGTAGTTGACCGAAGCACATGCAATCATCTCTGTCTTGCTCATTGCTCGCGGGAATATACATTTTCAGAAGGTGACATGCTCCCACCACTTACCCTGACGGCTTGAAGTGGGGGCTTCCTGCTCAATAACCCTTATAGACTAAGTATCAACAGGCTATCCCCGCCTGTCCGGCGGTTCTTATTTTTCTGCCCGGATACGGGC
>DXCZ01000070.1 GCA_019115765.1 Candidatus Mediterraneibacter stercoripullorum | reverse complement strand
ACATAATACATCTCCGAATCCCTGCGCAGCCTCGCGGAGCGTATATCAGATGGGGGATTGACACCCGCCACTGATACTGATTTGTCACTCACCGCCTATAGAGGCGGGAGTCATCCCACATCTGATATATAAGAAAATGAATGATTCCCTGCATATGGATCGTATTAATGTTGAAACACCAAAAAGAACTAACAGATAACAGGAAACAGACAGGAGGTTTTAATATGAAGAAGATCATAACGGGAATCGCTGCTGCAGCAGCAATCGCCATAATCGGAGGCACGACTGCATTTGCATTCGGACTGCGGCATCACAACAACGCTTCTGTTCCGGACAGTACAGCCGATACAACGGCTGTCACATGTGAATACTGCTGGACATCCGGTCACTGTTATACAGACAGCAACCAGGACGGGATCTGCGACCACAGAGAAGGAAATGACCGGATCTGTACCGGAGATCACTGCCGGAATTATACAGAAGACTGCCGCTGCGCCGGCTATCATCATGGAGCCGGACACTGCCGCAATTAGCAAATCGGCAGGACAGAGAAAATTTTAAAAGGGAATGAGGGGAATCTATGCGCAGTGAAGAGGAGGCCAGAAGGGCCATCGGGCTGTACGGAGATACGGTTCGCCGGATCTGCATGGTCCATCTGAAGAATTATGCTGATACGGAAGATGTATTTCAGACTGTTTTCCTGAAATATGTTCTTCATTCTGCGCCCTTTGACAGCGACGAGCATGAAAAAGCATGGATCATCCGTGTTACGATCAACGCCTGCCGCGATCTGTTGAAAAGCTTCTTCCACAGCAGGACCGTCCCCCTGGATTCTCTGATCGAGAAGCCTGGAGAAATACCTGAAGATCACAGAGAGATCCTGGAGGCAGTCCTTTCACTGCCGGCCAAATACAAGGACGCCGTATATCTGTATTATTTCGAAGGATATTCTGCTTCCGAGATCGGAAGTATTCTTAAGAAAAATGTAAACACTGTTTATACCTTGCTGAACCGCGCAAGACATCTTCTGAAAAACCGACTGGAGGAGGTGCCGGACATTGAATGATAAATGGAAAAACGCTTTCAACGAGATCCATGCAGAGCCTGAACTGAAACAGAGTACCATGGATTACCTGTCCGACAGGGTCTACAGCCGGAGAGGCAGGGAAAAGAAAAAGATATTTACCGTTCCCAGATTCGCTGCTGCCGCTGCCTGTCTTGCCGCCGTCCTTCTGTTCGGCGGATACCGGCTGTATTTTATCCCAACCGCTTTTATCAGTGTAGATATCAATCCGTCCCTGGAGCTGGGGATCAATCGGTTTGACCGGATCGTTTCTGTGGAGGGATATAACGATGACGGGCAGGCGCTGGCCGATTCTCTGAATATCCGTTTTATGAATTACCAGGATGCACTGGAACAGCTGCTGGAAGAAGATACGGTAGAGGAACTGCTTTCTCAGGACGGTGTCATGTCACTGACAGTCGCAGGGGATAATGATGCTCAGAGCAGTGAAATACTGGAACATGTAGAGTCCTGCGTGGATGGTCAGCAGAATATCCACTGCCATTCCGGTAACAGCGAGGAGATGCACTCGGCCCACGAATCCGGCATGTCCTTCGGAAAATATGAGGCTTTCCTGAGACTTCAGGAGCTGGATCCATCCATTACTGCCGATGATGTAAAAAATCTCTCCATGCATGAGATATTTGATCTGATCGAAGAATACTCAGAGGATCAAAACAATGTAGATGATACTTCCTCATCCGGAACCGGCAGCCAGAGCGGCCAGAATAACAGCTCCGGAGACAGTAGCTGCACTGGAACAGGATCTGGTGCAGACTCCGCAGCACACGAAAGACATCATGGATCTCGCCACGACAGATAGAGCAAAACACAGCAGGATACTACATTTCTAACGTCTGTACAAAAGACCGCCGCACGTTGCGACAACATTTGGAAAACAAATATTTCTTTTGCCAATCTGTGCTCTTTCTGCGTATATCAGATAGGGAGCCCTCTCCTAAAAGAGACGGACTCCCCGTTTTCACGCTCAATATTCTCAATCTCAGTGACATTTGCTCCATCCGCAGCTCTTGCAGATGTTGCATCCTTCCTCAAATACGAGAGGTTCTCCGCACTCCGGGCAGAACATCCTGTCCATCTCGTTCTCCACGCTCACTGCCTTGGGCTTGGGAGCCTTATCCACTTTGCGGCTGGCCTTCTTCGGCTCGCTGCCGTTCTTCTCCGCCAGCTCCTCCTGCATCTCATTGTACATATCAAGCAGGGCATTTCCTACTGCCATGGGGCAGCACGCTCCCTTGCTGGTATCCTTCCTGGTCACTCTTCTTGCTGTATAGGACGGGCAGGAACCGCTGGAGTTCAGCTGATCCACGATAGTCTCGATATCGATGCCGCCTCTTGCGCTGATAGAGATCATACGGGACAGTCCAACCATGAAGTTATTGCATCCGCCGGTGGATCCCTTGCTCAGGTAAGTCTCCAGAAGCGCTCCTGTGTGAGGATCGAAGAGTGCGATGCAGTGCAGGCTTCCGCAGCCGGTAGTCAGCTTTCTCTTCTTGCCCACCACATCATCGGTGACAAGCAGGATCTCACCCCGCTTCAGGCCCTCGCCTGCGGAAATCTTCTTCGTCTCTTTCTTGTCGCTGGTATTCAGGATCCCGATCCGTTTGCATCCGTCCCGGAAGATCGTGATCCCCTTCAGCCCTTTCTCATAGGCATAGAGATACAGGTTCTCCGTCTCTTCCACCGTGAAACGGTTGGGTACATTTACCGTGGAACTGATAGACGCGTCAATATGGGTCTGCCAGACAGACTGCATATCAATTCTCTGCCGGTACCCCAGCGTCATCGCCGTCACGAAATAATCCGGCAGGTCCGCGTCATTTTTGATCCCGTGCTGCTTCATATAGCTCTCAACGATCTTTGTATAAACCTTGTAGTATACGTCTGTTCCGTGGAGTGACTCAGTCTTGCGCTCATAATAATTGGCATATACCGGCTCGATGCCCCCGGAGATTCCCAGCATAGTGGAAAGGGTTCCAGTGGGTGCGATGGTCAGGAGCTGAGAGTTCCTCAGACCATATCTGCGCACCAGCTCCCGGGTACCCTCCGTAGTATTTGCTGCAAAATACGGTGTAGACATGATCTCCTCGATCTGACAGGCCGGAAAAGCGCCCTTTTCCTTCGCCAGTTTTGCCGACGCAGCGATAGCAGAATCTGCCATGGCAAATCCGATGTTGTCACACATCTGGACTGCCTCTTCCTCTCCATATGTCAGCCCCAGCTTGATCAGGCAGTCCGCAAGACCCATGATGCCCAGACCGATCTGTCTCCATTTTGCCACACTCTCCCGCTGTTCTTCCAACGGATGAAGCGGCAGACCTTCTTCCAGCACTTCATTCAGCGCATATACCGCCACCTCCACGCAGTGCTTCAGTCCCTCGAAATCAAACTGTGCGTGATCTGTAAATGGTTCCTGTACAAACTCCGACAGATTGATGCTTCCCAGAAGACAGCTTCCCCCTGCCGGAAGCGGCTCCTCTGCACAGGGATTTACTCCTGCATAGGAGAACTCCTTTGTATTGCTCAGAAGGTTCCAGTTCTCGATCCGATCCCAGAACAGAGCTCCGGGTTCCGCATAATCCCAGTTTGTCTCTGCGATCCTCCGGAACAGGTCTCTGGCATTGACTGTCTTCTCGATCACCTCGCCGGTGGCCTCCCGGGTATAATGGAGAAGATAATCCTCATTCTTCTTCACCGCTTCCATGAAGTCCTCATGGATACGCACGGAAATATTTGCCTTTGTCACCTTCTCCAGGTCTGTCTTCAGATTAATGAACTCCTCCACATCCGGATGGGAGCAGTCAATGGAGATCATCAGGGCTCCCCGGCGGCCGTTCTGGCCGATCAGTGCCGTCACCAGGGAATACAGCTCCATAAAGGATACGGAACCGCTGGTCTCCTTTGCCGCGTTGTTGATCTTCGCTCCCCTGGGGCTCAGTTTCGAGATGTCCACGCCGCATCCGCCGCCGTAACTGTAGGTCCGGGCCAGCTTCTTGGCGCAGTCAAAAATACTCTCGATATTATCCTCCGGCGGATCTACCACATAACAGTTGGAATAGGTTACTTTCCGCCCCTTCTGGTCCAGCCCTCTGTTGGAGAGGATTCGTCCTCCGAACAGGAATTTCTTACTCCGTATATACTCCGCGATCTCTCCGTTGCCGCCGCTGATCCTTGCCAGCCACTGATCAAAGGTCTCTCCGTCATTGCAATATTTCTTCGTCCATATGTCTGTTCCAAGCTTATTATCCTCGCCCAGCCATTCTTCTACCGTCATACCTTGTACCTCTTTTCGCTTGATAAAGAATTAGATTATTGTTCCCCGTTCTCTGATGTCCGCCGGAAAGGAGCTGGATACCGAGAGGCGGATGAACAGTAACTAAAATGAGGGTATCACCCATAGATATAAATATCAAGACTTGACATATGCTAAAGTATTGTTCCACCCACAAAATATAGTATGTTTCTTATTTTTCAGGCACATTTTGTGGAGGTACCTTTCCTTTCCTCACATGATGGATCATACCCTGCACCGATGCATTTGCGTTCACTGCGGTCAGAGTGATCTCCGGATGCCGGTTCTGGAACACCCGGAACACTTCATCTGCAAATCCCTGGCCCATAAACTCGATTCCTTGGAAATCGAATATGACTTCATGGAATTCATCCAGTCTGCGCAGAATCCTCCTGGCCTCAGATCTGGCCACGGGATTACTCAGCGTACACATCTCCCGCACCGGAATCAAAGTCCGGACAAATCCCTCCTCTAGCGGCGCGAATTCATCAAAGACTTCTCTTGAAGTCCTTTTTGACTCATTATCCATTTTCATTACAGCCATCGTTCCGATCCCCTCCAGTCCAGTATAATATGAAACAAGATGCGACTGGACAAATCTATCCCTGTCTCCACACCTGTAAGAATAGATCGTATTTTCCGACCAGACAGCAAATTCATCCAGCATCTTGGACACAAAAAATATTCCCTCCCCGGAATGGGCATCCGGATCTGTCGTCAGCTTTCCCTTGTACAGTTCCAGAGCAGCCTGCTCTGTACTCAGTCTTGCGCCCAGCTTCTCACGGACATACTCCTGAATATTGCGGAAAATACCGACTCCATTATCCACGATTGAGATCTCCGTATAGAGACAATCCTTCTGTACAGAAACCCGGATCCGGTCTCCACGGGAATGTTCAATAGCATTGTTCATGATCTCGGCGAACGCATAATACCAGATATCCGCCGCCTCTGGAGATACTTCTTTAAGAAACGGAGCAATCCTATCACGGAACACATCGTCTTCTTCCAGATATCCGTCATTCTCAAACTCCCACTGTCCTGACTGTGTGGACAGTTTCCAGCCGAATGCTGTTCCCGTATCCTTCAGAAGGACTCCTTTTTGCTGACATTCTTTTATATACCGCCTGACAGAAGTCTCGGAGATATCAAAATTCTCCCCGGTCTTTTTCACAAAGTCCCTGTCCCGGTTCCGTATCTTATCCAGCATATACTTTATGATCGCCGTTCTTTTTTCTGCTGTAAATGACATAGGATCACCTTATTTTACAAAATATCAACTATAATTTTATTTTCTCAAACTATATCACACCCAGATTCAGTTTTCAAGATACATGAAAGTCTTACAGGCCGGAAACCAAAGGCGCGGCCGGGAAGTCTTACGAATGGTAAGAGCTCCAAGCCGCGCCAATTTGCGTTTCTGCCTGTTTAGTTGTTCCCGATATCCAGCTGTCAAGGCGGTGTGTTGTCACGAAGGCCCGTAGCAGAGCGCCGGCACTTAGGCCGCGTCCTTTGCGGTCTTACGTGTCCGCTGCGCTATGCTCCGAGCGAGAGCGCGGTCGCCGGGACAACACACCGCCTTGACAGCGGCCTACGAGAACAACTGAGCTAAACAGCCATATAGTCTTATATTCCCCGCATGGTCAGCTGGATCCGCTTCCTCTTCAGATCCACGCTCATGACCTTCACATCTACGATATCTCCCACACTCACTGCCTCCAGCGGGTGTTTGATATACCGGTCTGTGATCTGGGAAATATGCACCAGTCCGTCCTGATGGACACCGATATCCACGAACACGCCGAAATCAATAACATTGCGCACCGTTCCCTTGAGCACCATACCTTCTTTTAAGTCTTTCATGTCCAGCACGTCCGTACGCAGGATCGGTTTGGGCATCTCATCACGGGGATCTCTTCCCGGTTTCTCCAGTTCTTTTACAATATCGCGGAGAGTGATCTCACCGACCCCCAGCTCCTCCGCCAGCTTCTTGTAATCATGGATCGTCAGGGACAGACCGCTCAGCCTGTGCTCTGCCACATCCTCCGGGGTGAATCCCTGTTTCTTCAGAAGTTTCTCCGCCGCTTCATAAGACTCGGGATGTACGCCTGTTCCATCCAGAGGATTCTTTCCACCCTGGATCCTCATAAATCCGGCGCACTGCTCGTAGGCCTTGGGCCCCAGCTTTGGCACCTTGAGGAGTTCTCTCCGGTCTGCAAATCTGCCGTTCTCCTCCCGGTAAGCCACGATATTTTTCGCAATCGTGCTGCTGATACCGGATATGTATGACAGCAGGGGCGCGGAGGCTGTATTCAGATCCACGCCTACTTTATTAACACAGTCTTCTACTACCCCGTTAAGGGACTCTCCCAGCTTCTTCTGGTTCATGTCATGCTGGTACTGTCCCACTCCGATAGACTTGGGATCGATCTTCACCAGCTCCGCCAGAGGATCCTGAAGCCTCCTGGCGATAGATGCCGCACTTCTCTGTCCCACATCGAACTTGGGAAACTCTTCACTTGCAAGCTTACTTGCAGAATAAACAGATGCTCCGGCCTCATTGACGATCACATACTGTACTTTCTCCGGGATTTCCTTCAAAAGCTCTACGATGAACTGCTCTGACTCTCTGGATGCGGTGCCGTTTCCAAGAGAGATCAGGGAGATATTATACTTTGGAATGATCTTTTTCAGCAGATCCTTGCTGGCCTTGATCTTCTGCGGTGTAGTCGGAGCTGTAGGATAAATAACCGTTGTCCCGATCACCTTTCCGGTTGGATCTACTACTGCCAGCTTACACCCGGTACGGAATGCAGGGTCCCAGCCGAGAACCACATGTCCGGCAATTGGCGGCTGCATGAGAAGCTGGTGCAGGTTCTTGCCAAAGACCTCGATAGCTCCTGCTTCCGCCTTCTCGGTAAGCTCATTGCGGATCTCACGCTCGATGGCCGGCGCGATCAGGCGGTGATAGCTGTCCTCCGCCACCTCTTTCAGTACCGGAGTCGTATATGGATTGTCTGAGCGGATGGTCTTCCTTTCCAGATAACTGATGATCTCATCTTCAGGCGCCTCAATCTTCACGGTCAGGAACTTTTCCTTCTCCCCCCGGTTCAGCGCCAGGATCCGGTGTCCTGCCAGCTTCGCGGCAGGCTCCTCGAACTCATAGTACATCTCATATACAGACTCTGCATCCGGATCCTTTGCTGCGGAGATTACTTTTCCCTTCTTCATGGTAATCTTCCGGATCCAGCTGCGGCAGTCCGCATTATCTGAAATACCTTCGGCAATGATATCCTTAGCCCCGGCGATAGCTTCCTCAGCCGTGGCAACGCCTTTTTCTTCTGATATATATGACTGGGCTGCCTGCTCCAGCGGTTCCTTTGTCTTCTGCAGAAGTATCAGAGCCGCAAGGGGTTCCAGTCCCTTTTCCTTCGCAATAGTCGCACGGGTACGCCGCTTCGGCCGGTAGGGACGGTACAGATCATCCACCGCCACCTGGGTCTCGGCTGCCAGGATCTGGGCTTTCAGCTCCTCTGTCATCTTGCCCTGCTCCTCAATACTGGAGATGACCTGCTCCTTCTTCTCCTCCAGGTTACGCAGGTAAACCAGCCGCTCATAAAGCTTTCTCAGCTGCTCGTCATTGAGTGAACCTGTCACTTCTTTTCTGTATCTTGAAATAAACGGAATCGTATTCCCCTCGTCGATCAGTTTCACCGCCGCGTCAATCTGCCAGCGTTTCACGTCTAATTCTTCCGTCAGTCTCTGGTTAATGTCCATTTCTTCTGTTCCTCTCTGTGGTATTACGGCTCCAGAGTCTTCTGATAGGAAGCCTTCACGTCCTCCGTCAGCTCTGTACCGCCGTTTTCATACCATTCTACCACAAAAGTATCAAAGTAATCCAGAGGTTTCTCTCCTGCTATGATCTGGAGGAACGCCTCCCGTTCCAGATCCTGAAGTTCCTGAGGGATCTCTCCGTCCGAATCCCCCATGGAGACTGGCTGGATCTTCCTGGCTGCAGCTTCATTCAGTACTTCAACGGCCTGGATCCGGGAAGCATATGCCGCCCAGCCGTTCGCCGTGGTCAGATTCCCTTCCAGATAGGATCTGCATGTATTGTAATAGGACTTTTCCAGCCCGGAGAGTTCTGTCACGCTTATTTCCCCGGAAATCACCTTCTCAAGATTAGCACCACAGCGGTAGAGGGCGTCCACATAATCCACATTAATATTCATAGGTCTGGCAGTAGGATCAACATTGATGGAAAAGTATTCATTTACTTCGCTTGCGT
This sequence comes from Candidatus Mediterraneibacter stercoripullorum, assembly GCA_019115765.1. Lineage (GTDB taxonomy): Bacteria > Bacillota > Clostridia > Lachnospirales > Lachnospiraceae > Mediterraneibacter > Mediterraneibacter stercoripullorum. The sequence goes on along the minus strand of DXCZ01000070.1, from coordinate 11,233 downwards.
ATCTGTCATCTTCATAACGTGAATAGTCGAAGATCGCACTGACATATTTACCCACGATCTCCGGATGCTCATACCCTTTGCGCACCACCACATACATCCATTCGTCATATGATTCGAAGGTCTGCTGTCTGTCCGCGATATCCTCTGCGAAAAGATATGGTTTCCACTCTGCACTGCTGTCCGCACTGTAGGATATGCTCAGCGGATTATTCGGAGCCCACCAGCGGCCGAATATAGCGCCGCACTGTCCGTTTCTGATGAGATCATCAATATTTTCGGTCTTCCTCAGCAGGAATCTGGAGTCCAGTATTCCTTCCTCATATAATTTATTCAGATATTCCAGAGCATCTTTCGTCTCATGTGTAACAGAGCCGTAAACGACCTGCCCTTCATCATCCAGCACCCATTTGCCCGGAGCCGATCCGAATTTCGTAAATATCCCGTCCACCCCGTAAGTATCGCTGGATCCCGCGATCAGCTCTGTACTGCATGCCAGCCCTACAGTCTGCCCGTCTCCCGACATATCGTTCTCGATGAAGGCTCTCACGATCTCCATGGCTTCCTCCATGGACTGAGGTTCTTCCAGCCCCAGTTCCTCTATCCAGTCCGCCCTGAGCCAGAGCAGCATTTCGCCATCATCGATGGCAGTATTGGGGAATGCATACAGCTTTCCGTCAAATGTTGCAGATTCCAGCAGGCCCTCACCGTAGCTTTCATACATTTCTTTGATGACATCTGTGGTACATTCCTCATAGACCCATGTCAGGTCCTCGATCATTCCGTTTTCAATCAGCCTCTGCAGATTGTCCCTTCCGTTTACCACCAGGACGTCTGGTATCGCTTTATCAGATATAGCCATCTCAAGCGCTTCTGTGTAGGAACCGTCGTCTTCCAGCTCGAAGACATCCACATTCTGGATATTCAGGAGATTTTTCAGATATCTTGTATATGCATTATCCTCATATGTGTCTCCTGCCGGCAGATTAGCATTGTTGGCGCCCGCGATCTTCCCGAGAGTATATTCCACGGTCTCCGGATACTTCTCAAGAGGGCTGTGCTCTGCCGCTTCCCACTGCGTATCTTCAGATCCGGCAGATGCCTTCTCTGCTGTCACTTCTTCCTTCTGCCTCCCGCTCCTGCCAAAGAACAGAACCAGGCCGGCACATACGACTACCGCCGCAATTCCCACGGCAAACATCAGCTGTTTCTTCTTCATGACTGTTTTCCTGCTTTCTTCGGAATCTTTATCGTTACTGTGGTACCTCTGTCCGGAGCGCTCTCCACAGAGACGCCCCCCTCTTCCCCATACAGCACCTGAATACGTTCGCTTACATTTCTGACACCGTATCCGGACGACTGATAAGTAATGATCTGGTCTGCCTTCTCCTGCTCCATGCCCACACCATTGTCACTTACAGATAATAGCAGATTCCCCTCATCCTGACTTATACGTATCTTCAAGATTCTGTCTTCCTGTTCAGACATGTCGATCCCATGATCAATAGCATTTTCCACAAGAGGCTGCAGGATCAGCTTCGGTATCTCCATGGCAGCTGTGTCCGTATCATACTGTTCCTCTACTTTGAAACTGTTGTCATGCATGATGAGCTGTATCTTAAGATACGCCCGGATATTATTGACTTCATTTTCTACTGTAGTCATAGTTTCTCCCCGGTTCAGACTGGTGCGGTAATAGGTAGACAAGGCAAGGGTCACCTTACTGATATCTTCCTCTCCTGCTTCGATCGCTTTCCAGTTGATAATGGACAGAGAATTATACAGGAAATGGGGATTGATCTGCGCCTGCAGGGCTTTCATCTCGCTGTTCTGCAGTTTGATCTTGCTCTCATATACTTCAGAGATCAGACGGTTCATCTCATCCATCATCCGACGGAATGACCGGATCAGCACTCCTACTTCATCGTTTGAGTTACTGCTGACCGTAACCTTGCGGAAGCCCAGATGGATCTGGTTCATATTCTCCGTCAGACGTTCCAGACCGGTCACCATGGTTTTTGAGAAAATATAGCCCACGATCACCAAGAGGATCACGCAGAGCACGATGAGCGGGACATTTCTCAACAGAATGCTGTTTGCCGAGCTGGTGATGATCTCTGCTGGACGATATATGCAGAACTTCCACCCCGTTCCATTCATATCCCTTACAGAACAGGTGTAGTTTTCCATGATGTAATCAATAGATTCCGGCTCCTCCGGACGGAACTTCTCTCCCATGGAATAGCTTGCATACACAACTTCTCCCTTTTCATCCAGTACGATCCCTCCGGTATTATCAAGCAGCTGATTCGAAAAAGGCGCCAGTACAGAGGTATAATCCAGCGATATAGCCAGTACGGCAAACACCTCATCCCCGTTATAAAACTTGCGGAATGCTGTTATTTCCTGGGAAGATCCTCTGGCGACATACCACTGCATCAGCCCGCTATCCCCAAGTTCCTTATACCAGGGCTCCTCCTCCGCCTGTCTCAGAGGAAGCAGCATATCCCCGTGGGCAACAGTAATATTTTCAGAATATAATGTGATGCCCTTGATCTCCCTGTGATAAAGCTGGGGCATCTGGAGAAGAGGATCCACTACATTCACATACTTCAGATACGTCTCATAATCTGAGTCTGCCTGGATAGAGAGCACCGTCCTGAGATCCTGGCTGTACGAAAGGTAATTCACCAGATTCTCATAGATCTGTTCCTGATTCTCAATAGCTTCCACTGACTGATCCAGTGATTTCTGCAGGTTGTCCAGCTCATTGTCCTGGAGCACACTCATCATTCCGTACTGTGTATATGCCACGATAATAAAGACGGGGATGATTCCGGCTGCCAGGATCAACAGCGTAAGCTTATAGCGAAATTTAAGATTCTTATATATCCGACGAAGTTTCTTCATCTGTCTTTCCTTTCCTGCATGACTCGGGAGAGTTTCCGAAATACTCACGGAAGCTGCGGCAGAAGTAGGAACTATTGGAGAATCCCACCTCTTTTGCGATCTGCGTGATCTTCATATTTGTATTTTCAAGTAGTTCCTTCGCCTTACTCATCCTTACCTCACGGATATACCGGTTCAGCGTCACTCCGGTCTCCTCTTTAAAAATCGCGCTCAGATATCCGGGGGACAGATAAACCTGGGCCGCCAGAGTCTCCGCGCCGATGTTCTTCTCTCCATAGTGGTGAAGGATATAACTCTTAACTGCGGTAATCTCTTCCCGGAATCCGTTTTCCTGTTCTCTCACTGCAGCGTCGAACTCTTCTACCGCCTCAGAGACGATGTCCAGCACATCTCCGATCTTCCTGCACCGGTACAGCCGTTCCACTTTTTTGGACAGAGTCTTTTCGTCCACAGTAGCAAGCTGTTCATAGATTTCTTTCAGAATGCCCGAGAATACAAACTTCACATACATCTCTGAAAACTGTTTGTCTCTCCTGTATTTCTGTTCCAGCTTCTGAAAGTCCATCCGCAGATGAGAGATATCCCGATACCGGATATCCTTCGAGATCTGTTCCATGATCTCAGCATCCTCCATCGGCTGCTCTATCTCCTGCTCCTGTTCGATGCCTGCCAGAAATACATGCTGTCCCGGCTGATAGAACTGCTCCTCCATAAGGTTCTCCAGAATCCGGAACTGCACCGGCATATCCTGCCAGCTCTTCATCGGTTCGCTGACCGCGAAATAGCATTCGCTGTCATACTGCTTCTGAAAAAATATGTACATCGACTCCGCCAGTGTCTTATAGTCTGTATATTTCTCTGTAAATAAAAGGAGAGACTCATTGGAATTCAGATTGATGTAATAGAACTCTCTCTGGAGCTGTTCCCTCAGACTGCTTATAAAATGTTCCTCCTCAGTCTCAAACAACCCATTGGCCGCCCCTACAAGGATCATCCGGACAGAACGGCACAGAAAGCTGTCCGCATCCGCGAACTTCATCAATCTCTCCTCCGTCTCTCCTGTCCCCTTATATAGATACTCAATCAGAAAATATTTCATCAGATAATCGGTCCGGCGTTCCTGCTTCTGCTTCTCTTCCATGCGGACACAGATATTCTTCCGGACCCTGTCCAGCGTCTTCTTAAATTCATCCGGATCCACCGGCTTCAGCACATAATCCACCACTCCATATCGCAGCGCCTCCCTGGCATAAGAGAAGTCATTGTATCCACTGAAGATAACGAGCTCCATGTCCGGATACATTTCTTTTACCTGTCTTGCAAGTTCAAGCCCGTTCATATAAGGCATCTTCACATCAGAAAAAAGAATATCCACATGATGTGTAGCCAGAACGCCCAGCGCATCCTTCCCGTTCCCCGCTTCCAGAATATTGAACTCCTCCTGCTCCCTCTTCAGGAGAAATTTAATCCCGTTTCTCTCCAGTTTCTCATCATCCACGATCAAAATCGTCAGCATCTTTTTCATCCCTTTCAGTTACAGAATATCTCTTGGACTTATCCCATTATTATAATATAATCGCCTTGATAAATCTAGCAGGAAGGGGAGGTCTTTTCCCCATATTTCGGATAAACATTTCCATCCGGACAAGTGACTTTACCTTCCCTCTCCATTCATCTGGAGACATCCGAAGCACTGTAAAGAGCTGTCGTATGAGATGCTTTTTCTTCTGTAAGCCTGCAGTTTTCCAGTCTGTAGACCTTGCTGCAGATCTTCAGAGACGTAGGTCTGTGAGATACCATCACGCAGGTACAATTTTTCATCGTCGTCTTGATATTCTCCAGGATCTTCTCTCCAGTTTCTTCATCCAGTGCAGAGGTAGCCTCGTCAAATAATATGATCGGCGCCTTTTTTAATACCGCTCTGGCAATGGAAATCCTCTGCGCCTGTCCTTCAGAAAGACCCGTACCCTTTTCTCCGATCAGGCACTGCATTTTCCCCGGAAGTTTCTGCACAAAATCCCACGCACATGCGATTTTCAGCGCCTCTTCCATCTCTTCCCTGTCAGCGTCCGGCGCGATCATCTTCAGATTGTCTTCGATCGTTCCCGAAAAAAGTGTATTTCCCTGGGGAACGTATGATATCAGATGCCTGCTGCCTGCCCCAAGCGACGCCCTGACTCCGCTGCCCGACCATATTTCTGCCGTTCCCGCCTCCTGTCTGATCAGCCCGAGGATGATCCTCAGCAGGGTAGTCTTGCCGCATCCCGACCTTCCGATCAATGCGACGATCTCCCCCGGAGCCGCCTGCAGCGAACAGCCTTCAAGTACTCTCTCATCATCCACGCTTTCCATATCCTTATCACTGCTGTAAGAAAAGAAGATGTTATCCAAAGTAATCCCCAGTCCGCGGTCAGCTTCCTCTTCCAGCCGCCTGACCACAGCCTCATCTTCATGGTCATCCTTGGGCAGATCTGTCACCTCCATGATCCTTCCCGCAGACGTTGTCGCAGAGATTGCTGAAGGCACCATCTTGACCAGCGTGGAGAAGTCCGAAGCCAGCGTTCTGGACAGCTGCAGGAACATGGTCATTGTTCCATATGTAATGTACCCTGTCCACAGCCGGTACACGCCCCACCCCATACAGAGGAAAGATATGACCAGACTTAACGAGGACATGACAATAGAGGTCTTCACCGAAAATTCGTTATATTCCAGAGCATTCTCTATATAACTGCCCTGCACACGGTCCAGACGGTTCCGGAACAGATCTGTAAGATGGAAAGATTTGATGGACTGGATATTCTGGAAGGATTCGCTTGTAAACCCCATCAGATCACTGCTGGCCTGACGCATCTTCTTATTAAAATCCCGCATCCGGTATAACAGTACCCTCGAAAAGAGAACTGTCACTGGAGCGCTTCCCAATGCGAGGACTCCCATCACCGGATCATAATACAGAATGATGATCAGGCTTCCCAGAAAATGAACCGTTCGTATGATCAGAGACGGCACCCAGCTCAGCACACTGCCGGACACCGCGCTCACATCAGAATTCAGGCGGTTCAGCAGATCGCCGCTGTGGTATCTGCTCATCGCCTCCCACCGGGTATCCAGTATTTTATAATATACGTCTTCCAGGATCTCTTTGTTGATCCTGAGACTGATCTTCGTAAGCATACGGTTCATAAATCCATCAAGAAAGATCGAGCCGAATCCTGTAACCGCAAACAGCGCCACTGACATAACCAGCAGCCTGAAATCAAACTGTGTCACTGCATCGATCGCATACTTAGAAGTAACACTCCCCGCCAGACCGATCAACGTACTCGCCACACCAATAAGAATGTAGAAGATCACGGCATTTCTGTATTTCACAATATACCGGAAGATCCAGCAGACCTCCTTCCAGATTTCCTTCCATTCACCGCTGCGGATTTTTCTTCTTATCTTTTGCCAGAGCATCTTATTTCTGTACCTCCTGCCATATATCAACGAGGATAAATCTATTTCTCCAGTCAGATCCGGATGGTATGCATATTTGCTCCAGGAAATACTGTTCTTTTCTGCCCATGAGAATCGACTGCGCACTTACCCGGACGTTTATTATAATACAATTTTAAGTTCTCTGAAATATAAAAAAAGCAGGATATATATAATTTTTTAAAGATTTTTACTCTATAGGGGCATTTTCCCTCTTCGCTATACGTTTATGTCTGGTATATCCGCTTCATACAGCTTCTTGCAGGTTCGGCAGATGGGGAAAAGCGTGCATCCGGGCGGCTGCCGACTTCGCTGCTGTTTTGTTTCAATTTACTGCTCTCATACAGGTCCTGCATTGCCTGTAAGCCACTCCTGCACTTCTTTTACACTGACCTTGACCGCACTGGCGATTGTCTCAACGGGGACTCCAAGCTCTGACAGGTTTATCGCCGTTTCTCGTCTGCCTTCCTCTCTCCCTTCTTCATATATATCTTCCAGCGCCTTACACATATTTATCCTTGTCCCCTTTCTGCTGTTCTTCATATCTTTCATCACTCTTTCCGAATGCATAAATTCCCGAACCGCCTGGTAGGTTTCCACATCAATTGCTTCAAAGTATTGGCGGTTCTGATGCAGGTACTTCCGCATCGCATTCTTATCTCCCCTACATTTTAGCATCCCGAATATTTGCTGTAAATCGGAATGAAATCTTTTCGGGGTTTCCACATTCCCGGCGTCCAGAAGATTGATACGGTAGTTGGGGATTAAATTTTGAAGGAATTCTCTGTCTTCCAGTTCTCCTTCCAGATGGAACATATGTGACGCTGAAGGCCCTTCCGCCTGTCTTTTTTGTCCGTGATAAGGATATCTGTCTCTCTGTCCAGATCTTCCAGCTCGTCAGGCAGGATGATCTTCCGGCCGTTAAATACGGACCCGTTGAAAAGATCGTGGCCGGAAAATAACTCTGTCAGAAATGACGATTGACCATATTGTGCCATTAGATCAAAATGGAAAAAATTGTATAAATAATCTGCAATCAACATGTTACGCATGTAATCAGTTCAAATCTAATATAAAGCCGGAAGACTTCATGGAACGCATTACAGCAATCTTCATGTATCAGATGGAAAAGAAGTACAGTAGAAAAATCCGGTGGAGGATTGTACATAAGGCACTGGAAAATTTAATATAGTAGAAAGTGGTCAGCATCGGTAGAAAATTTCTAATAGAAAAAAAGACAAGAGAAATATCGGTCGATACAAAATCAATAGAATCTCTATGTACATGGTTAAAGTGTCAACCTAATAGTATAATGGAAGTGATACCTAATACATGGGATAATGCTGAACGGTTATGTAAAATTTTCGATTGTTCGGAAGAGGACTTGCCTAAAAAAGTACCTATGGAAACCAAACCGGAATAATTATAAGCATATTGACAATACAACTTATAAGTTGTAAAATATAATCGAAAGATAAGGAGAGATATGAATTTACTTCATGCCTGTAGAAAACAAAAGAATCGAACTGAAAAGAATGATAAAAATATAGTTATAAAAAGAGCAAAAGAACTTGGAAAAGAGCTAGGGAAAGATTTCATATAGATTGGAGGGATGTATATGCCGTTTACAAAAGTAAATATTAATAAGGTTATAGAAGAAAAACGGAAGCAGGATCCAGATTTTAAAAAAGTTTGGGATGATAGTAGAGAAGAATATCGTTTAATAGGAGAAATGATATCGTTGCGAAAAGCAAAAAAAGTGACACAGAGTGAATTGGCACAAATGACAGGAAGCAAACAACAGGTTATATCTCGAATAGAAAAGAAAGAGAATAGTCCTTCATTACGTAGTTATTGCAATATGTTAAGTGCATTGGGCTATGAATTACAAATTGTAAAACGTAATAATGCTTAAATTAAAGCACCAACTGGAGGGGAAAAATAAATTACTCTCCGGAAGGTGCTTTTTCTTTTGCCTGCTGCCTTGAATGGATTTCTTCGTATCCGCAAAATCTGCAGACCATAGACTGCAGCAATTATATTTAATTCCTTATGCCCGGGCTTCGCGGTTTGCTTTGATGATACTTCCGAATTTAAAGTTTCTGTCCTGAAGAAGTTCACGTGCCAGACCGATGCGGTTGGTTTTGAAATGGAAAAACGGCCGTGCAGCAATCTCAATAATCTCAACAGGCTGCATGTATGCCTCAAGGCATTCTCTGATCTCATCTTCAAGATCCGCAACCGTATAGCCTTCCTTCGGAACAATATATAAATACGGTACGTAATATCCGGGATGCGTACTGTCCGGAACAACTACAAAGAATTCATCATCAATTCCTTCTATCTCCGCATCAGCAATCACATTTTCCATCGGAAGAGTCGCCAGATCTCCGCCGCCATAGCGAGGAGCGGTTCCTCTCGTCTGAACATAAAGAACACCGTCTTCATTCATAAAGCCGATATCTCCTGTATGAAGCCAGGTCATGCCATCTTCATGCACCTGAAGTGTCTTTGCGGTAGCTTCCGGATTATCATATCCAAGCATTAACCCCGGTCCGCTGATGCAGACCTCTCCGAGTACATTATAAGTAAGCTCATTCTGTGTACCCGGTTCAAAAATACTGATCGTATTAAAATAAGTAGGAACACCAACATTTCCGTATCCCATCGGATGCGGAGTCATCGGCATGGATACATTGGAGCCTGCCTCACTGCTTCCGTAACCGGTAGTCAGCCGGATGTTGCAGTTATGTGCTCTCAGAAATTCCTGAGCGTTTTTCATCTGTGTATTGTTGTAAGACTCCGATCCGACACCTGCCGCCTGCAGATGTGACATATCATAATCGTCCGGAATGCGTCCGTTTCTCATAACAGTTTCCATAAAAATCGGAATGATCGGCCAGAACGTCGGCCGTGTACGCATCATCTCCAGATCCACATCTTCCACACGGCAGAACGGTGCAAGAATCAGCAGTTTATTTGAAGACAGCGCCATCAGATACATGGAAACCACAACCGCAACCAGACACGGCGGGAGGGACGTGATCAGCAGATTTGGTCTGAAGCCATCTCCTCCGGCATAAAAATTCATCTGTGCCACTACCGAAAGCATGGTATGAGCGGAATGAGTTACCTGTTTGGAAGGACCTGTGGAACCGCTGGTGTACGCACGGAAAAGCGGACGATGGATATCAACCGGAGCTTCCACAATACCGGTATAAGAATCTCCCATCATCAGGAAATCTTCCCAGCTGATTACAGCGGAACCATGAGCACTCTCAGAAGAATATCTCTCTTTCAGGCTCTTCTGTACATAATCCGGAAGATCCTCAAAATCACAGGACGTACAGGCTTTGACCAGAATAACTTTTTCAACATCTGTCTCTGACAGATATTTCTCCAGTTCCTGCTGTGACAGATAATCATGCGCAATCATAGCTTTTGCGCCTGATTTTGCTACCGCCTCAACATTTTCCTGAATTGTATTGTCCCGGCAGATCAAAGATGCACCGATCTTTTCCGCTGCCAGCAGAATCGGAATAAACTCCGGAACCGAAAGCAAAAACATCGGAATCTGATCTCCTTCTTTAAATCCCATTGCTCTGAGAGAACGCGCAACCTTTTCCGTCTGATCGAAAACAGTCTTCCAAAGAACTTCTTTTCCATAAAAATCAATTGCGGCTACATCTTCTCCCGGACAATAACTTTTCAGATATTCAAGCACCGTACATTTCGGTTCTTTTATCATCTGTCTGAGCTGCTCCGGATAATACTTCAGCCACGGGCGATCTACGCTTGGTTTTCCTGTCAGATTACTCATATTATTCAATCTCCTTCCTTTTTCATCACGTAGTAAAAACGACTATGTGTTTGTTATATCACAATATTTTCCATAGACCTACTGAATCAAAATGAATAAATATGATTCCCGTGGAATTTCAGACACATGTTCCATCCGTCAAAGCTTCCTTCTCCGCAAAAATCCCCTGCATCACATGCTGAATATTTGCAGCTATCACTTCCTTATTTTTCACAATCCCTTTTTCCTCCGACTTCCAGATAACTTCAAATGTCTTTGAAAACTTTTCTCTCATATCAACACGGTTGATCAGCAGCAGGTTGTTCTGAGCTTCATCAAGTCTGAGATAAGAAACCATTTCACTCAGGAAAAGGCAATGTCTGTCATTGTATTCAAGATCCGTTATGCATCTGGATCCGCTTTGCATTGTCCAGCGATTCATCCAGCAGGGGAGCAATCAGCTGGTACCGCTGCAGTGCCTGCTCTTCCTGCCACTTTATTGTTTCATTTGTTTTCATTGGTACAACCTCCTTTGCAGGGAAGGTACCACAGAGCAGTGGTGACATCAAAACAAAGTCGGTGCAAAACCGGAATTCTAAATGTGGACAAGAAAGCCTCCGGAATTATAAAGGAACCGGAGCAGTGTTTCCAGCCATTCCGGACGTGAACTTCGCAGCTTATCGAGCAGCGACACCCGGGATTCCAGAAGTTCTGTGGAGAATCCCAGCAGACGGTATCCTGTTGATTTCAGGTATCCATCTATCCTGAGCCGGTTGGCTTCCAGCCAGCAGTGCCAGCGGCGCATTGTCATTTCGCAGGGATAATCTGCGGAATCGTCATCCTCCGGAGTGATGATCCCATCCAGTACACCGGAGATCACTTCGGAAGCATAGTGTTTGTATGGGACCAGACAGTCTGGGAGTTCCCGATGGAGTCTGCCGCAGTTGCTGCATTTCAGCCTGCGGATCAGGAATCTTCGCTTCATTCCGCCCTCCAGACGCATGATCCTGACACAGGAATCCCGGTAGGAAAGCGGCTCCCCACAGA
>DXCZ01000009.1 GCA_019115765.1 Candidatus Mediterraneibacter stercoripullorum | reverse complement strand
AAAGTATAACTTCCCTGACTCTCACTGTGAGGATTTCCATAATGTATGGTTCCGTAGGACGTATCCGTATTATTCCCAAGAACTTCCATGATATCAATCTCTCCACACCGCGGCCACTGTCCGTACAGATTCTCATCTGTCGGCATCATCCAAAATGCCGGGAGAAATCCCTGACCTTCCGGAACTTTCACTCTGGCCTCAAAAAGCCCGTATTTGAAATCATGTTTATGCTGCGTATTGATCCGCCCGGATGTATAGGACACGTTTCCGTCTTCACTCCTGTTCTCTACCGGTTTCAATACAAGGCTTCCGTCTTGAAGATAGATGTTTTCCGGTGAATCCACATATGACTGAAGTTCATTATTCACCCAGCCCGGATCATGCAGTTCCACATTCCAGTCATCCCGATTCAAAGATTCACCTTCGAACTGATCTTCCCATTTCAGGTTATACCCTTCATAGGAAAGATCTGTTGTCTGTTCCTCTTCCTTATTTTCCGTTTGATATGTAATCGTAGCTTTCAAACTAACTTCCTCTCCATCAATTAATATCCTCTTTACAGCTTCTTCGGTTCTCATTTCTGAAACTTTATCGTCTGGTTCTTCTGCTCTCACTGTCAGAGATGCCGGAAGAAGTGTGCCAGCCATTGCCACCACCAGTAAAAGAGAAAGTAAAGTTTTTCCTTTGCGCTTTTTTACCGTGGCGATTATAATACACAAACTGACCGTGCCGATGGTGCACCAGAGAATTATATTTTCTGTATTTCCTGTCTGTACATTTCCCGTTTTTTCTGTATCATCATATCCTTGTCCTGTTTCTGATGATTCACTGACAAGATTAACCGTACTTTCACTGATTTCGCCGACATCCACTTTTTCAATCTGTATTTTCCACTGTTCCGCCGATGATATTCCATCTTCAGTCTGATACCCCTCCGGAATATTTCCTTTGATCACAATATCAGTCATCATATCATCTGATGTATTGTATACTTTTACTGTTTCCATTATCGGATCCGTACTGCTGTATTCTGTCCGATCGGTCTCGATGGACAATACCGGTTCTCCGGCCTTTGCTTCTGCCATAACCATGGTATTACCCAGCAGTACTGCAGCAACTGCCGTCAGTACTCCAACTGCCATTCTTCTTTTCTTCATCACTTCTGCGCCTCCTCACTTAATTTTTTCACCAATGAGATGATTCTCCCTGCACATTCACGGATCTCTGTTTCTGACAGATCACCCCTTGCATATGCTTCACGAATATTTTCATCATCCTGACTGTTTCCCGGCATAATAATATCATTTCCTGCAGCTGTGCATCTCCACGCGATACTTCCATCTTCCGGCACTGTCGTATTCCAGTCAGACATGATCACACCACCAAATCCCCATTCTTCCCTGGCGGTCACCGTACACAGATCGCGGTTGTTCGCCGCATGAACGCCATTGATCAGATTATAGGAAGACATAATCGCCGCCGGCGCACCTTCTTTTACCGCTATTTCAAAGCCGCGAAGATATATTTCACGGAGTGCCCTCTCCGAAACACAGGCATCAACACCCATTCTGTTGTCTTCCTGATTGTTGCAGGCAAAATGCTTAATCGTTACACCGCACCCTGCCATGGACTGAACCCCTTTGATCACTGCAGACGCCAGCACGCCAGTAAGAAGCGGATCTTCTGAAAAATATTCAAAGTTGCGTCCGCAAAGCGGATTCCTCTGGATATTCATTCCAGGAGCAAGCCACAGATCCACATGGAATTCCCTCATTTCTTCTCCAATCGCATGACCAAACTCGCCAAGCAGATCAGGATCCCACGTCTGTGCGAGAGCTGTCCCTACCGGGAACGCCGTACAGTACTGATAATAAGTATCGGCATTTTCATGGATTTTCATCGGCTCAAGGAATCCATTTTCCAGCGATCCGAGAACTCCTGTGCTGTAGACCGAATCTGTTTCTCTGTCCACCTGATAACTCTGTCTCAACCTGAGCCCTGCCGGTCCGTCTGCCATAATCAATGAACGAATTCCGTACTTTTCCAGTGCTTCTGTTGTCTCCCCCGCTGAACCCGGCACACGGATTCCGGATGATCCCAGTGTACTTGCACCCGCCGTAATATTACCGTACAAAAGCGGAATCAGCTCGTCTACCGCATATTCTTTTTCATATGGCGATGCATATTGTCTTTCTTGCTCGATACATGGTTCAAATATATATTCGGATATTTCTTCCTTTTCTTCGTCATTCCTGCCCGCTCTGTTTTCAAAACTGTTTTTGCATAACTCTTCAAAATAATCTTTTCTGGGACAGATCCGGTGGGTTTTCTCCATAACCACTTCCTGAGGAACCGTGAGATACGCAGAAAGCAGCGCAGAGTCTATACTGTTTCCCACCCATATGCCATACATTCCTGCCTCTACGACCCATTCCTGCCGCTCTTCATAATATACCGCAAGCTGTTTCTGCCGTATTTTAATCGTTACTTCCCGGCTCTCTCCCGGATCCAGTCGTTTTGTTTTAATGAAGCCTGCAAGTCTCCTGCTCTCTTTTTCGATTTTCCCCTGCGGGAGTGATATATAGACCTGCACCACTTCTCTTCCGGAAAAACATTTGCCTGTGTTCGTAACCATAACCCGTACGCGAACCGCACCTTTCTCTGTCTCCATCCCACAGAATTTCAATCCGAACGTTGTATACGACAAACCATATCCAAAAGAATACAGTGGATTAATTCCAAAGCTGTCAAAGTAACGGTATCCTGTATAAATGCCTTCTCTGTACTCTTCTTTCTCCAGATTTCCGTTGAGATGGCTGTATGTATCGGAACATGGATAATCCTTATATCTTCGGGCCCATGTTGCAGTCAGCTTTCCTTCCGGCACAGCTCTGCCGAAAAGGATATCTGCTACGGCACTCCCTCCTTCCTGTCCCGGTTGTGAAACATTCAGAACCGCCTGTATATTCTCCGCTTCCTGAAGTATATCCGTAAGTTCGACCGGGCCCCCGGAATTCAGAATCAGAATCAGGGGAATACTAAATCTGTTAAGATATAATATATCTTTTCTTTCTCTGCTGCTCAGATAATAATCGCCTTTTTCAAGTCGCCTGTCTTTTCCTTCCCCGGAAATCCTGCTGATCACATAAATTGCGGCAACAGCACCTGACACATCTTTCTCTTTTATTATAGGTCCATCCGGAAGAACAAAGGGATTTGCCGCATAGGCATCAAACGGATTTTGTACATGATGTGCATCTTCCAGAACCTTTTCCCTCCACGTTTCTCTGGCCTCTCTGTAACATCTGTCATAATCTCTGATCCAATGCTCATCTGTGATTTTCGCTCCGGCTTCTTTTATTCCTCTGTAAACAGAAATGTTTTCCCTGTTATTAACATCTCCTGATCCAATCCCCCCTTTGACAGTCCTTTCCGCCCCATTACCGAACAAGGCAATCGGATCTGAGAGTTTCAGAGGAAGCACCCCATCGTTTTTGAGAAGCACAATTCCTTCCGTCGCCGCTCTTCTTGCAAATGCTCTGTGTTTTTTTTCGTATTGAGACGGTTCATTTTTCAGGCTGCCGCTATGTGTCCATTTATTCATCATTCATACCTCTTTATGTGTAATAGTTTCTGATATAAGAAAACCGCCACAGCGTTTTCCCATATAGTCAAAAGGATTGCCCCATGGCGGTTTCTCAGTTTATCTCTGTTTTTTATTCTTTTACACCTCCAAGCGTTACACCTGCAATGATGTATTTGGAAAGGAGAAGATATACAATAATAATCGGTACGATCGCTACTGTGATCATCATATAAATTTTCCCCATATCAAAGTTCATGTAATCCGCTCCCCGCAGCGTTGCTATCAGAATAGGAACTGTCATCTTGTCCTTTGACTGGATTACCAATGCTGGAACGAAGTAATTATTCCATGAACTTACGAAAGTAAATATTGCCTGTACTGCAATTGCCGGTTTCATAATGGGAAGTACAATCCGGTTAAATGTCCTGAACTCTCCGGATCCGTCAATTCTCGCTGCTTCTACAAGAGACAGCGGAAGAGATGACTGCAAATAACTATACATAAAATAGAATACGGCTGGTGCGGCAATGGACGGTATGATCAGTGGAAGAAGTGAATCATACATTCCCATATTCGTGATCAACCGGAGAAATCCCATTGCCGTAACCTGTGTTGGCATAACAAGGATTGCCATTATAAATGTAAACGCAGCTTTCTTTGCTCTAAAATCATATGCGTAAAGACCATATGCAGTCAGCGAAGAAAAATATGTACAAAGAGCCGCTGAGCAAGTCGAAACTATCAGACTGTTCAGGATTCCCTTAAACATCGGAAAACTTCCGTCATTTGCAACATTCTTCAGATTTTCCAGAAAATAAGAACCAGGAATTGCAGAAAATCCCTTTTGTAAATCTGCATGGGAACGTGTTGCGTTCACAATCAGGATATAAAAGAAAAACAGGCATAAAAATGACAACAGTATCAGCACCACATAAGCCAGTATTGTCTGGCCGTGTTTCGCCTTTTTCGACTTCATAACCTATCTCCTCCCTTTCCGCGCATCTTTAAGTTTTCGTTTCGACGCTTTCGAGCCATAGCCGTCGTCGTTGTTTCCATTCGTCATCCTGTATACAAAGAAGCACAGGATACCGCTTACGATAAACAGGTATACAGACAAAGCGCCCGCCATGCCGTAGTTTCTGCTCTCCAGATGGCTGTTCAGGAACATGATCAGCGTCATGGACGTACGGTCCGGATTTCCCTGCCCGTTCGTCAGGATCTGCGGAACATCGAACATCTGCAGGCCGCCGATGATCGAAGTGATCAGTGTGTAGGCAAGGATCGGACGGATCAGCGGGAGCGTGATATAGAAGAATCTCTTGACGCTCGTACATCCGTCCAGCTCGCACGCCTCGAAGACATCCTGGCTGATCCCCATGATTGCCGCCATGAGCATGATCGTCGTATTTCCAAACCACATCAGGAAGTTCATAAGTCCCACAAGTGATCTGGTACCGATCACAGAGCCAAGGAAATCGACCGGCTCACTGATCCATCCCAGAGACATCAGGATCGAATTGATCGGTCCGTTGGTCGAAAACATCGCGAAGAACAGCATGGCAAACGCAGACGCCATGATCAGGTTCGGAAGATAGATGACGACCTTAAAGAACTGTTTGCCTTTGATCTTCAGACGGATATCCGTAAACCAGTTTGCAAGGAGCAGCGCGATCACGATCTGCGGAACAAAACCGATCACCCACAGGATCAGGGTATTCCCCGCATATTTGAGCATATCAGAGCCCAGCAGGCTGATATAATTCTGCATTCCGACAAAATTGGGACCGATTTCTTTGATTCCCGACCGGTAATATTCAAAGAAACTGTATCTGACCGTATCGATCAGCGGGATCAGAGAAAATATCAAAAAGCATATAAAAAACGGCAGGATAAAAATATATCCCCACTTGGCATAGCTGACACTTTTACGTTTTTTTTTCATAAAGTATCATTCCTTTCTATTTCCGGCAGCCGCACAGACTGTCCGTCCGCTGGGCTGCCGGCTTGCTGCATTATTCGGGCCACTCAACCTCTGTGATATCCGGATAACGTTCTTTGATCGCAGTCTCGAAATTCTCTTTTGCCTTATCAAAGTCTACATTACCCTGGAAATAATCGCTGAATGAGTTCTGGAACAGCTCGACACATCCAAGATCATATGCGGAAAGCGGAGCGATCTCTATATTTTCCGCTACCGGCGCATAGTACTCATACGCATTCTGTCCGCCGAGGAAATCAGATGCATATGCATCGTCTGCGGCTGCTTCTTCCATACCGCTTACCGTATTTGTAAAGTCAAGATAATCCTGTGAGATCTTCAGCAGTGTATCTTTTTCCGCTGTCATTGCCAGGATGATATCTTTTACGTGCTCCGGATTATCCGTGCCTGTTGCCGCATGGATATAAGAACCGCCCCAGTTGTATTCCTGCGGAGGATTTGTGACCGCCCATGCGCCGGCTTCGCCGTCCCAGTTCGGATTCAGTGTGAAATCAATGCCCCACGGCGGAAGCAGGAAAGCGAACACCTTGGAAGAAGATCCCATCGCCTTGTTCCAGTCATCGTTGAACTGTCCCTTTACCGTCTTGTCCAGATATCCGGCGTCAAGCCATTCTTTGGAATTCTCTACCCAGTCCATGATCAGCGGATCGATTTTTACTGTTGTCTCGCCGTCCGCTACCCACGGCTCGCTCATATTATTGCTGTATACACGGAATGTATCCGCATAAGAAGCAAATGTATAATATCCTTTTGCCTTCAGCTCCTCAGCTGTCGCTTTCAGCGTATCCCAGTCTTTCACTTTTTCGCCCACAGCCGCCGGATCATCGGTTCCGAACACATCCTTGGCAATATCTCTGCGGTATACGAGAACTCCCGGACAGCACTGCCATGTAGAACCTCTCTGGACTCCTTCACGGTCAGAAGCTGTCGTCTTGGTGAAATCATACTGGTCTGCCAGATCCGTGTCCGGATCAATTCCAAGATCTGTCAGCGGCATGGCTACATCGGCTTCTGCATCTGTATACTTATATACATAATCTGTCTCTGATAAGAAAATATCGATCTTATCATCTGCCGCCGCGTCCGCCTGGTTCATAAGTGCTTCGTCAAGTTTCTGCTGGTAGACGCCGTCCTGGTTCGGATTGATCACCCAGTGGATCTCTGTTCCGTCCTTCAATGTAGTCACTGTTCCGTCATCGGAAGTACTCTCAACTTCCGGATAGACAGCTTCCAGACGGGTGCGGAATTCATCATTCCAGCTGTAGATATTAATGACTTTACCTTCCTCCGTGCTCTGTGCATCTCCGGATCCGGAATCAGTTCCCCGTCCGCCGCATCCGGCCAGCAGGCCTGCCGCAGTGACTGCTGCCATCATCACGGCAACTACTCTCTTTTTCATTGTTCATTCCTCCTCGTATAATAAATTTATTATCCGGCGGTTCTTCTGTCCGCCTGTGATAGTGGAATTATAACCCATTCCTGCCGGACGATATATTATGAATCACAAAAAAATATCAGATTCATGACCCGTTTTCGTCATTTTTTTATTTTATGTCATGATTCTGATATTTTTAGTTTTCTTTCTGATTTTTGCCCTGACGAGATTCTTATATAATACCCATAAGTAAGAAATATACGAAGTGAAAGGAGACTTTAAATGAAACATCTGCAGTTTACAGACGAACATGGCAGTTTTTCTATAGAACAGCCGGAAAATACAAGCTATCTCTATTTCCCGCTGGCGTCAGAGAAAGGCCTGAAAAGTTCCGTCACTCCCAATCTCGGCGGGGACGCAAAAATCGATCAGGAAACTTTTCTCCTTGA
>DXCZ01000069.1 GCA_019115765.1 Candidatus Mediterraneibacter stercoripullorum | reverse complement strand
CATAATACATCTCCGAATCCCTGCGCAGCCTCGCGGAGCGTATATCAGATGGGGGATTGACACCCGCCACTGATACTGATTTGTCACTCACCGCCTATAGAGGCGGGAGTCATCCCACATCTGATATAAAGATTTCGCCCTGGAGGATATATATGGACTATCTGCGCCGGTTTGATCTGCCGGAGAAAAAGCGCCTGAAAAAGCTCTCCACCGGTATGCGGGTAAAGCTGGAGTTTGCGGCTGCTCTGAGCCATGATCCGAAGCTCCTGATACTGGATGAGGCTACAAGCGGGCTGGACCCTGTATTCCGGGATGAGATCCTGGATATCCTGCGCGAGTTTACAGAAGACGAAGATCATGCGGTGCTGATGTCCTCACATATTACAAGCGACCTGGATAAGATCGCGGATTATATCGCCTACATCCATAAGGGAAAACTTCTGTTTGTTAAAACCTATGACGATATCCGGGATAACTACGGGATCATCAACTGCGGCCAGCGGCTGTTCGATGCATTGAGCCGGGATGATATTGCCGGATATAGAAAGGAAGCCTACAGTTATCGGATACTGGTAAATGACAGACGGAAGATCAGAAAAGTATTTTCGGATGTGGAGATCGAACCTGCGTCAATAGAAGATATCATGCTGTTCTATATTAAAGGAGAAAAGTTGTAATGAGAGGAATCATTTATAAAGACTTGTATGATAATTTCAGGATATGGAAGAATCTGGCTTCCTACATTTTTGCCCTGATCTTTGTCGGTTGGTGGGCGTTTTTGTTTTCTGAATCAGAGTATTATTTTGTCCTTCTTATCATGGTCATCGTATTATGCGGAGCCTGTGCAGTAGAATCATCTGCGGAGCAGGATGAAGCGGCAAATTTCAACCGCCTTCTGATCTCATTTCCGGTGACAAAGGAAGAAATCGTTATCGCGAAATACATTCTGGCGCTGATTTTTATTGCCGGGGCAAATATCCTTTCACTGATTGTTACTGTGATCCATGTGATGATTGTCGGCACGCTGAATTTTTCCGAAGCACTTCCTGTCTGGGCGGTCGGAGTGTGTGTTTCCTTTTTCATTACCGGAATCATCTATATTGAATACTTTATCTTCGGAAAACGCATAGGAACTATAGTATTTGTGGTCCTCATTGCGGTAGCGGCAGGAGCGTACGGGTCCCTGTCTGTTATCTTCGGGATTGAAAAATTTGTTCAGATGGATAAAACCTTACTCCTGTGTGCAGGACTTCCAGTATCTGTCCTTGTTTTTGCCGGCAGCTGTCTGCTCTCTGTCATCATCTATAAGAAAAAATATTCCTGAAAATGCTCTTGACTTTGACGCTGCGTCAACGGTTATCATTGGTATCAGAACGAGACCAGAGCAGAAAAGGAGAGAAGGAAATCCATGTACAGCGTGAAAGAAATGGCCGATATGGCAGGAGTAAGTGCACGTACTCTGCGGTATTATGACAGGATCGGTCTGCTGAAGCCGGCCTTCACAAACGAGGCCGGATACCGCTTTTACGGAGAGCGGGAGGTGGATCTGCTGCAGCAGATCTTATTCTACCGGGAGAGAGGGATAGAACTGAGATGCATCCAGGATATCATCTATAACGAAGACTTTGATATTCGGGGAGCATTGGAGGAACACCTTCTGGAACTGGAAAAGAGTAAGGAGCATATCGACTCTCTGATCCGTCTGGTCAGGCGTTCAATCTTATCAATGAAAGGAGAAGAGCAGATGACAGATAAAGAGAAATTTCAGGCGTTCAAGGAAGATGTGGTAAAACGGCACGAGGAAATGTACGGGGCAGAGGCAAGAAAGGAATACGGGGACGATGAGATCGACGCCAGCCAGCAGAAAATCCTCAATATGTCCGAAGAAGAATATGAGAGATTTCAGAGCCTCGGAAATGAGATCCGAGAAAGGCTGAAAGAGGCAGTGCAAAGCGGCATCAGTCCGGAAAGCGATGAAGCGGGAAGAATCGTGACGCTTCATAAAGAATGGCTGGGGATGACCTGGAAGAAGTATACGGAAGAGGCCCATAAGGCAATCGCAAATATGTATATCTCAGACGAGCGATTCAAGCTGTATTATGACCGGGAAGTGCCGGGATGCGCGGAGTTTTTGGAGAAAGCAATCAGGTATAAGGTGAGATAGGAACGAAAACACAGTTCATATTATCTGTACCGTATTGGCAGAAGAAGAATAAAAAAGCAACTGGGCGAGACAACAATCGAATAATGAGAAATTCTGAAGAGCATCAATCGAAAGATGGATGCTTTTCTTATGCTCTTTAAAAAAAATGGAACTTGATAATATAGAAGAATCTAAGCATAATCATATCAAAAAATGATATGGCCTTATTTTATTGGCGAGAAGTGAACTTTTTTATGTAATTGGCAGTTATTTATTATGATGGATAAATTATGGAGGTGGGAACCGGATGAATGACCGTGAACTGATCCGCAAGATTCACGCCGGAGATAAGAATGCATTGAACAAAATAGTTGACAGATATTATGGAGATATTTACCGGTTCTGCCTCTATCTGACAGCCGATGAGGCAGAGTCATATGATATTACACAAGAGGTATTCCTCCGTTTTATGAAATATATGTCTTCTTATACGCACAGAAATCTGAAAGGATATCTTCTGATTATTGCAAGGAATCTTTGCCGGGACTATTTCAGCAGGAGAGATAGAGAGAATGAAATGCGGATGTCAGATTCAGATCCGGCATTGCTTCCTGAAGATATTTATGGGGAGCCAGGCGGTGCGGGAAACCCGGAACTGGATCATACGGAGCTAAGGTATCTGTTTCAGGGAATTTTAAGTCAGCTGCCTGCGGAGCAAAGAGAAGTGATCGCCCTTCGATTTGGGGAGGAACTGAAGTTCAGAGAGATTGCAAAAGTCTTAGGCTGCAGCCAGTCTACAGTGAAATCCCGTTACCGTCTTGCAATCACAAGGCTGAGAAAGGAGATGATGGAGGATGAGGACTGAAAAGAAAGCGAAGATGTTATTTCAGAAAGCAAATGAGGAAATCCACATCAGCGAAATGGAAAAATTCCGAACTCAGGAATTACTGATTGGACAGATGGAAGATGAGGAAGATTATTCTGCTACTTCGGAAATCAGTAGAAATCCGGGATTTTGCAGGGGAAAGGGAGAGTCAGGATCTGCAGTATATTTCCGCCAAAAGATAAGAATCCTGTGCAGTCAGATACGATATATGGATAAAAGAGCATGGATAGCGGATCTGGTGGGAAATATCTGTTTTGCAGTAATTCCGGTTGCCTTGAGGTATTTTGGCGCCGGAAAGGAGGGGATGATTGTTTTACTTATGCTGTCATCTTCTCTGTTGGGCAGTCTCTCAATCCTGGTGCTTTCCCATCTGTTTTCCAGAGAAATAGGAGAACTGTCATGCACCTGCTATTTTAGTGCGCGTCAGATCGCTGCACAGCAAATGTTTGGGCTCGGTGCAGTGAATCTCCTGACTCTTGGGTTCCTGATATGTTTTATCGGAGTCCGCTGGAAAGCAGAACTTTTCCGGATTGGAATTTATACGCTGGTTCCTTTTGTAGTTACAGTGTGCATCTGTATAGGGGTTCTGCAGTTTGAAGGATTACGAAACAGATCATACCCAGTGACTGCGGCAGGATTTATCTCTGCTGCCGCATTTCTGCTGATTGCTTCTGTGCCGCGGCTATATTGTGCATCTGCGATCATAGTCTGGTGTGTGGTGTTTGCAGTTGGAACGACGGTACTTGTCTTGGAGATCAGACATCTGTTTCATGCGATAGATAAAGGAGAGATATTATGCACAGACTGGAATTGATCGGAGTGGAAAAGAAGTTTGGGGATAAGACGGCGGTTCATGTCACAAATCTCTGTCTGGAGCACGGTGTTTACGGGCTGCTGGGAGAAAATGGTGCTGGAAAAACCACTCTTATGAGGATGATCTGCGGGATTCTGAAACCGACACAAGGCGTGATCCGTTGTGACAAGATAGAAATCGGGCAGATGGGGAAAACCTACCGGGGACTGTTGGGGTATCTTCCGCAGGAGTTTGGTTATTACAGAGAGTTTACCGCATTAAGATTTTTGCGCTATATGGCGGCGTTGAAAGCTCTGCCTGAAGCGGTTTCTGAAAGAAGAATCAATCATCTGATGGAACTGACGGGGCTGGAAAGTGTCAGGAAACAGAAGTTAAAAACATTTTCCGGAGGAATGATCAGGCGAATTGGAATTGCGCAGGCACTGCTCAATGATCCGGAGATCCTGATATTGGATGAGCCTACAGCCGGGCTGGATCCCAGTGAGAGAGTGCGGTTCCGGAATATGATCAGTTCTCTGGGAAAAAACAGAATCGTACTGCTTTCGACGCATATTGTATCTGATGTGGATTATATAGCAGACAAGATCATGATCATGAAAAATGGAAGAATGATCCGGAGAGGAACACAGAGACAACTGTCCGATTCTGTGGGACAGATTGTATGGAATTGTACCGTATCAGAGAAAAATGCGGAAGATATCAATAGAAGGTACATTGTAAGCAATATAAAGAACCGGGAAAATGGAGTTGAATTGCGTATCATTTCCGATAGAAAACCGATAACGGACGCTCAACCGACAGATGCAACGCTGGAAGATGTCTATCTGTATCTTACCAGGAAGGAGCAGGAGGGAGAATTATGAGATTGTATCGGATAGAACTTTATAAACTGCTTTGCAGAAAATTTTTCCTGATCAGTTTTATTCTGACGATGGGAATCCTCTTTCTCTATTTCTATTTTGTAAATGTGGGGGATGAGAGGTCTGTTGTAAACGGTCAGGTGTATACCGGGATACAAGCTGTCAGTACTGACCGTAAGATTACAGAAGAATATGCCGGAACTCTTACAGACGCGAAAGTGGAGCAGATCATTGAAACATATGGTTTTCCTTCACAAGTAGAAGAATATTACGGAGGATTTCGGGATGAGAATTATCTTAATGGATTTGTTGCAGAGTATCTGGGAAACGGCTATATGTATGACTGGGAAAACTACAAAGTATCTACAGAAGCCAGTCCGATCATGGATACGGAGCTTGGAAGAGCAGCTGAGGTAACCGGAAAGGGTATTGCATTTGATTATACCGGTGGATGGGCTGCTTTACTGGATACCCTTCAGCTGGGGATGATCCTGGGAAGTATATTGATACTGATCGGTGTTTCTCCGGTATTCTCAGAGGAACGTCAGATTAAAACGGCTGCTCTTCTTATGACCAGCAGGGAAGGAAAAGAAAAAGATGTCAGAGCAAAAACAGCTGCTGCATTTACACTGTCAGTCCTGATCTATGCGGGAATCGTGCTGTCTGTATTCCTTGTGGTGGGTATTGTGTATGGATTTTCAGGAGCAGACTGTATGCTTGGGCTTGTGAAGGGGTATCATCTGAGGGTGGAGAATGTACAAAATGAGGTGACCATGATATCTGTGGGGGATTTCGCAGGGGTTCAACTGATTCTGGATTTCCTGGCATTAAATTCTTTATGTGCATTCATAGTCTGTGTATCTGCTTATTTTGAGACAACTTTCCATACAGTGGTAATTTCGTGTGTGGGATGGGTAGCTCCTCTGCTGTTGCGGATTTTAGGCGGCGGCGGGGGATATGTGCTCCTTGCAGGCACTCCGCTCTTTCTGGTCATGCCGGGAGTACTGCTCGATCTGTACAGGATCTTGTTCATACCGGCTGGTGTGGCGGTCGTTATACTCATTTTTTGTACTGTTCATGGAGCGAGAAAGTATGCTCTGTCTGACTTGGGATCTGGAAAACCGAAAGAAGCAATTTCGTTACATTAATCTTGAAATTTACAGAGGCTTCCTGCATAATCAAAGGACAGACATAAGACACACAGAGAAAGGTGGTAATAACATATGCGTTTTTTACTGAAAGGGGATCCTGATGCGGTCAGACGTGTGGAAGCAGGAACAGCAGTCTTTGCAGATGAAAGCAAAGGATCAGCAGAAGAGGATCCGCTGTGCATCGAGGTTCATTTTCACGAAGAGGATGCAATTCATGTGAAAAAGGAGGGAAGCTCCATCTCCATTGAATGCAGGGAGCCTGCCCATTATTTCCGTGCCCTGAACTGGGCTTTCCATCATCTTGAGGAGCATACAGCGGAAAAAACAGAAACTGCCTGTTTCCCCGAAAATGGATTTATGCTGGACTGTTCCAGAAACTCCGTATTCCGGGTAGATACGGTAAAGGCAGTAACACGAAAGCTTGCAAAGCTTGGCATGAATATGCTGATGCTTTACACAGAGGAGACTTATGAGGTGCCGGAGGAGCCCTATTTCGGTGCGTACCGGGGTCGATATTCCCGGGAAGAGATAAAGGAAATGGACGATTATGCCGCAGTGTTTGGCATCGAACTGGTTCCCTGCATCCAGACCCTTGCTCATCTTCGAAATGCACTGAAATGGCCCATGGGCGAACCCATCAAGGATACCGCGGATATCCTTATGGTAGGGGAAGAAAAGGTTTATGCATTTATTGAGGAGATGCTCAGAGCCGTCAGAGATTCCTTTTCTACAAGGAAGATCCATCTCGGGATGGATGAGGCAGCAGAGCTGGGACTGGGACGGTATCTGATCAGAAACGGTTACAGGGAAAGCGCAAAGCTGATGAAAGAACACTGTACCCGTGTATTAGAGATCTGTAAAAAGCTGGATCTGGAACCTATGATCTGGAGTGATATGTATATTACATCCAATACAGGCAAAGGATATTATGATATTGATGAGAATACAGATACAGCCGGCTGGGAAAAGCCTGACAAAGGACTGGGGCTGATCTACTGGGACTATTACAATGAGAACGGCAAGCTGTACCGGGATATGCTGAGAGTACACAGTGAGCTGACGGATCAGGTCACATTTGCAGGCGGCGTATGGATCTGGAACGGGATCTCTCCCAATTATGGCAGGGCATTCCGCTGTACGGCAAGCGCACTGGATGCCTGCAGGGAATATCATGTTCCAAGAGTTTTCTGTACGGCATGGATGGACAATGGTTCAGAGACTCCGCTGGATGCAGTATGGCCGGGAGTGGTGTTCTTCGCTCATCTGGGATTTCATGAAGCGGTATCAGAGGAAGAATTTGCCGAAGAGTTCCGGAACTGTATCGGCGGGCGGCTGGAAGACTTCTGGCAGCTGGATGCTTTCGACTCTCTTTTCACCGGAATGGGAAATAATATGACTTCGGACAACCCGTCCAAATATTACTTATATGAGGACGCCATGCTGGGGATGTTCGACTATCATATCAGAGGGATCGATACGGCAGGCTATTATGCGCAGCTGGCTTCCAAGATGAGATCCTGCGCGCAGACGTCGCCGGCTTATTCGGATCTGTTCCGGTTTTATGAGCAGCTGGCACTGGTGCTGGAGAAAAAGATGGATCTGGGCGTCCGGATCAAAGATGCTTATGACAGAAAGGATATGGAGGCATTACAGGATATCTGCAGCCAGGATATCCCCTATCTTATCGATCAGCTGCGGGAAATGAAGCTGATCCGGGAACAGCTGTGGCTGCGTGACGCGAAACCTTTCGGCTATGAACTGCTGGATATTAAGCTTGGAGGGGTCATGACCCGGGTGGAAAGCCACAGAAGGCGGATCGAATCCTACCTTGACGGTTCCGTTTCCCGTCTGGAGGAGCTGGAACAGGAGCGGCTGCCGTATTTCACAGTGGAGAAGTCCATGGGTCATGACCCGAAAAAATCAATGAGTGAGAACAGGTGGCATTTTATCGTCAGCGGATGCTGCCTGATGGATACCATCTGACGCTCAGCCCTTTCTTATCAGAAAGAGACGGATCAGCCAGAAGGCCATGCCGCCGAAGACCAGGAACAGCGACGCTGGTGTAAACCATCCCGGCAGATGGCTGCCCTGAAGGCTGGTTATGACCAGAAAAGCAAAGATCAGTGTTGTAGAGAGCTTCAGAGTCTTGATGAAATACCTCAGGGTGCAGTACACTTTCTCACGGTTTGCAGGGGTAACTTTTACCCCAGTATTCCAAATCTCCGGATATTTTTCCAGCAGCCCGATGCCAAGATACAGAAGCCACATGACTGCTTCGATAAAGACGATTTCCCATTTGCTGCCATACCGGTCGATCTCTCCGGCTGCATTATAATGTGCCGGAATCTGATCCGGGAAGGAAGACCAGCCGATGATCAGATACATAAGAGTGCCGATCAGCATGATCCAGCCAAGTGCTTCAAGGATCCGGTCAGTTTTTGAAGGTTTTGTTTTCATGATATCGCCTCCTTTGTATTACTAATCATAATACAAATAATACTTTTGTCAATATAAATTTTGATAAGTTTTCTTCTGTTAATCAGCGGCATTATCTGGTAAAATAAAACGTATGAGAAATGATCAGAGAGTCTATTCTGATATATGCTGATCGTTCGGAAAGGAGACATTTACATGTATGATAACGCAATGTTGGAGGAACTGAAAAAACTGGAGGGGGATTCCCGATTTTTACTGGTGATGAATTCCGCGGAGCAGCGATCGTATCCGGCCTGCCGCATCTGGAGGACCACCGGCTGCTGACACAGACGGTCAAGGAATACTGGAATGTTGCCGTTGGCAATGTATAATCAAATACTTACTCTTTAAACCAAAACGGGTCTTCTTTTCAGAGGATCCGTTTTTCTGTAATCTGCTTGACAAAAGTATTATCTGTATTATAATCAATAATACAGATAATACTTTTTAAGGAGGCGGTTCTGATGATTATTTCACTTGATATGAGCAGTGATACCCCAATCTATGTACAGCTGCGCAACCAGATCGTTAAAGGGATCGGAAAAGGCGATCTGAAAGCCGGCGAGTCTCTTCCCTCTGTCCGTCAGATGGCCCAGGATGCGGGAATCAACAGTATGACAGTCAATAAGACCTATCAGATCCTGAAGACAGAAGGATTCATAGAGATTGACCGGAGAAAAGGCGCTACGGTCTGTCCGGTGCGGCAGGCAGAAGGAGTATTTCGGGAGAAGCTGGAAGCAGAGCTTGAGCTGCTGTCTGCGGAGGCATGTCTGAAAGGAATGCATAAGGATGAATTTCTCCAGATATGCGAGGAGATGTTTATGACCATGCATCCGGCGGAAAGTGAGGGATAGAATATGGAGATTACGATGTTTATCATCTTTGTGCTCTGTGATCTGCTGATCGTGCCGATCTGCTGGTTTTCCTTCGGGAAAACCATGGGAGAATATAAAGAGGGAATGGTGCTTGGAGTCCATATTCCTCCGGAGTGTGTCCATCATCCCGATGTCAGCAGCCTCAGCGGGAAGACGCAGAAAAGCTGGGCAATATTTCAGAAGATCAATTTTGCTGCAAGTATACTGATTTGCTTCCTTTGTTTCTGGGATTTCCTGATCTTTCTTGGTGTCTGGATGATCTGGATCGTGGAATATGTAGCCGGGCTCTATTACCTGATCATCATCCCTCACAGGAAGATGTACCGTCTGAAGCTGGAGAATGGATGGGTGGATTATAGCAGGAAAATGATTCGTATCGATACATCTGTCTCAGCAGTGTCGGAGAAACTGGCATTAAGCTGGAAATGGCATCTGCCAATTCTGTTCCTGACGGCTGCAACGGCATTTCTTGTGTCGGCTGCGGAACAGAAGTATGATATGTTTCCTTCGGAAATGACTCTGCTCTGGACGCTCTATGGCTCTGGAGTCGGTGTATGTCTGATGTTCCTGGCTCTTCATATCGGTATCATGCGTATAGCGAACCGGGTCTATAGTGAAAACTCAGAGATAAATCTGGCCGCAAATCGTGTGACGAAACGAGGCTGGACTGAAGGCCTGACCTATGCTTCCTGGATCAATGGGGCAGCATGGATCCTTCTCAGTATCTGCTATTATTTTATCGGGCCGGATATTCCTGTCTGGCTCTATGGCGGATATACGATCCTGATCACCGGGGCGTCAGCGGCACTTCTGATTCCAATCGGAGTGTCTGTCGGAAAACGGAGAAAGATTCTTGAATCGAATCGGGAACCATATTATACAGATGACGATGAATACTGGAAATATGGCTGGTACAACAATCCTGATGACAGACATATCCTGGTTCAGGACCGGTTCAACAGTATGAATTATGCATTTAATTATGGAAGACCGGGAGTAAAAGTGGGGGTCGGTATTCTCTGGGGTGTTCTGGGCGTGATCACGATAGGAGTCATTATATGGGTGTGCTTACTAATGGACTCTTTTGATAAGGCGGAAGTGATCTTTACAGAAAATGATGGAATCTTCAGCTTTGAAGCTGCCGGATATGACAGTGAATTCAATATAGACGAGATTGTCTCGGTTTCTCTTATAGATGAACTTCCGGATGAGGACTATATCAGAACAAACGGCGGCAGTACAGACAAAGTGAATATCGGTCATTTCCGCGGGAAAGAGACAGGAAAGTGTATGATGTTTCTTTTCAAAGGATACACCCCCATTCTTAAGATCCGGCTGGATAATCTGACAATATATGCAAACAGCAAAGATCCGACAGAGACCGAAAGCTGGTATGAGACTATGACAAACTATTAACCGGAAACAACCGGAAACGGTTTCAGCTCCCGTTGGAAAATGGATGGCGGGCAGCTTTCATCATATGATATATCATGAAAAGGTGAGAAAAAGACGTGCGTTTCATAAACACATTTTTTCCTCCCCTTTTCTGGTTACTTCAGCAGCATTTCATAAGTAAAACGTCCTGCCGCTCTTTTCAGAAGAAACAGTGCCAGCAGCATGCACAGCAGGCTCAGTCCAAGGAGGATCCATACGCTGACCAGCAGAACTCCGGTAAACTGTCCTACGATCAGCAACAGGACCGGGAGGATCATGAAGACCGCTCCCTGCTGGGATTCCTCCATGCTCTGGGCTTTGGCGGATCCCCGGACGATCAGCGTGACTGCGATCAGAGAGACCGCAGGAGAGAGAAGGAGCAGGATGACCAGCCAGCTGGCAGACGGAATCAGGAGCGTTCCCATCAGTAGAAAGACTTCTACCTCTACTACGATCAACATGACGGCAAAAGAAATCAGTGAAACGGTCATGCTCATCAGGAAGGAGGCCAGGATCTTTGCGCGGAAGATCTGTCCCAGTGACAATGGAGAATAGAGCAGTGTCTCCAGCGTGTGCTTTTCTTTCTCTCCGACGAAAGAGCTTGCAGCCATGATCGATGACGCCATGATTGGAATCATCAGGAAAAATACAGGAAGAATATTGTTGAAGATCAGACCGGTGACAGTGAGCTCCATGGTGGATGCCCATGAGCTGCGTGGAAGCAGTTCCAGCAGCATCTGGATATCTTCATCCTCCGGCATAAAATGCGCAATAGATATGAAGACACCCGGCACAAAGACTGTAAGTACTAACGGTACGATCAGCAGAGAAAGGAAAAGTCTCCGGTTGGCAGTGATAGCCTGGAAGTCCTTTTTGATCACAGCGGTTATTGCATGGTTCATATTATCTTCTCCTTTCCTGATTCCCGATCCTGCTGCTGAATGCCGGGAGTGTCTTCTGTGTTTTCAGTTCTTCTCCTGTCCCTTGTCAGAGTAAAGTAGATATCTTCCAGAGAAGGATGCTTTACTTCTACAGAATAGACATCGCCGCCGCCTTCGATGAGCTGACGGACAAGACACGGGATCTCCCCTTCAGAATGGATGGACGTCTGGTAGAGATTTTCTTCATCAGTTTTCTGAAATGGAAGTCCATGAGGCATATGCTGTACACGGACAAACAGCGGAAGCTCCGGCAGGATATCTCTTTGCAGCTCACTGAGCGTACCGGATGCCAGAAGCCGTCCTTCCTCGATGAGACCATAGCGGGTACAGACTTCCTGGGCGTAGCGGAGCTGATGGGTACAGAGAAAAACTGTGGTGCCCTCCTTTTCTGCAAGATTCCGGATCATCTGGTTTACATTCTGGGCACTTTCCGGATCCAGTCCGGAAGTTGGTTCATCGAGAAACAGCACTTCCGGCCGGTGGATCAAAGCTCTTGCCAGAGACAGTCTCTGCCGCATACCGGTAGAGTAGGCGGACAGTTTCTTATCGGAAGCATCCTCCAGAGCCAGCTGGCGGAGCAGTGTGCGGGCACGGTTCCGGCTGTCTGACGGAGACAGGCCGAAAACAGAAGCGAAGAAGAGCAGGTTTTCCATTCCGGTCAGATTGTCGTACATCTGTGCGTGCTCTGTAACAACGCCGGAATGTGTATGGGCCTTTGCCGGTTCTGCCGATGGATCGATCCCATATACACGGCAGCAACCTCCGGAAGGCGTCAGCATGCCGTTCAGCAATTTTACAGTAGTCGTCTTTCCGGCTCCGTTTGGTCCCAGAAAGCCATATACTTCACCGGGTCCCAGAGACAGAGAGACTTGTCTGACAGCCTGCCTGCCGCCTGGATACGTCTTTGAAAGATTTTCTAATATTATTGTCTGCATCTTGTGAGCCTCCTTCATTCTTTTGTTACTGGATCGGCTAGTTCTGTTGTCAGCTGCTCCAGCCGCTGAATGACTGTCAGAAAACGTGTATCATCTGCAAATCCAGAAAATGCAGGATTTTCTGCTATGGACTGTACCATGCTTTGACGGATGACTGCTTCATCTCTTGGAAGCTGGGTGCCGAGGAGAAGATTCTTTTCAAACCAGTCATCCATCAGATTGAAATAATCATCCCCTTTCAGCCGAAGAGGCCATATTTCGCCGGTTGCCAGATCTGCGTATTTTTCAAGCAGAGAAAGGCAGAGATTCTTTTCTCCCATGGATGCCCATCCCTGTGCCATGGCGATCAGGCAGAGCGCTTCCATCTGAAGTGCTTCTGTCCCAAGGGAGGGATCATCGGTTCCGGTCTTTACTTTCCGGAACAGTGCCATGGCCTC
Organism: Candidatus Mediterraneibacter stercoripullorum; assembly: GCA_019115765.1. Lineage (GTDB taxonomy): Bacteria > Bacillota > Clostridia > Lachnospirales > Lachnospiraceae > Mediterraneibacter > Mediterraneibacter stercoripullorum. The sequence goes on along the minus strand of DXCZ01000069.1, from coordinate 30,947 downwards.
ATCTGTGGTCTCTGTCTCCCATTTGGATACGGCTGCTTTGGAAACTCCCAGATATTCCGCCAGCTCATCCTGGGTGACGCCCAGCCGATGGCGGTTTTCGAGCAGTACTTTTCCAAGGTGTATTTCTTTCATGATCGATCTCCCTTCTGTTTCCTGAAGTTTATCTTTGAGGTTTATTTTACGTCGGAATCAACGGTTTTACAATGGAACAGCAGTTAACTTCCGGTGAAAAAAGTTAATGGTGGGGAAACCGGGTTTAAGGATTGACAAGCAAAAGGTGGCTAAACGAGTATGGAGATGATATAATATCTGTGGCCGTTTTTCGCTAAATAAGTGGGGAATGAACGATGATTTCCAAGTGAGAATAGTGCCGTGATTGCACGATCAGAATAAGCAATTCACGAGAATCAGATAAGGAGTGATTTTATGACGCAGCATATAACTGTTTTGAATTATGATCCGGAATGGCCGTTAAAATATATGAGAGAACGGGACAAAATTACTGAAATATTGAAAGATAACTGCATTTCTATCTATCATATTGGAAGTACATCTGTTCCTGGATTGGCTGCCAAACCAATTATTGATATTATGGTGGCCGTTAGAAGCCTTGAGCGAGTAGACATGGCTGCAGAAAAGTTTGCAGATATAGGCTATGAATATCTCGGTGAGTTTGGAATAGCGGGCAGACGCTATCTTCGCAAAGGGGGCGATGAACGGACCCATCAAATTCATATTTTCCAGGCAGATGACTGGAATAATATCGGAAGACACCTTGCCTTTAGGGACTATATGCGTACCCATGAAAAAGAGCGGGATGAATATGCAAAGATCAAAAAAGATCTTGCACAAAAGTTCCCTTATGATATAGATGGCTATTGTAAGGGGAAAGAAAATTTTGTCCGTGAAATGGAGGAGCGTGCGCTTACTCAATACGATGGGACATGGGAGAGATTGTATATTGCCGCGAGAAAAGTGCAGCGTGAAAGGAATATTTCTCCGCTGATCGAGGCTGGATCTGTTTCTGCCGCGCTGCTTACAGCAAAGGGAAATATTTATGTAGGCGTCTGTATTGACACGGCTTGTTCGTTGGGGATGTGCGCGGAACGAAATGCGATCGCAAATATGATAACAAACGGGGAAAGCCAAATCGTAAAAATAGTCGCTGTCATGCCGGATGGAAAAGCAGGAATGCCCTGCGGCGCCTGCCGGGAATTTATGATGCAGTTGGATAAATCAGCAGGGAAAATAGAAATCCTGTGTGATTATGAAACTAAAAAAGTAATACGGCTTAAATCATTGATCCCCGATTGGTGGAGTACAGAACAATAAAAAACGGAGGAAGTAAGGATGATACAGGATAAGGATTACATCATGCGGATGGTACATGAGGCAGTGAGAACCTTGATCCGACTGATTTTCGGCAGAGATATGGATCATGAGGAGAAGGATCTTGTCTCTCTGGAAAAGCTGGAACTGTTTAAAAAGCTGACAGCCATGATTGATGACGGGGAGATCAATGAGGCGGAGAATCTCCTGCTGGACGGGCTGGATCCGAACGATCGTGATTATTTTGAAATGGCGCTTCTTTTTTATGAGAAGCTGGGAGCGAAGACTGAGGAGTTTCTGCTCGAGCATGATTACACTCAGGATGAAGTGGTCGATGGATTAAAGTATATCGTGGATTATTACGGACATGGAGAACTATGGGATGTGATCAGCAAATAAAGCATGATGTTTTACGAGGAGTTGTTGTTGAAACAGCTCCTTTTTGTTTTGAAACAGCAAAACGGAGACCGTTTCATATAACATTTTTTATATGTATGCGAATATTGACATAAAAACGGAAAATGAGTCATTGATGAATCCGCTCTCTTTCTGTTAAATACAGTAAGACAATGGAACACTGGCAGAATATGCCATTTTTCAGTTCCGTTATACTGAAGGAGAAAGGAGAGTTACACAATGAAAAAACATCTGCGGTTTACAGCACTGTCACTAAGTGCTGCTATCGCGGCAACCACTCTGGGAAGTCTTTATGTCCCTGCTTCTACGGCAGAGGCGGCAGAGATCTCCCAGAGTGATGCCAGGGCAACTGCAAGTCCCTCAGGAGTCATTTATGCGGACAGCAGGACGGATTTCCGTGATGAATCTATTTATTTTCTAATTACAACGAGATTCTACGACGGCGATCCAAGCAACAATGAGCATTGCTCAGAGGACAAAAAGGCCAATAATCCTGATTCCGATCCGGCATGGAGGGGAGATTTCAAGGGGCTGATTGACAAGCTGGATTACATCAAGGCCCTTGGGTTCACAGCGATCTGGATCACTCCTGTTGTGGAGAATGATTCGGGCTATGATTATCACGGTTATCATGCTTATAATTTCAGCGCAGTGGATAACAGATACGAGTCCAATGGTATTACATATCAGGATCTGATCGATGCATGTCATGAAAAAGGAATTAAAGTGATTCAGGACGTGGTTCTGAACCATACCTGCAACTGGGGAGAAGAAAACCTTCTTCAGCTGACAAGTGACATCTATACAGAGCGGAATCAGACTGTTATGAACGGAGCAAATGATCCGGAGAATATTTACCATCACAATGGATTCTGCGGCGGTGCTGACTATGATACTTATGACGCGCAGATCAAGACGATAGCAGATGACTGTTTTGACCTGGAGACAGAGAACCCGAAGGTTTATGAGTATCTTGTTGACTGCTATGAGCAGTATATTGATATGGGAGTGGATGCATTCCGTGTTGATACGACCAAACATCTTTCACGACTTACTTTGAATTCTGTCTTTGTTCCTGCATTTAAAGAGGCAGGAGGAGATGATTTCTATATGTTCGGAGAGGTGTGTACAAAAGGGCATGATGTGTGGTACCGCAATGCTCCGCCGATCTCAACCTGCTTCTATACATGGGCTGATGATGAAAGCTGGACCGGGCGCTGGAGCGACAGTCTGGAATCCAATGAGGCACTTGTAGAAGAACATTATTATGAGCATATGGATACCAATAATCAGCCGACCAGTGATAATGCATTCTTATATGGAAATGAATATCATGAGCCGGATTATTCAGAGAAATCCGGACTGGATGTAATTGATTTTCAGATGCACTGGAGCTTTAATGATGCGAACAGCGCATTTAATACAGCTCTTGGCGAGGATAAGTACTTTAACGATTCCACATGGAATGTGGTTTACGTGGACTCTCATGACTATGCTCCGGATCAGTGCCAGACAGTACGGTACAACGGAGGAACAGATGCATGGGCAGAGAACCTTTCTCTTATGTTTACGTTCAGAGGAATTCCATGTATCTATTATGGAAGCGAGATTGAATTCCAGGCCGGCAAGCCCATTGATGTGGGTCCGAATGCTCCGCTCAGTCAGACCGGGCGGGCGTACTATGGAGACAATATCGAAGGCGATGTTTTGACTACTGATTTTGGCGAATATTTCGGTGCTACCGGCACGATGGCAGAGACATTAAACGCTCCCCTTTCCAGACATATCCAGCGTCTGAACCAGATCCGTCAGGCAGTGCCGGCACTGAGAAAAGGACAGTATTCAACAGAAGATATCAGCGGGAATAACATGGCATACAAGAGACGCTATACAGATGATAAGACAGACAGTTTCGCTCTGATCACTGTCAGCGGCACAGCTACATTTAATAACATTCCGAATGGAACTTATGTAGACTGTGTTACAGGAGATACGAAAAAAGTCACAAATGGTTCCTTAACAGCCGAGTGCTCTGGAAAAGGCAATATGCGTGTATACGTTCTTGACACAGAGAAGACTCCTGCTCCTGGCAAGATCGGACAGGACGGCATTTATCTTTATACAGACAACCCGGTGGAAAATACTTCCCGTCAGTGCATTTATTTCAAGAATGAGGCAGGATGGAGCAGCGTAACAGCAAATCTGTTCAGCAATGGCACACTTGTAGAAAGCATTCCGATGTCTTATATCGAGGATCAGGACTATGCATGTGCATATACAGGAGATGCAGATAATCTGACGGTCGTATTTACAGATGGAAATTCTGTGAGTGCATCCGCAGACTTCAAGGATGGGGGCTATTACGGAAATGACGGATACATCAAGCAGTATCAGATTGGGGAAGATGTTGTAGAGGTCACATCTGTTGAGCTTTCTGAGGAATCTCTTGATCTTACGATGGGTGAGACAGCCACAGTCAAAGCAACCGTGCTTCCGGAAAATGCAAAAAATAAAGCTCTGACCTGGACATCATCTGATTCAGATGTAGCGACAGTAAACAATAAGGGAGTGATCACACCTCAGGGAGACGGAACGGCTGTGATTACGGCAACCTCGAATAACGGGATCTCGGATCAGCTGACCGTGAAAGTTACGGTACCTCCATATGACTATGAAGCTGTACCCGAAGGAAAAACGGCGATTTATTTTGAAAAACCGTCCGGATGGGGATCGAACATTAACTGTTATCTGTATTATGGAGATGCCGTTACAATTGCAGGCGCATGGCCGGGTGCAGCCATGGAAAAGCTGCCCAACGGAGTTTACCGGTATGTATTCGATACACCGGATACAGACGAGTCGATCAAGGTTCTTTTTAATGACGGAAGTAATCAGGCTCCGGCAAGTGTGGGATATGATGTCACGGCTTATGGGAAATATGATTCCTCAGGATTAAACGAGGTAATCGTACCAAAGGGAGATGAAGATCCCGAACAGAAGCTTACTGTCAGTCTCTCCGCTGAGAAGGTGTCACCTCAGGCCCAGGGAACAACAGTTAAGCTGACAGCATCCGCAGAGGGCGGCACAGGAAAACTGCAGTACCGGTTTTATCGTATAAAAGATGATGTCACTACGGTATTCAGAGACTATTCCACCAGTACGGTAGCTTACTGTAATCCACCTCAGGCGGGAGATTATACTATTTATGTAGATGCACGCGATGAGGCGGGAAATACATCAACTGCCCAGCTGGATTTTACCTGGGATGCTCCGGAAAACAGTATAGTAATAAAATCATTTGAAGCCTCCAAAGTCTCTCCGCAGGTACTGGGCAGTACCGTGAAACTGACCGCATCTGCATCAGGCGGAGACGGAACACTTCAGTATTGCTTCTATCGTGTGAAGGACGGGGTTACTACAGTGTTCAGAGATTATGCTGCAAGCAATGTTGCTTACTGTAATCCTTCTGATACAGGCGTATACGAATTATATGTAGACGTCCGTGATGAAAATGGGAAAACAGCAACGAAGAAAATGGAATTCAGCTGGAATTCTTCGGAAAACACATTGAAACTTGATTCCATTTCTGTGTCAAAGAAATCACCGCAGCCGCAAGGGTCTACTGTAATTTTAACGGCGAATGCATCTGGCGGAACAGGCAAATTGCAATATCGATTCTACAGGACTGTAAATGGCAGAACAACAGTATTCAGAGATTATTCGACAAGCAATGTTGCTTACTGCAATCCTCCTGAGCCGGGGAATTACACTATCATGATAGATGTAAAGGACGAGGCAGACAATGTGGTGACAAAGAGTATTGCATATAAGTGGGAGTAGATCCGAACATTTAAACATACTTTTTTCTCAGTAAAACAGAATATAAGGCAGCCGTCTTGACGGAACAGTTTTCGGGTATTAAAATCCAGGTTAGTTATATCTAACCTGGATTTTTCAGGTCATGCGTATAACAGAACAATAATCTTTGATCAATAGGAAAGGGAGGGAAACCATGTTCAAGGTTTACAAGAAATTGTTTGCCTATGTTCCGGAAAGAAAGTACCTGGTATATGTATCCATCTTATTATCAGTCCTGTCTACTTTTGCCATCACCGGCGCATACTATTATCTTTATGTCTTTTTTGACCGTCTGATGGTGAAAAACGATCTGTCCGGAAGTGCTTTCTATGCCTGGGTGATCTTCGGACTGCTGATCGGGGGCCATGTGGTCTACTTTGCAGGCGTGCTGGCGTCCCATATACTGGGATTCCGTCTGGAAACCAATCTGAGAAAGAGAGGCATTGCCGGACTGTCGGAGGCAAGCTTCCGGTTCTTTGATCTGAATTCCAGCGGCAGGATCCGGAAGATCATAGATGACAACGCATCACAGACACACAGCATCGTTGCCCACCTGCTGCCTGATATTGCCAATGCTCTGGTAAAGCCGTTTCTGCTGCTGATCGCCGGCTATATTGTCAGTTTCAGAGTTGGGATCGGACTTACGGTCCTGACCGTAGCGGCGGCGATCCTCTATATAAGTATGTCTGGAGAAACCCAGTTTATGAAACGTTATCAGCAGGCGCTGGAGCGGCTGAGCGCGGAGTCTGTGGAGTATGTCCGGGGAATCCAGGTAGTGAAGATCTTCAACGCGGACGCCAGATCATTTTATGCACAAAGACGCTCTTTGGCATGGAAGTCGTGAGATGGCAGATAATTTCGACATTGAATTCGACCATGTGACATTCGGATACGGAGAGAAGCCGGTATTGAAGGATGTAAGCTTTACTCTGAAGCAGAACCACAGCTACGCTCTGGTCGGAGCCAGCGGCAGCGGAAAATCAACCATCGCCAAGTTGATATCCGGATTTTACAGAGTGGACCAGGGGAGGATCAAGATCGGGGGATTTCCGCTAGAGGATTACAGCGAGAAGTCCATTCTGGGAAATATCGCCTTTGTCTTCCAGGATGTAAAGCTGTTCAAGACAAGCCTGTATGAAAATGTTGCCATGGCAAATGTCTCTGCATCCAGAGAGAAGGTCATGGAGGCTTTCCACAGGGCCGGGTGTGACAGTATTCTGGATAAATTCAATGACAGAGAAAAAACGATAATCGGCTCCAAAGGAGTCTATCTGTCCGGAGGGGAGAAACAGCGGATCGGTATTGCCCGGGCAATCCTGAAAAACGCCCGGATAGTGATCATGGATGAGGCCAGCGCGGCTGTAGATCCGGAAAATGAACATGAGCTGCAGAAGGCATTTGCAGAGCTGATGAAAGACAAGACCGTTATCATGATCGCACACCGTCTGACCAGTGTGCGGAATGTTGATGAGATCCTTGTGATCGAAGACGGACAGGTAATCGAGCGGGGAAGCGACAGTGAACTGATGAAACAGGAGTCGCGCTATAAATTCTTCCAGGATTTATATGCTCAGGCGAATGAATGGAGGGTGAGAGAACATGCGTAAATGGTTGGAAAGAAGATTTGCACTGACTGCTCAGGGGGCCGATGACACTATGAGGGCAATCCTGGCATCATTTCTTCTTTCTGAATAGTCATCGTTCAGTCTGATAGAAGAATTCATTATATTACCTCGCAGGATTGTTATAGAATCATGCAGATATCTGATAGAAACACTTCACACAGGTAAGTTCAATCGGTTTCCCAGGCTGTACCCTGATCGCAGCGACGTGGAATCGTGAGATGCCATATAATTACGGAAACAGCATCGGAAGAATGGCAGATGAGATGGACGTATCCGGCTGGTACGCTCCGGCAATGAATATCCATCGTTCCGCATTCTCGGGCAGAAACTTTGAATATTTCTCAGAGGATCCGGTGCTGAGCGGCAAGATGGCCGCTCAGGCGGTGATCGGCGCCAAAGAGCATGGGGTATACTCTTTTATCAAACACTTTGCCTTTAACGATCAGGAGATGAACAGAAACGATATGCTCTGTACCTGGTCTAATGAACAGGCTCTGAGAGAGATCTACCTGAAGCCCTTTGAAATTTGTGTAAAAGAGGGCGGCGCCGGGGCTGTTATGTCAACCTTCTCTTATATCGGAACCATATGGGGCGGTGCTTACTATCCGCTTCAGACAACGGTTCTCCGCGACGAATGGGGATTCCGTGGTATGGTACTGACCGACTATTACGGCGTATACGGTTACATGGATGCCGACCAGGCGATCCGGGGCGGCAAAGATATCTGTCTGTCACCGATGGACAATGAGACAAACCACCTTACGGATACAACAAGTGCAACATCGGTCAAAGCGGCAAGGCAGTCCTGTTATTATAGAAGATAAATAGCAAGTGGATAATGTCAGACAGGACTGAACTGGCGAAACACAAATCGGCGCGGCTTGGAAAACTTACCATTTGTAAGACTTCCCTGCCGCGCCTTTGCTTTCTGGCCGGAATTTTTGTATCGACGGTTTATGTTTGACTGCTGCGAGGGCCTTTGAGTGTTGACTTCATATATCTGTATATCTATAATAACGTTACTGGTTATTAAACACTTGTTTTAGACAAAGGCTGCATACATAGATAAAGGGTGTGGATGCAGGTGCAGTGCAGATAGAAATACATGATCGCAGGAGAGGAAAAAATGAAGGGGAAACAGATTAGAAGGTCCAGGCCGGTTCCTGGGCTGAGCAGGGAGGATGAGGAAAAGCAGCTGAAACAGATCATCGATATTGCTCAGAAGAATCTGATCAGAACGGAAGAGCGTGTTACAGATCTGTCCGGCGAACTCCATGAACTGATGGAGACATACGGGACGAAGGATAAGGAAGCTCTTGCCATGTTCCACAATACTCAGTCACAGCTGCGTGAGAACAGAAGAGATCTGGTGCGGTGCCGAAAGGCCAGGAGAAAGCCATATTTCGGCAGGATTGATTTCAGAGATTCCCATCAGCCGGCGGATGAGTCCTTTTACGTAGGCAGAGTGGGAATTTCAGAAAATACATCAGAGCCTGTAGTCATAGACTGGAGGGCGCCTCTTGCGTCTGTCTATTATGAAAACAATACCGGACAGTGCACATATACTGTCAAAAACGAAGGCTCTTTTACCATCGATCTGAAGCGGAAAAGGACATATGAGATTGAAGACGATCAGCTGAAAGACTTTTTTGACTCAGATGTGGTGGCAAACGATGAACTGCTGACAAAGTATCTTGCAAAGAATAAGACTGCTGTGCTGGGTGAGATCATTGCAACGATCCAGAAAGAACAGAATGCGGTGATCAGAAGGTCGCCGAAGATGAACCTGATCGTGCAGGGAGTGGCAGGCTCCGGCAAGACAACTGTCGCCATGCACCGCATTTCCTATATCCTGTATAATTATGAAGATGAATTCCGCCCTGAAGACTTCTATATCATCGGCAGCAACCGGATCCTGCTGAACTATATTACCAGTGTTCTTCCTGATCTTGATGTATACGGTGTGTCACAGATGACCATGGAGCAGCTGTTCATCCGTCTTCTCTATGAGGACTGGGATTCCGGAAAATACTTGATTCGTTCCATTGATAAGAAGGATTCTGCTGTCTGCATCAAAGGAGGCAGTGCATGGTTCCATGATCTGGAAATGTTCTGTCAGAAATATGAAGCAGAACATATTTCTCTGGAAGATGTCCGGATGGAAGGAAATCATATTATCCTTCTTGGAAGTGATTCCATTCGGTCGTATCTTGAGAACAATCCTGGAGTTTCCATGCAGGGCAAGATCAATATGCTAAATGAGATCCTGATGTCAAGGCTGGAAAATGAGCTTGCAGGCAGGTATGTATCCTATCCTCCGGATGTACAGAAGGAGCTCCGGCGTATGTACCGATGGTATTTTGGCCGTAAGGAATGGAAAGGGTCCGTCTTTGAAGTCTATGGCAGGTTCCTGGAAGAACAGGCGGAAAAGGGAAAGGCCGTGCCTTATGTGGAAGGTGAATTCGATCTGTATGATCTGTCCGCTCTTGCCTATCTGTATAAACGGATCAAAGAGACGGATGGAATCCGGGAGGCCAGTCATGTGATCATTGACGAGGCCCAGGATTTCGGAATGATGGCGTATCATACTCTTGCATACTGTCTCCGGGGCTGTACATATACGATCATGGGAGATGTGTCACAGAACATTCATTTCGGATATGGCCTCAATGACTGGGAGGAGCTCAGGAAGCTTCTGCTCCCGCCCGGTTCCACCGGATTCTGTCTGTTGAAAAAGAGCTACCGCAACACGGTAGAGATCTCTCATTTTGCCACGGAGATCCTGCGGCACGGGCACTTCCCCATCTATCCGGTGGAACCTGTGGAAAGACATGGAAGTCCGGTGACAGTAAAGGCCTGTCCGGATGAAGAGGCCATGCTTCTGGAAACGGAGAAAAGTATCCGGAAATGGCTGGAGGACGGCCGGGAGACCGTCGCGGTGATCTGTCGCGATGGGGAGGAAGCGGCGGAAGTGAGAGACTGGCTTGGAACCAGACTGACTCTGGCAGACAGTGATCCGGAGACGGCGAACTTCACAGAAGGGATCATGGTCCTGCCGGTAGAGTATACGAAAGGACTGGAATTCGACGCCGTGCTCCTGTATCATCCTTCAAGTGTGGTCTATCCTGCGGAAGACCGGTATGTCAAGCTTCTCTATGTGGCGGCCACCCGTGCGCTCCATGAGCTGACTGTTGTACATCAGGGCGACCTGACAGATCTGATCGCGAAGCCGATGCCAGATGAAAAGAAGCCGGAGCTGCTGGGAAGTGCAGAGGAGAGCGGAAAGCAGGATGGGGATGAACCCAGACAGGAAAGAATCAGAGTACGCCAGGAAAAGAGAATGTCAGATATGGTGTCAGGCAGGGAACAGACATCAGTTGCCAGATCCGTACCGCAGAAGATCAATCCCTCTCCGCATCATTTCGGCGAATGTCCGGATGTCAGTATTCTGCGCCTGAAGGATATGCCTGAAATGGACTGCTCCATCCGGACCATCAGGAAAACAAAACGATATCTTGATCTTATCGGTCCATCTGGTACGCTGAGGGTGATGCCCATAGCAAGTGACATTATCCGGATTCGTTTTATACGCGGCTCAGCTGTTGGGTCCACAGATGGATACTGGAACCTGGAGCCGGATCATCCGGTTGCGTGGACGGCAAGAGCGGATAAGGATCTGGCGGAGGCTGCGATGGACAGGATTGCAGTCCGGATCGACAGACGGACGGGAGCGCTCCGGTTTCTTGACCAGAACAGGAAGGTTCTATTGGCGGAAAGACAGAGGATACCGCGCCAGATCAGAAGGGGAGCCGTCTCAGAGACATGGAATCATTTTGACTGGCAGGAAAAGGAAAAGATCTATGCAAAGGGATTTCTGAAGGAAGATCTGGAACGTATCAACAGAAAAGCCAGATACATTAACTTCGGCGGGAAAAAGATGCGGATGCCGCTTCTCCTTTCTGACCGCGGATACGGGATCGGCGTCGCTGCAGAACAGACAGTGATCTGCTGTATGATCTCCATGTACGGGAATTATCTGTATACAGACGGCACGGATCAGATTGATTATTATTTCCTGTATGGGGGAAGCACTTCCGGAACACTGGAATTATATAAGAAGATCACTTGATCTGTAGCTGATCAGATGTTACAGTTCGCTCGTTCTCTATGTCTGCCATAATGGCGCTGTGTTGCCCCGCCGGCTACGCTTGCGCTCGGAGTATAAATAAAGCTATAATTGATGAAGTAAATAGGAAGGAGGACACGTCATGGCGGAGAAAACATACCTTGCAATTGATCTGAAATCATTCTATGCCTCTGTGGAATGTATGGAGCGGGGAATGGATCCCATGACTACCAATCTTGTGGTAGCGGATCTGACCAGAACAGAGAAAACTATCTGCCTTGCGGTCTCTCCATCCCTGAAAGCATATGGGATACCGGGACGTACCAGACTGTTTGACGTGGTCCGCAGAGTGAAGGATATAAACGCGGAGAGGAAAAACAGGGCTCCGGGATATCAGTTTACGGGGGCTTCCACAGATGACACAGAACTGAAGGAAAATCCGTCCCTGGAACTGGATTATATCACAGCCCCGCCCAGGATGGCTCTGTATATGGACTACAGCTCCCGGATCTATGAAGTTTATCTGAAGTATATCGCACCGGAGGATATCCATGTCTACTCCATTGATGAGGTTATGATGGATGTGACCGGATATCTGAACACCTATGGTATGACGGCAAGGGAACTGTCGGCGGAAATGATCCTTGATGTCCAGAGAACTACGGGAGTAACTGCTGCTGCCGGGAGTGGAACGAACCTGTATCTGTGCAAGGTGGCTATGGATATCGAGGCGAAACATATCCCGCCGGATGAAAACGGAGTCCGCATTGCCGAGCTGGATGAGATGAGCTATCGTAGACTTCTGTGGAGTCACAGGCCGCTGACGGATTTCTGGAGGGTAGGCAGAGGATATGCGAAGAAACTGGAGGAACACGGTCTGTTTACCATGGGTGATATTGCCCGGTGCTCTCTTGGAAAGGATACGGACTATTATAATGAAGACCTGCTGTATCAGATGTTCGGTATTAACGCGGAGCTGCTGATTGATCACGCATGGGGATGGGAACCTTGTGCCATCGCTGATATCAAAGCATACAGGCCTGCGTCAAACAGCATCGGATCCGGGCAGGTGCTGTCCTGCCCTTATCCTTTTGACAAGGCCAGACTTGTACTCAGAGAAATGGCAGATATGCTGGCGCTGGATCTTGCTGACAGGAATATGGCGACAGACCAGCTCGTGCTGACTGTGGGCTATGACAGGAATAATCTGAAAAGCGGAGACGGCTACAAAGGAGAGACCGCCTCAGATCGATACGGACGCACGGTTCCAAAGCATGCCCATGGAACGGAAAATCTGCCCCATTATACCTCATCCACAAAGATGATCCTTCAGGCTGCCACAGATCTGTTTGACCGGATCGTGGATCCGGATCTGATGGTGCGCCGGCTTTATCTGACAGCTTCCCGTGTGGCAGATGAGTCAGAGGCTGCTGAGAAGGACAGCTATGAACAGCTGGATCTGTTTACCGATCAGGAAGCCGCTGAAAAGGAAAAAGAACAGGAAAATCAGCAGCTGGAGAAGGAAAAACGATGGCAGAAAGCCATGCTGGACATTAAGAAGAAATACGGCAAAAATGCAATCCTCCGGGGAATGAACCTGGAGGAGGGCGCGACTGCCAGAGAACGGAACAACCAGATCGGAGGGCATAAGGCATGAAAGGACAATACGATGATATCATAAATCTTCCCCATCATGTATCTGCCAGACACCCGAAGATGCCCATGTCCGAGCGGGCAGCACAGTTTTCTCCGTTTATGGCACTTACCGGTTATGAGGATGTGATCCGTGAGACTGCAAGACTTACCGAGCAGAAGCCGGAATTTAGTGAAAACGTCCGTGAGGAGCTGGAGGGGAAGATGCGGATCCTGGCGGAGCATATTGCTGAACATCCGGAGATAACGGTCAGCTATTTCCTGCCGGATGAGAGAAAAGAAGGCGGAAGCATGGTCCGTGAGACCGGAAGGCTGAAGAAGATAGACGAAACAGAGAGGATCATCCGGCTGGAGAACGGTAGTGAGATCAAGGTGGATGATATACTGGAGATAGAGAGCGAGATATTCGGAGCATTTTCCGGAGAATTATTTTAAAGCAGAACATTTGTCGATGACGATCAAGGGGCTGGTGAACCAGCCTCTTTTTGTGTGTAGAACAATAGTATCTTTCCCCACAATAAATGGGGAGTCTGTTTGCATTGGGGGCTTTGACTTCCGTAACGATATCTATCTGTCAATCTCAGCACATGTTTGACCAAAGAAAATTTATACACGGAAAGGAAAATGTCATGAAAAATTTGAAAAAGAATCCTCTCAGGCTGATCTGGCTCATTCTCGGATTTCTGTTTATGGGAATCGGAGCGGTGGGAGTCGTGCTTCCGGTACTTCCGACCACGCCGTTCCTGCTGCTGGCGTCCTTTTGTCTGGCAAAGGGATCAGAGCGGTTTCACAGATGGTTTATCGGCACGAAACTTTACAAACGCCACCTGGACAACTTCGTAAAGAACCGTGCCATGACGCTGAAAACAAAGTTCAGCCTTCTGATTCCGGCCTCATGTATGCTGCTTCTGGCGTTTCTTGCCATGCAGAATATATACGGCAGGATCTTTATCCTGTTCCTTATCCTTTTCAAGTATATTTATTTCTTCACAAGGATCCGTACGATTCCTGCAGGAGAGTCCGTGATTCTGGAGCCGAAGGAGTAGGGCCATGAGAGATATAGACAGAAAGAGAAAGAAGGAACAGCGGGTAGTGGAGGAAATGATCCGCCTGTACTGCCGAAAAAACCACAGTTCCTATGATAGAAAATCTGGGCGGATGTGCCCTGACTGTCAGGAACTGTCAGACTATGCAAGGATGCGCAGCGAGAAATGTCCTTTCATGGAAAATAAAACATTCTGCAGCAACTGCCGTGTCCACTGCTACCGTCTGGAAATGCGGGAGAAGATCCGTCAGGTCATGCGGTTTTCCGGACCGCGCATGCTGCTATACCATCCTGTGATGGCCATATGGCATGTAGTATGCAGCATGATGGAGAAGAAAAAGCAGAGAGGGGAAAACAAATGATCAAAAAAAGACTGGTGGGACTGCTGTCCCACGCAAAGAAATATATCGTATATAACATTCTGTGGCAGTGGATAGCCCTGCTTGCCCAGATCGCGGCGGTATGGACTATTGCCGGCCTGCTGGAAAGCCTGATCTTTGGTGAAGTGTCAGAAAACGGCATCTTCCGGACCATCCCCGTACTGGTCATCTGTGTGGCGGTCCGTTTTGTCTGTGAGCGGATGGCGGCAAGAGCATCCTATCAGGCGAGTGTGGACGTGAAGAAAATCCTGAGACAGAAGATCTATGGCAAAATGCTCCGGCTTGGACCTTCCTACAGGGAAAAGGTATCGACCTCTGAAGTAATGCAGGTCAGTACGGAAGGCGTGGAGCAGCTGGAGACATATTTTGGGAAATATCTTCCGCAGCTTTTTTACAGTCTTCTTGCACCGGTCACACTCTTTGCCGTACTCTGCCGTATAAATCTTAAGGCCAGCGTGATCCTTCTGATCTGCGTTCCGCTGATCCCGCTGTCTATTGTGGCAGTACAGAAGATCGCGAAGAGGCTCCTGAACAAATACTGGAGTATTTACACCGGACTGGGTGACTCTTTCCTCGAAAACCTCCAGGGTCTGACAACGCTGAAGATCTATCAGGCAGATGAACAGAAAGCGCGGGAAATGGATCAGGAGGCACAGCATTTCCGGAATATTACCATGAAGGTCCTGACCATGCAGCTGAATTCAACAAGTGTAATGGATCATCCTTCTGGCCAGTGAATTTTTCATCCCGCTCAGACTTCTGGGATCCTTCTTCCATATTGCAATGAACGGCATGGCGGCCAGCGACAAGATCTTCCGCATCCTTGACATGGAGGAGCCAGAGGAATGGAGTTTCGAACCGGTTTTGGTGAGTTGAACAGCTTCGTACTGGACTCACTGAGAGGCCTGGATGAAACGATCCAGTACAGGCAGGGGCAGAAACGGTCAGAGGAAATGGAGAAAAGATCTGACAGACTTGCCGGAATCCAGAAGGATCTGAGCTATATGGAAGGTTCCCAGCGTTCGGTGACAAATATGGTGATTCTTCTGGCTTCCTTTGGAATGCTTTTTCTGACGCTGTTTTTATACAGACAGAATGCCATTGGATTTGACGGAGTACTGATCTGTACTATATCTATGATGGGATCGTTCGGACCTGTTGTCGCTCTGTCAAGTCTCTCAAATAATCTGAATCAGACACTGGCCAGCGGCGAACGCGTCCTTTCAATCCTGGAGGAAAAGCCACAGGTGGAGGAGATCGGCGGAGAGGAAACGATCCGGTTTGACAAAGCCAGGGCAGAGCATGTGGACTTCGCCTATGACCAGGTACAGATTTTGAAAAACTATTCAATGGAAATCCCGAAAGGGAAGATCATCGGGATCCACGGCGCCAGCGGCTCCGGAAAATCCACCCTTCTGAAGCTGCTGATGCGCTTCTGGGATGTACAGGGAGGCAGAATCAGTATATCAGACAGAGATATAAGAGAGATCAATACATCAGATTTGAGGAATATGGAATCCTATGTGACACAGGAGACCGTGCTGTTCCACGATTCCATCGCAAATAATATTGCCATAGGCAGACCCGGCGCTTCCAGAGAAGAGATCATGAAAGCGGCCAAAAAGGCTTCTATCCATGACTTTATCATGACCTTGCCGAATGGATATGATACAGAAGTCGGGGAACTGGGTGACACACTGTCCGGTGGAGAGAGGCAGCGGATCGGGATCGCCCGGGCTTTCCTCCATGACGCGCCGTTTGTCCTTCTGGATGAACCTACGAGCAACCTGGATTCCCTGAATGAAGGGATCATTTTAAAGTCGCTGAAAGAAGGAAGAGGAGATAAGACTGTGCTTCTGGTGTCACACAGAAAGTCCACGATGAACGTGGCGGATATAGTATTCGAAATGGACTGTTAATCATGCTCTCAGAACTCTACATTAGTCCGCCGTAACGGAGCTGTATTGCTGGATACTGAGACGCGTCTGAACAGCAGCTGTCAGGCAGAAAGGGCTGAATTTAAAGATCCCTGGCTTATTGTAAAACGGGAGGAATTATTATATAATAAAAAGCTGGTGTAAACATGCCAGATTATTACATAAGACAGGGGGAATCTCTTTGAGCGATATACATTTTTCGAGAATGGTCAATAATATTCAGCCGGGGATCTTCGGTGCGCTGAATGAAAAGAAGGAAGAACGGCTGAAAAACGGCGAGAAGGTATACAACCTTTCTGTGGGAACTCCGGATTTCCCGCCGGCTCCTCACGTGATGAAGGCGATGCAGGAGGCCTGTGCCGATCCGGAAAATTACAAGTATTCACTGGCTGATCTGCCGGAGCTGCTCCAGGCGGTACAGTACCGCTATGAGAAACGTTTCGGAGTGCGGCTTGAGACAGATGAGATCATGTCTGTTTACGGATCCCAGGAAGCTATGGCTCATATCGGCATGGTCCTCTGTGATCCCGGGGACACGATCCTGGTGCCCAATCCTGGATATCCCATGTTTGAGATGAGCGGTATTATGGCAGGGGCCCGGATAGAATATTATACGATTCGGGAGGAGAACGGTTATCTTCCGGATCTGGACGGCATACCGGAGGAGATACTGAAGAGGACCAGATATATGATCGTTTCCTATCCGCTGAATCCGGTCTGTGTATGCGCGCCGGATGAGTTTTATGTACGTCTTATTGATTTCGCGAAGAAGAATCATATTGTGATCCTTCATGACAATGCTTATTCAGATATCATATTTACAAGAAAACAGGGGCGGTCCTTCCTCTCTTTTGAAGGCGCGAAAGATGTGGGAGTAGAGTTCTATTCCCTTTCCAAATCCTATAATCTGACCGGCGCCAGGATCTCTTTTGTAGTCGGAAACCGTGATATTGTCAGCAAGTTCCGGCTGCTCCGGTCCCAAATTGATTATGGTATTTTTTATCCGGTACAGCTGGCGGCAATCGCCGCTATGACCGGACCGGATGACTTTATCGAGGCCCAGAGAGAGCAGTATGCTGCCCGGAACAGGGCGCTCTGCGGCGGCTTGAGGAGCATCGGCTGGAACGTGCCCGACAGCCAGGGAACTATGTTTGTATGGGCAAGGATCCCTGACGGGTTTGAATCGTCTATGGACTTCTGCCTGAAGCTGATGGAGAAGACCGGAGTTATCGTGACTCCGGGCAGCGCTTTCGGAAGTGAAGGAGAAGGGTATGTCAGGATGGCCCTTGTAGTAGATGAAGATATGATAAAAGAGATCATCGGTGTGCTGGATAAGTCCGGCATATTCCGGTAAAGCAGAGGAGGAGAGCAGGATGGATTATCAGGAAGCAGTGAAGAATGCCCGCAGCTGTATCGGGCCGTATTGTAAAGCCTGTGCGGTATGCAACGGCGCGGCGTGCAGAAATACAGTTCCCGGACCCGGAGCAAAGGGCACGGGAGAACTGGCTATGAGAAATTATCAGAAATGGCAGGAGATCCGGGTCAACATGGATACGATCTGTGAGCAGCAAGACGTCTGTACAGAGACAGATCTGTTCGGGAAGAAATTTGCTTACCCGTTTTTCGCCGGACCGGTCGGCGCTGTCAAGCTGCATTACGGAGATAAATACTCGGATCAGGATTATAATGAGATCCTGCTTCGGGGATGTGCCCAGAGAAATATTGCGGCATTTACCGGAGATGGTACAGATCCGAATGTAATGAAGGAGGCTGTCCAGGCAATCCGCAAGCTGGGAGGACTGGGAATCCCTACAGTAAAACCATGGGATATGGATACGATCCGAGAAAAAATGGATATGGTAAAGCAGTCCGGCGCCTTTGCAGTGGCGATGGATATTGACGCTGCGGGCCTTCCTTTCCTTCAGAATCTGACCCCGCCTGCCGGAAGCAAGTCCGTGGATCAGCTGAAGGAGATCGTGAAGATGGCGGAGATCCCGTTCATCCTGAAGGGCATCATGACGCCAAAGGGTGCTCTGAAGGCGCTGGAGGCAGGTGTGCAGGGGATCGTGGTATCCAACCACGGCGGCCGTGTGCTGGACCAGTGCCCTGCAACGGCGGAAGTCCTTCCATCGATCGTTGAAGCAGTGGATGGCAGGATGAAGGTCTTTGTAGACGGCGGCATCCGTACCGGTATTGATGTTTTCAAGGCACTGGCCATGGGAGCGGATGCTGTTCTGATCGCACGTCCCTTTGTGACAGCTGTATATGGAGGCCAGGAGGAAGGTGTGGCCGCTTATGCGGACAAGATCGGTGCAGAACTGATCGATACGATGAAAATGTGCGGAGCCTTTTCCGTTGATGAAATCAGCAGAGACATGATCTGGAACAGACAGTAGCCAGCAGTTACAGAACAGGAGAATACAGATGAACAGAATAGCAAAATTTGAGAAAGTCAGTCTGAAGCAGTTCCGTGAAGGATGGACAGACATCTTTGGCCCAGCAGATGAAGATGAAGTGGAAGCAATCTATTCCCAGATCGATCTTCCCCGCCGTGCCACAGCGGGTAGTGCCGGATATGATTTCTATGCTCCGGCTAATATCATACTTGAGCCGGGACAGACTGTGCGGATCCCTACCGGTATCCGGGTCTGGATGGAGCCAGAATGGGTGCTGAAATGCTATCCCAGAAGCGGACTTGGATTCAAATACAGACTTCAGCTGAACAATACAGTTGGGATCATTGACAGTGATTATTATTATTCTGATAATGAAGGCCATATTTTCGCAAAAATCACCAATGATACAAACGAAGGAAAGATTGTCAGCATTGCGGCCGGTGAGGGGTTCATGCAGGGAATCTTCGTGGAGTACGGCATCACCCTGGATGATGATGCCACGGAAATCCGGAACGGCGGATTCGGCAGTACAACAAAAAATAGGTAGATGTAGTTAATCTGGACAGTAAAAGAGAGCGTTCTTTCTACGAATGATCTCTTTTACCGTGATAAATAAAAATAAAATGTATTTTAAAAATACACACAAAATACTTGAATAAAAATACTTCAGATGTTATACTTCACTCACATCAAAATCCCAGGCAGATTATTTCTCTGAATTTCAATTGTCTGGATACGGAGCACCTGTTTTTCAGGATGCAGATCTCATTCTTTCATGGCAGTTTCGCCCGAGATTCCAGTTTTTGATGAATAAAAATCAAGGAGGTTTTACTATGGAAAAGCATATTTGTAATCAAATAAGATGTGTAACTGTTAATGACAAATTGCAGTAAAAGGAGACATGCTTATGGACAAAATGAAACGCATAACATCAGGATTTCTGCTGTCTGTTCTTTTCATGCTTTTTCTATGCGGAGGGGTATTCTGTCAGGAGCTTGTTACACGGGCGTCGGAAAGTGAGAATTCTTCCCTGAATGAAGATGAACGGCGTGATCTGGCAGATACTCTCGGTCTGTCGGAGTATCTTGATTCCCGGGGCTATCTGGAAGAGTCTTACATAGAGGGCAGGAGCAGCAGAGAAATGGAAGAATCAGGAGCGGCAGAACTTCTGGACTGCTGTGATTCCGAGGCTGAGATAAAAGCAGAGGAGCAGTCTGTCTCTTCGTTAAAGCTTTTGTCGGCTTCCGGAGGATCAGTTACCGCCTATGAGCCGGTCAGGTATAAGGATTCCACATGCGGTTACTTCGAGGTAAACGGAATCCCTGCATTTTGCGCGGATCACAGTGCAAGTACGCCTGTGGCAGGAACAAAAACATCGGCGCCAGTGAGTGTCTCGGATAATAAGATACGCAAAGTGTTGTATTACGGATATGGTGCGCCGGGAGAGTGGAGCGGGATCGGCGGTTTTGCCCAGGGAAGGACGATCACTTCTCTTGCCTTGAGCTATTATCATGCCGGCGCTGATTCCCTTAGTTACAACATTCATGGAAATTATGCGACAAGCCTCGGACTGTCGGACTTTGTCTATTTTGTTGAAAAAGCTGCTGTTCCGCCGGACGGCTTCAAGGTGTTTAAAGTCAAAACCGGAACCGGAGACACACAAGATCTGATGTACTGGCAGTATGAAGCTAATGGTTATCTTGCGTTGGAAAAATGCTCTGCAGAACCCGATCTTACATCGGGAAAAAGTCAATATAATCTGGCAGGGGCAGAGTACAGTATTTATACATCTAAATCCTGCGACGCATCCTCGGCGGCAAGAACAGCCGATTCCGGAGTAAAAGCAGTCCTGACTACAGATAAGACGGGAAAGAGCAACACTGTCTGTCTGACTCCGGGCACTTACTATGTAAAGGAAACAAAGGCACCACAAGGATATGTATCTGATACAGAGGTAAAATCCGTGAAGATTACGGCGGATCATACCAGATCTTCCCCTTATCGACTGTCTGTTTCTGATGTGCCGGTAAAACTTAAACTAAATCTGACAAAACAGTCATCTGTACCGGAACTGGATGACTGTACATCCGGCTATTCTCTTGAAGGCGCTGTGTATTCCATATATGATGATGAAGAATGTACATCTGCTCTCGGGAATATTACAACAGATGAAGATGGAAAAGGAAGTTTTTCCGGCCTTCCGCTTGGAACATACTGGATCAAAGAAATACAGGCTTCCAAGGGATTTAAAAAAGATCCTGCAGTTTACAAAGTCGATGCACCAGCCGGAGATATGCCGCTGGTTGAAAAAAATATCATATCTGCAGAAAATCCGGTCATGTACCCATGTGACGTAATATTAAAGAAAGTTGATTCGGATAATGGCGGAAAAGCACAGGGATATGGAACCCTGGGAGGAGCGTTGTACCGTGTAAGATTTTATGACGTGATCATGGATACGGACCCCCAAACAAAAGGAGAAGAGCCGCTGCGAGAATGGATATTACAGACAGATGATAACGGATATATTAAATATTCATCAGATTCTTTTGTATCAGGCGATACACTGTTTTCTGATGAGAATGGTAATGCCGCTCTTCCGTACGGGACGCTGACTTTTGAAGAAATCCAGCCTCCTTCCGGCTATCTGCTGAACTCAGATATCATTACAGTGCCGGTAACAGAAGATGACGGAAAGGAGGGGACGATCATCTATCAGACACCTGTCCACGAAGAAAATATTTTAAGACTCAAAATTGTGAAGAAGCAGTACGGAACAGATAAAGGAATTCCGGGAGTTGTCTTTCACCTTAGACAGCCGGATGGCCTCATATCTGAACTGAAAACAGATGAGAATGGAGAAATAGAAATTATGGGATTGCAGTGCGGAAAATACACGATGCAGGAAATTTTTGCTCCGGAAGGAATTGAGATCGATCCGGAATCGTTTACATTTACTGTAAATGACAACAGAACCATTACGATGGAGCAGAAAAGTCATGAATCAGATCTTGACTCCAGAATCCATCTGAAAACAGAAGATAACGGAGAATATTATCTTGAGGTCATAAACTATCCCTCACCATTCAGCTTGAGGTTATATAAGGAAAATGAAAATGGGACTGCTCTGGAAGGCGCTGAATTTACATTATATACAGATGAAAAGTGTACGGAAAAACTGATGAGCCGGACAACAGATCACGCGGGGACACTGATCATGTCCGGGCTTCAGGCTGGAAAGATATATTATCTGAAAGAGACAAAAGCGCCTGACGGGTACAGACTGCCGACAGATGGAAATGGCGAACCGATAGTCTGGGAAATATGTGCAGAAAGTGACGTGGCAGAAAACGCATTTGTTTTCTGGGTGAATGATAAGGCGTATACAGGAAAAGAAGGACAGTATCGGGTAACGGGCACCCGGGCGGAACGGACTGTTGAAATGACCATTTATAATTTCAACGGATCAGAGCTGCCTGAAACAGGTTCTTTTGGGATGATTCTTCAGATTGCCGCAGGATCTCTTCTGATCCTTGTCCCGTTTATGTCAGGATTAAGCAAAAGTAAAAAGGAGGACATATATGAATAGAAAACGAATAACAATCTTGAGTATTTGTACCATGGCTGCTATGGTTATGCCGCTGTGCGGGTTGCACGGGATCAGGGCTGTTCTGGCTGCGGAATCCTCTGCTGTAAACAGCGGACATACAGCATATAACGGAATGGTCGACCTTGGACAAGGCGATGCAGAGATTATGATTATTGGAAACAATGGGCAGTCCTTGTCGGGAAAGTGTTTTGAAATGTTTCAGCTATTTAATGCGGAAAAAGCAGAGAATAGTGAATCTGTCAATTATACTTTTAATGAGAAATATAGGCAGGCACTTCAAAATGTAACGTCAAAAGCCATGGGTAAAGATGAGAATACCGAACAGGATGCTTTACAGATTACGGAATATCAGGTTATCGACTATATTCAGTCACTAAGCGGCGAGATTTCGGAAAAAGCAGATACAGAACAGAAAACAGAAGGATACTATTCCCAATTTCGATATTTTGTAGAAGATCTGCGCGATGAAATAAAGAGCAGTGGATTAAGCGGGGAATATATCTATGTGGATAGTGCTGATACAGATAATACTGTCACTGTTTCCGGACTTCAATATGGATATTATGTCATTGATGAGGTGTCCGGCAGCGATGCTGACGGCGGCGAATGGTATGCATCTGCTCTGTGTATGGTTGATACTGCATCTCCCTCGGCTTCTATACATATAAAGTCTGATTATCCGGACGTTACAAAGAAAATAAAGGAAGATGACGGGGCAGATTCTATAGGCGGCGATGGCTGGAACGATATCGGTGATTATGAAATCGGTCAGATAATACCATTTAAATTTGAGTCGTTGATCTGTAATATGAATGGCTATGACACTTATTATTATGCGTGGCATGATCAGATGGATGAGGCGCTTACATTTCAAAACGATAAAAACAGGATACAGATAATAATCTCTAACGGGAAAAAAGAGTATAGTCTGAAAAGCGATGAATATAATGTTATTACAGACCCAGCCTGTATGGATTCGGGAGATACTTTTATGATCGAAATTGACGACATCAAGCAGATCGCTGACCGTGAGTTTGACAAGAAGAATCATCTGGGCCATAACGATTATTCCGGCATAACGGTTACTTTGATATATGAGGCTGTTCTCAATGATCTTGCTGCGGATCGTACCGGAAGGCCGGGATTTGAAAATAATGTCAGACTTGAGTTCTCAAATGATGCCGATGTACAGGGAAAAGGTGAGACAGGCTATACTCCATGGGATACGGTTGTCTGCTTTACCTTTCAGCTGTGCGGCTCTAAGATCAATGAAGCGGGCCTTCCGCTGGAAGGAGCCGGATTCAGACTTTATAGTGATGAAGAATGCAGGAATGAGGTGTTTGTCAAAGCAAAACCGAACGAGTCTGGAAGTTATATCGTCATAAACAGGGACAGCCTGGGCGGAGAGGATCATACAGGAGGTTCCGTGCCGGAAGAGGCAGCAGAGATGTGTTCATCTGAAGATGGGAATTTTACGATCTATGGTCTTGATCAGGGAATATATTATCTGAAAGAGACATCAGCTCCGGCAGGATACAGACAGCTTACGGAACCGGTCGTGCTTACCGTCTCTCCGCAATTTACATCTGGCAGAAATAATTATGTACCTGGGGAAGGAGCCACTTCTGCCATCCTGAAGGAACTGAAAGCAGAAGCGCATATCAGTGAATTCTACGAAGGACTGCGCAGTGTAGAAGAAGTGACGCTGAATACGGATGAAGAGGAAGGCACGATAGAGTTGAGTGTTATCAACAGGACAGGAAGCAGGCTGCCTGTCACAGGGTCTGCAGCAATGCCTGCACTGATGGGAACAGGAGCAGTTCTTGTGTGCGGAACTTTTTTCTGGAACAGAAAAAGAAGCAATGAACGGGAAAAACAGAACCGGACAAGGCGGACATTATGAGGAAGAAATGGATCATAAGATTTGTTACGGCAATCGGATTTCTCCTGCTTCTGTATCCGGCGGTCGGAAACATGTTCCAACGGTACCGTCAGAGTAATGTTATTGCATCATATCAGTCGGATATAACGAAAAACGACAAAGAGGAAATAGAGAATGAAATCCGGCGGGCGCAGGAATACAACAGTATGCTGTTTCAGTCTGCCGGAGCAGTTGTTGACAATATGGATCAGAATATCCTGAGTGACGAAAGTTATCAGAGTATCCTGAGTCAATCGAATTCTGTCATGGGAAGTATAGAGATTCCAAGAATAGATGTAGATCTTCCGATTTATCACGGAACTTCAGAAGAAGTACTGTCTGGCGGAGCAGGACATCAACAGGGAACAAGTATGCCTGTAGGAGGAGAAAACACGCATTGTGTTCTTACAGGGCACAGAGGGCTGCCGGGAGCCAGCCTTTTCACCCGTCTGGACGAGCTTGCAGAAGGGGATCTTTTTTTTCTAAAAGTGATGGGGCAGATATTGGCCTACCGCGTTTTTGATACAGAAATTGTTGAACCGGATAATACGGATATTCTGAGCATTTCTCCGGGGCGCGATGAGTGTTCTCTTGTCACCTGTACACCATATGGCCTGAATACCCATCGTCTGGTCATTCATGGAGAACGAGTTCCTTATAAGGAAGCAGAATATGAAGAAATATCTGCCGGTATCCCTTCGGAAAGAGAATGTTTTTTGATCCTTTTTCCGTTTATTCTTGCAGGAGTAATGTTAGTCGTGAAATTATGGGATTGGAGGGAAAAGAAATATGCACAGAAATATAAGAAAATCAGTAAAACTGACATGCTGGATCATAGGCATGATCCTGTTTACTGCCGCACTTCCGGCCGCAGCAGCGGATCGGGAAAGCGAAGAAGGAAGCATGGGCGTAGGAAGTATACAGTCGGCGGGTGAATTCGATGCCGCATTGACAGTTGACTTTACAGGAAACGAAGGAGAACGGGGCCTGCCGGACAGCGATAAACTGCAGTCAGCAGATGATACGACCGGCTCCATACGTATCCTTTTGACGAATGGTTCAGAAGGGACGTCGAAAAGCGGTGTAGAGATGACATGTGAAAAAGTGGGAGATATTCAGAATGGAAGATATGTCCTGGCAGATCGCTACAGTGATATGGAGCTGGATCTGAATCAGTTGAAAAATACGTCGGAACTTGAACAGGCAGCCCGGAAGATCTCAGAAGCAGCCAGCAATATTACTGTATCCGAAGAACAGGTCACATCAGATGAGTACCCAGATATATATACGGGAAAGACAGACAGTGAGGGAATCCTTTATTTTGGAGATCTTCAGAAAGGTATCTATCTTATTCAGGCATCTTCCGGTGAACATTATGATGAGATCACTCCCTTTCTTGTTTCTGTTCCGAACTGGAGCGAAGAAGCAGGAGAAATGCTTTATGATATTGAAGTTATTCCCAAACATTCACCAAAACAGCAGCCGGCGACCGAGAGAAAGGAAGCGCCGCAGACAGGAATTGACAGTCCGGCAGCACGCCAGCTGGGGTGTGCAGGTATTATCCTTGTAACACTCCTTTTTATTCTCTGCAAGGAATATATAGAAAGAAAAAGAGAACAGGGATGAAGCTGAGAAGAGTGATGATTTCGGTTCTGACTCCTGCTCTGATAATATTGCTGATTATGGGAATAAGCGAACTGTGGAGCTTTAAATGTATTGAGGAAGAAAACGCCGGGCTCAGATCCATAGCAATCCTGATCCCTGAGAAAGATCAGGGAATCGATCCGGAAGATCCGATGAACAGAAGAATTGATTTTGAAAGACTGAGAAAAATAAATCCTGATATTACAGGATGGATTTACATACCTGGAACAGGGATTGACTATCCGATTCTTTCCGGTGCAACAGACACGGAATATCTTGAAAGGGACTTCGCAGGAAATGTATCCCGGAGCGGATCGCTGTTTACATATGCAGGAGCAGATCTGTCAGAAGACGGACATGTCTGTATATTCGGACACAACATGATCTCAGGACAGATGTTCGGCAGACTGAAGAGATATGTGACGGAGAATTATGCGTCTGACTGCAGAGATTTATACCTTTACACTTCGGAGCGCACGAAACATGGAACTCTGCATTCGGTTTTCCAGTGCGATAAATATGATCCTGTGTTCGAACTGAACAAAACAGAAAATCAGACGGCTGTCAATGAACTTGCAGAGAAACTGACAGCCAGAAATACAGCAGACTTTACCGAAAAAGAAGAGTTTAATCAGATTTTTACCCTCGCTACATGCAGCGGTGCTACCGGCTCAGATGAAAGACTGACGGTACATTTTGCAGTGACAGATGAAAAATATATACTGTGACAGGTGCTTATCCGAATAATTTTCTCCCTGCCCGGGCAATCTAAATGCAGATGATCTGAAACGTATAGAAATGCATCGGGTCTGCAGAAAGGAATGCTGTCTTATGGTCAGGAAAAACGAAAAGAAGATAAGTGCATCTTTTGAGGAAAATATCACATATATGAATCAGATCCTGCCGGTTGCGGAGAGCTTTGATATAATCCGCCGGGAAATAGTGATCGGGGAAAAACGGGCTGTATTTTACTATATTGATGGTTTTATCAAAGATGAAGCAATGCTGAAACTGATGGATTCATTCTTGTCAGTGACGGAAGAGGATATGCCGGATGACGCTGAAGAGTTTATTAAAAGGCATGTGCCATATGTTGAAGTTGATATTCTGGAAACCTTTGATGAGGTACTGCGCAATGCGCTGTCTGGCGCAGCAGTCCTTTTTGTTGAAGGATATACGGAATGTATCTGTATTGACTGCCGTACGTATCCGGCCAGAAGTGTGGATGAACCAGATAAGGATAAGTCATTAAGAGGTTCCAGAGATGGCTTTGTTGAGACAATCGTATTCAATACAGCACTGATCAGACGCCGGATCAGGGACCCTCATCTGGTGATGGAGATGACAGAGGCAGGGCAGGCATCCCGGACAGATATCGCTATCTGCTATATGCAGGATCGGGTGGATCAGGAACTACTTGATAATCTGAAGCATAGGATCACCAGTCTGGATGTAGGAGATCTGCGGATGAATCAGCAAAGCCTTGCCGAGGCTCTGTTTAAAAGAAAATGGTTCAATCCGTTTCCAAAATTTAAATTCACTGAGAGGCCGGACACTGCGGCAGCCTGCATTCTGGAAGGTAAGGTTGTGATTCTTGTGGACAATTCGCCGTCTGCGATGGTACTCCCTACCTCAATTCTGGATATGATCGAGGAGGCAAATGACTATTATTTTCCAACTCTTACTGCAGCCTATCTGAAAATAACGAGGACTTTGATCACGGTTGCAACTGTGTTTTTCACTCCGCTGTATCTTCTGTTTATGCAGAATGAGAACTGGATCCCAGAGGCTTTTGAGTTTGTTGCCGTGCAGGATACCGTTAATATACCGCTTATATTTCAGTTCCTGATTCTGGAACTCTCCATAGATGGATTGAGGCTGGCGGCTATGAATACGCCTACTATGCTCAGCACCCCTCTGAGCGTTATTGCGGGTATTGTCATGGGCGAGTTTTCCGTGCAGTCGGGATGGTTTAATTCAGAAGTGATGTTATACATGGCATTTGTAGCTGTGGCTAATTACACGCAGCCCAATTTTGAACTGGGATATGCGCTGAAGTTTATGCGCCTTATGCTTCTTGTGATGACAGCCTGTTTTAACTTATATGGTTTTATAGCCGGATGCATTCTGGTGATGTGTTTCCTTGCGTTTAATAAGACACTGTCCGGAAGAAATTATCTGAATATAAAATTGAACTAGTGAGCGAGTCTTGAATTTATCCCTATATTCCGGTTATCTCTAAAATCTTTTGCGATATCAGAGAATTAATGGTATGATAGAAAAGGAAATTATCTTATGATCAATCAGGAAGCATATCAGAATATAGGAGGAAGCGGAAAATGAGAGATTATATTATTACGGTTAACAGTACCGTTGACCTGCCAAGAGAGTGGCTTGAGGAGAGGAATGTTCCTGTGATCCCCTTAAAATATACGATCGACGGTGAAACATATACAGATATGTATGGCTTGTCGGCAAAAGAATTTTTTGCAAAACTGCGTGAAGGGCATATGTCAGTAACGTCTCAGATCAATCCGGAGGAGGCTGTCAGTATGCTGGAGCCTTTTCTGAAGGAAGGAAAAGACATTCTTCATCTTGGATTTTCATCTGGTCTGAGCGGCACGTATAACAGCATGAGGATTGCCGGGGAAGAATTATCTGAGAAATATCCGGAGGCGAAGATCATCATTATTGATACGCTGTGTGCCTGCCTGGGCGAGGGGCTTCTCTTATATAAGACGCTTCAGCTTAAAGAGCAGGGAAAGACGATTGACGAGGTTGCAGCATGGGTTGAGGAGAATAAGCTTCACATTTGTCACAATGTAACCGTTGATGATCTGAATCATCTCCACCGCGGCGGAAGAGTATCAAAGACAACGGCTGTTCTGGGCACCCTTGTTCAGATCAAGCCGATCATACATATGGACAATAACGGCAAGCTCCAAGTGATCGGCAAAGAACGGGGAAGAAAGAGATCTCTGAACAAGATTGTTGATATGGCCGTCGGACAGGCGAAGGGATGGGATAACGACATTATTATGATCACTCATGGAGACTGTCTGGAAGATGCGGAATATGTGGCGAAACTTGTCCGTGAGAAGATGGGGATTGATAACATATTGATTAATAATATTGGAACTGTTATAGGCAGCCATACCGGTCCCGGAGTTGTAGCTGTGTTCTGCATGGGCAGCAGACGATGATCGATCAAAAACAATCAGAATAAAAGAAATAAGATAAGTTAGAATAGAAGTCCTGGCAGAGAATCTGATAAACAAGAATCTCTGTCAGGAGTATTCTCTGATAACTGAGCAAAATCAGAAAAATAAAATTTGAAATTTTCATTGACAAGGATGAGTGAGTATGGTATTTTATATGTTGCGTAAAGCAAAAAACAAAGTAGAGTATCCACTCTCACCGCAGCACAATCGGGTGACTTCGGTCTGATATTGATCAAATGGTTTCTGTGAATTACTGATCTGTATACAGAGACGGGTTTTTGATTGTCGGGTGGATATGATATTCACTCGTTTTTTTGTGTCTTCGCGTAAGGACCTGAAAGGAATTCATTTGACGGAGGTATACGACAATTAGCGATTTAATGATTAACGAGCAGATCAGAGACAGAGAGATCCGTCTGATCAGTGAGGATGGGGAACAGTTAGGTATCATGTCAGCCAGAGAGGCAATGAAGATCGCCCAGGAGAAAGAACTTGACCTTGTGAAGATTGCGCCTATGGCAAAGCCGCCGGTCTGCAAGATCATTGATTACGGTAAGTTCAAGTACGAGCAGGCGAGAAAAGAGAAGGAAGCTAAGAAGAAACAGAAGACTGTAGAGATTAAGGAAGTACGTCTTTCGCCCAATATTGATACAAATGATCTTAATACTAAGGTGAACAATGCAAAGAAATTCATCACCAAGGGAAACAAGGTTAAAGTAACTCTGCGCTTCCGTGGAAGAGAGATGGCACATGTACAGCAGAGCAAACATATTCTCGATGATTTTGCAGAGATGCTTGCAGATGTTGCATCAATTGAAAAGCCTGCAAAGCTTGAAGGCAGAAATATGAGCATGGTTTTAACTGAAAAACGTTAAAAATATTTACCCGGGATGGATATCCGGAAAGGCAGCACAATAAAGGAGGAAATTATCATGCCAAAAATCAAAACAAATAGAGCGGCAGCAAAACGTTTCAAAAAAACCGGTACAGGAAAACTGAAAAGAAATAAAGCTTATAAGAGCCATATCTTAACGAAGAAGTCTACTAAGAGAAAGAGAAATCTCAGACAGTCGACGATCACTGATGCAACAAATGTTAAGAACATGAAGAAAGTCTTACCGTACCTGTAAGATCTTGAAGTTGATGAAGGAGGATTAAGAAATGGCAAGAATCAAAGGCGGAATGAACGCTAAGAAGAAACATAACAGAACATTAAAGCTGGCGAAGGGATACAGAGGAGCGCGCTCCAAGCAGTACAGAGTTGCAAAGCAGTCTGTCATGAGAGCCCTCACATCTGCATACGCAGGAAGAAAGCAGCGCAAGCGCCAGATGCGTCAGCTCTGGATCGCGCGTATCAACGCCGCTGCAAGAATGAACGGACTTTCCTACAGCAGGTTCATGTACGGCCTGAAGGCTGCCAACATTGACATTAACAGAAAGATGCTCGCCGAGATGGCAGTAAACGACAAGGAAGGTTTCGCTTCCCTGGCAGAGACTGCAAAGCAGAGCATTGCGTAACAGCACTCAGTGAGTGTATATGTGAAATCCGAAGATTTCCGCCCCGCAGAAAGGGCGGGAATTTTCAAAGGATTTCTGAAAATATATATATTACAAAAAATACAAAAAATTTAAAAATAACTGTTGACATTCAGGCTGGCCTGTAGTATTATACTTTTCGGACAGCGAAATAGAGCAGTCATGCGGAAGTGTCGGAACTGGCAGACGAGCAAGACTAAGGATCTTGTGGCATTCGTGCCGTGTGGGTTCAAGTCCCATCTTCCGCAT
>DXCZ01000068.1 GCA_019115765.1 Candidatus Mediterraneibacter stercoripullorum | reverse complement strand
ACGCTTTCGCGCAGCAACTGAAGACAATCTGGCTGGCGCCTACCAGAGAGCAGGCTTGCAGCCAGGCGGAAGCGTTATGTCGGCTGTATGAACGTCGCTTTCCCAAGGCTATTCGCCGCCTGGAAGATGGCTTGGAAGACTCGCTGGCGTTCTATGCTTTTCCTCAGCTGGATGCCAGAAAGATCTCCTCCACCAATTTGCTGGAGCGCCTGAATCGTGAGATTCGGCGACGTACTAGCGCCGTGGGATCTTTCCCAATCCGGATTCGCACACCAGGCTGGTGACCACTTATCTCATGGAATATGCCGAAGACTGGTCTTTCTCCAGAGCCTACCTCAGCGAGCAGTCTGCCCAGGCTGTACTTTGACCTGCGGCTTAACTTTTGTTTTTACAGGAACCCTTTTTGCGAACTTCTCTTGACATGGACCACAAATACAAAATGTTACAAATGTAAAATAAAAATAATGTGTAAATGCGAAAAAGGGGGTTGACATTATTCAAAATAAATGATATTATTACCCAAACGAATAAATAATCTATGCATAAAATGACCGATCAAAAGCTGCAAAGTGTGCAAATGTAAATTCGGGAGGGCTGAAAATGAGAGTTTTTCGTAAAAAGGTACGGCAGTCCGTAGTTAAACAGACGCCGCGGGAAAAACTGAAGTATGTAAAAAAGAACTGGCAACTGTATGTGTTCTTTCTGCTGCCGGGACTTCTGCTCACGCTGATTTTCAAGTATGTTCCAATGGGCGGTATTCTGATTGCTTTTGAGGATTACAACGTTATCGAAGGCGTTCTCGGAAGTCCGTGGGTGGGACTGGAATATTTTCGACGTTTTCTTTCTTCGCCGGATTTTATGAGCTACTTGATGAATACGCTGAAGTTAAGTGTGTACGGGCTTTTGTGGGGATTTCCTGTGCCGATCATCCTTGCGCTTCTTCTGAACCAGATTCGCAGGGTTGGAATTCGGAAGAAGATACAGCTTCTGATCTATGCACCGAACTTTATCTCGGTCATCGTGCTCTGTGGTATGGTCCGCATGTTCCTTTCTCCGGTGGGACCGATCAATTCACTGTTCGGGATTCACACCAACTGGATGACAATGCCGGAAGCATTCCGGACGATCTACATTGCCAGCGGTATCTGGCAGACGGCAGGATGGTCTTCCATTATGTATACGGCGGCGCTGTCCAATGCCAGCAAAGATCTGGAAGAAGCGGCGATCTTGGACGGAGCAAATATCCTGCAGCAGATCCGTTATGTGCAGCTGCCCGCAATCAAAAATATCGTCGTGATCCAGTTTATCCTGCAGGCAGGAAATATTATGAGTATCGGCTTCGAAAAGGCTTATGCGCTGCAGACAGACATGAACCTTCCGGCTTCCGAGATCCTTTCTACATATGTATACAGACTCGGTCTTCTCAACGGAGACTATGGATATTCAACGGCAGTCGGTCTCTTCAACTCAGTGATCAACGTGATCCTTTTGGTATTCGTAAACTGGGTTGTGAAGAAGTTAAATGACGGTGAAGGATTATAAAAGGGGGATTTGATGATGGAAACGAGAAGAAGAATGAAACTCGGAACATCCGACAAGGTTATTCTCGGCGTCGGATATATCCTGCTCGGCCTGTTCGTGCTGGTAGTCTTTGTACCGCTTGTGTACGTAGTCCTTGCCTCTTTTATGAATCCGAACGTGCTGAACAATCAGGGGCTCAGCTTTAACTTTAAAGACTGGACGCTGGATGCCTACAGGCGTGTGCTTGAAAATAATATGATCTGGCGGGGCTTTGCCAACTCATTCTTCTATTCGGCGGCATTTACGGTGATTTCTGTATTTGTTACACTGCTCGCCGCTTATCCGATGTCCAAGAAGGAATTTGTAGGACGTAAGTTTTTTAATATTATTTTTGTGATCACTATGTTTTTCGGCGGCGGTATGATCCCCACGTTCATCCTGATCAATAACCTGCACATGGTAAATACGATCTGGGCGATCCTTCTTCCGGGAGCATTCAACGTGTGGAATATGATCCTTGCAAGAACCTATTTCCAGTCAGTCCCGGGTGAACTCAGAGAGGCGTCCGCACTGGACGGGGCAAGTGAAATCCAGCATTTCTTCATGATCATGATGCCGGTGTGTAAGCCGATCATCGCCGTACTGGCGCTTTGGTCCTTTGTAGGAATGTGGAACAGCTATTTCGACGCCATGATCTACCTGAATGACACCAATATGCAGCCGCTGCAGCTTGTATTGAGATCGATTCTCGTGCAAAATACACCTCAGCCGGGTATGATCGCCGATATCCAGAGTACGGCGGAGATGGCAAAAGTGGCGGAGCTGCTGAAATACGCAACGATCGTTGTATCGAGTCTGCCGCTTTTGGTCATGTATCCGTTCTTCCAGAAGTATTTTGACAAGGGAGTTATGGTAGGTTCTATAAAAGGTTAGGAGGCTGAGAATTAATGAATAGAAGAATCAAGAGACTGACAGGATTAGGTCTGTCCCTCATATTAACTCTGTCCCTGTTTGGATGCAGCAGTGGAAATGCTCAGAATGCGGATATAGATCCGGATACTCCCATCGAAGAAGTTACATTTCCGCTCAAAGAAACAAAAGAGCTTTCGTTTATCACAAGCGCTCCGGCGACAACCACGCAGGAACCCAATGACAAGCTGATCTTCAAGAGGCTGGAGGAACAGACCAACGTACATATTGACTGGACGTGTTTTGTAGACGACCAGTTTGCAGACAAGAAGAATCTTGCTCTGGCACAGTTCGGCAACCTGCCGGACGGACTGTTTACGGCGGGCATGAGCGACTATGATCTGCTCCGGTATGCAAAACAGGGCATTATCATCCCGCTGGAAAATCTAATTGATAAGTACATGCCCAATCTTCAGGCTGTGTTTGAAAAGTATCCGGAATATAGAACCATGGTGACTGCGCCGGACGGACATATTTACTCTTTCCCGTGGATTGAGCAATTGGGTGAAGGAAAAGAGGCTATTCAGGCGATCGGGGATATCCCTTATATTAATAAGAAGTGGCTGGATTTCCTAGGACTTAATGTGCCGACGACAACAAAGGAACTGGAGCAGGCACTGATCGCATTCCGCGATAATGCAGATGCCCTGGAAGAGAAATTTCATATCGAGGGCGGTGTGATCCCGATGTCGTTTATCATAAACAATGGAGATCAGGATCCCGCGATCCTGATCAACGGCTTCGGAGAAGGTTACGGTGATACGGGAGATCATTTCGCGGTGAAAGATGACGGAGAAGTGATCTATACGACAGTACAGGAAGGATATAAAGAAGGAATCGAATGGCTCCATTCTCTTGTGGAACAGAATCTTGTAGACCCTGAGGCATTTACTCAGGAATGGTCTACTTATGTGGCAAAGGGTAAGAACCACAGATATGGTCTCTGCTTTACATGGGATATCGCAAATATCGATAACTATGAGGATTATGTGATGATGCCGGCTCTGGCGGGACCGAACGGTCTTGTCAATATTACAAGGCAGAACGGAAGCGAGACCAGCGGATTTGACCGTGGAAGATGCGTGCTGACCACAAGCTGTCGAGATACCGCACTTGCTGCGGCATGGATCGATCAGATGTACGCTCCCCTTCAGTCCATCCAAAATAACTGGGGAACCTATGGCGAAAAAGACGCGGATAATATTTTCGAGATGAGCACCAACGCGCAAGGCGGAAAAATGTTGAAACATCTGGATCTTGGAGATGCGTCACCTGTAGAGGTAAGGCAGGCGCAGTCCGTCAACGGACCACTGGCGGTACTGAATGATTACTATAATGTCTACGTGACCCAGCCCGATGATGCGAAGTGGCGTCTCGACAATATGCATGAGACTTATTTGAAAGATATGCACAGCAAATATGTTTATCCCAACGTGTTCATGAGCATTGACGATACCAACAGGGTGTCACAGTTGGATACAGATATTAAGAAATATGCTGAGCAGAAGAAAGCGGACTGGATTTTAAATGGAGGCATAGAGGAAGAGTGGGACTCCTATCTCCAGAAGATGGAGGATTACGGACTTTCAGAGTACCTTGCCATCAAGCAGAAATATTTTGACCAGTATCAGAAGTCACTGACGGAAATGGAAACAGCAGAGACTGCAGATACTGCATCAGGAAATTAAGGAAAGGAATCAAATCAATATGACAAGTCAGACACTGCGTGAAGCAAGGAAATATGAAGAAGCTTCTGAAAAAATGATAAAGAAAGAGGAACGCCCAGGTTTCCATCTGTCTACACGTACAGGCTGGATGAATGATCCAAATGGCTTCTCGTATTATGACGGACAATATCACCTCTTTTATCAATATAATCCCTATGAGCCACACTGGGGATCGATACACTGGGGGCATGCGGTGACAAAAGATTTTCTGCACTGGGAATATCTTCCGGCAGCTCTGGCGCCGGACGAGGCTTATGACAGAGATGGATGCTTTTCCGGAAGCGCAGTGACGCTTCCGGACGGCAGACAGCTGCTGATGTATACCGGTGTGATTCGGGAGCGGACGGAAAATGGTGAATACTGTGATATGCAGACCCAATGTATTGCTGTGGGCGATGGAGTAGATTACAAAAAATATGAGATGAATCCGGTGCTGGATAAAACTGATCTTCCAGCGGGAAGCGATGTGCATGATTTCCGGGATCCAAGGATGTGGCAGAAGGAAGACGGAACCTACTGCTGTGTTGTCGGGAACCGTCCTGCAGACGGAAGCGGACAGATCCTGCTGTATA
The DNA here is from genome assembly GCA_019115765.1 of Candidatus Mediterraneibacter stercoripullorum. GTDB lineage: Bacteria > Bacillota > Clostridia > Lachnospirales > Lachnospiraceae > Mediterraneibacter > Mediterraneibacter stercoripullorum. Next base: position 2,182 of record DXCZ01000068.1, on the reverse strand, counting down.
CCAGTGTGGACGGATTTCGCTGGAATTTTAAGAGTGTACTTGACGCGAATAATAATCGTTTTGGAAAGATGTGGGAGTGCCCTGACTTCTTTGAACTGGATGGCAAATGGGTTCTTCTGACCAGCCCTATGGATATGCTGCCGGAAGGGTTTGAATACCATAACGGGAACGGAACGCTCTGTCTGATCGGAGAGTTTGACGAGGAGATGGGGACTTTTACAGAGGAACATGATCAGGCCATTGACTATGGAATTGATTTCTATGCAGCCCAAACTGTTCTGACCCCAGACGGCCGGAGGGTGATGATCGGCTGGATGCAGAACTGGGATGCCTGCAATCTCCGTGATCCAGAGGAAAAGTGGCTTGGTCAGATGAGTCTTCCCAGAGAACTGTTCCTGAAGGATGGACGGCTTTATCAAAGACCAGTGAGAGAACTGGATGAAATGAGAAGAAACAAGGTGGAATACCACAATGTAACTTTTTCTGATGTGATCAGCCTGAACGGTATCCGGGGAAGAATGGTGGACATGGAACTGACACTGCGTCCGGGAGAGGGTGAGAAGCTTTATCAGAAGTTTGCCCTTCGTTTTGCTCAGAATGATCAGTATCAGACAGCAATCAGCTTTCGTCCCCATGAATCACTTCTGAAGGTGGACCGAAAATTCTCCGGCTCAAGAAGAGCGATCATTCACCAGAGAAGAAGTCTGGTGAACAGCAAAAACGGAGAACTGAAACTGCGGGTGATTCTTGACCGGTTCAGCGTGGAGGTCTTTGTAAATGACGGAGAACAGGTCATGACGGCGACTATGTATACAGACCAGTCGGCAGACGGGATTTCCTTTTTCGCAGACGGATTGGTCAACATGGATGTGGTGAAATACGATTTGGTATAGGAAAAAGTCTCTGAAGTGTGCAATTTTATTTTTTGATTGGATGAAAGTCTTTTGCATACAAGAGCGAGACGCAAGTGCCGTGAGCGGCGACATAGGAGCCGAGCACGGTGTGCTGCTTATACCGGAGGCTGAGAAAGACGTTGACAGGAAACGTGAGGAGATAAAGACAAGAAAAATTAAAATGCAGTCAATGAAAAGAGCGGGGCAATAAATTTAATGATTATGGAAAGTAGGTATAAAATATAGAAATATGTAACTTGAAAATTGATATCCTTAGACATAAGGTATTAATCAATAATGTTGAAATCTTTTTAACCAAGTTATAATTTAATTTGCTTGTACTCCTTTCCAGTCATGTTGAACGTGTATTTACTTATCAGAAGATTTATGAGGCTGTATGGGAAGAGCCTTATACATGTGAAAAAGGTAATAGTATGACGCATATCCGACACCTCAGAGAAAAAATTGAACCTGATCCATCGCACCCTAAATATATTGAGAATGTCAGAGGTATAGGATATCGGTTCGCAAAATAACAGCAGGCAGTTTCGTAAACTAGTGAAAAAATGAAACTGCCTGCTATTTTGTACGTCCTAAAAGATAATCTGTGCTTACCTTAAAATATTCTGCTAGGGCAAGGCGTTCATAGTCTGGTACAAACCGCTGCCCTTTCTCTATCCGCAGGATCATCAGTGATGAAAAGTCTGTGCCCGCAAGTGATAGCTTTCCAGTGTCACCGCGGGAGTAGAATAGAGCTATAGGGCCGGGCAAAAATTGACCCACGCCTAAAGAACGGCTATCTTAAAAGTGTGTCGAATACTTTTAAAGGAGATGGCCGCATGATTAGGAGTGGGCTAATACGCCCATGTCAAGAGAAGTTCGCAAAAAGGGTTCCTGTAAAAACAAAAGTTAAGCCGCAGGTCGAAGTAGAGCATGGACAGACTGCTCGCTGAGGTAGGCTCTGGAGGAAGACCAGTCTTCGGCGTACTCCATAAGATAAGTGGTCACCAGTCTGGTGTACGAATCCGGATTGGGAAAGATTCCCACGGTGCTAGTACGTCGCCGAATCTCACGATTCAGGCGCTCCAGCAAATTGGTGGAGGAGATCTTTCTGGCATCCAACTGAGGAAAAGCATAGAACGCCAGCGAGTCTTCCAGGCCATCTTCCAGGCGGCGAATAGCCTTGGGAAAGCGACGTTCATACAGCCGACATAACGCTTCCGCCTGGCTGCAAGCCTGCTCTCTGGTAGGCGCCAGCCAGATTGTCTTCAGTTGCTGCGCGAAAGCGT
>DXCZ01000067.1 GCA_019115765.1 Candidatus Mediterraneibacter stercoripullorum | reverse complement strand
TAATAGCAGCAACTCCTTTTCAATACGCAACCGTAGTATTGGCTTCTTACACCTAAAATTGTATCAACGGTTTTCTAAAACAACAAATGTGCGATTTAGGAGCTTCTTTTCATTACTGCTATAATCCTTTTTATAATTAGGAGTTCCGCCAGACTTCGTATCTCATCTTCCGAGAGATTGTATGTCTCCACATATTTGATGAAATACGCCAGCACTTTCGCGAGCATATCCGGATCAGAAAGCAGATATTCTACAAGATCGTCCGGTGTATATCTCTTTCCGTCCACATCGAAATGAGCATCCGGGACGAAAACAAGCGCCAGAATATGCCCGATATAATCTCCTGCCCTCTCTCTTTCATCTTCGGGCATCACATTTATGATAAATGTTGTAAATTCGTGAAGATATACCATCGAATCTTCCTGCGTCCCCGGAATCAGGGCAGTATTCCCGTCCGCGTCGCAGCGGATATGCCACCGCCCCTCTTCATCCTGCCAGAACTGATAAAAAGAAGATGCTGCGTGATTCTCTGCCCCAATCACACTGTCGTCTCCATCGATGCAGATCTGATCAGATCCCGGGACCGGAAACATCAGGATGCTCACAAAGTCCCCTTCCAGATAATAGTTCTTAATGCAATGTCCTTTCTTTTGGATTTCTGCATAATATTTATCGATGAATTCCTGTGAAAATCCCTGCCCGTCCATGGAGATGCACCGGTCGACCTTGTCTGACAGAACCGTCACGTACTGTGCTTTATTTCCGCCTTTGGAATGTCCTGCCACCGTAATGCTGTCATAGGGCAGATTTTCAATATAATCCAGAGCAGCTTTCTGGCGTTCCGTATCGGAGACTCCGAGCCCGATCGCATTGTCTATCCATTCATCCTTTCCGCTTGTTCCCCTGAATACAACAACAGCATGCTCAGGATCGTCCGGGTCATTAAAACATATCGCAGGAACTGAGTCGTCTTTATTCACAATATCCAGACTGTACAAATCCGGATCGCTTTTGATCTGGCGTATGATGGCCGCCCATTTCTTTCCACCTGTATAGTCCTTTGTGCTGTCAGGATTTCCCGGATCTTCAAGCCTTTGCAGCGCATCATCATCAAACTGCTGGAGCAGATCCTCCACGCTGTCATACGGGCCGAGGAGCACCCCGGCTGCATCCGCCACATCGTCTGTAAGATAGGTCAATTGCTCGAGCAGCATGATTTGTTCATCTGTAAGATACATGATCATTTCCTTCGTCAGTAAACCGTAACCTTGCCGGAAGCCGAAATTGCACATTCTGCCTCAGCCGTAAATATGTCCGCTCTCAGCTTGTCCTCATATCCGGTTGCATCGATCAACTCCCACTGAGCTGCATCTGTCAGTCTCAGACAGATCTGTGCCGCCACACCCTGGCACTGGCTTTCCATCCACTGCGCACACTCTTCTGTAAAATCCCGGAGCTGCGCCTCCGTACACACGCTTTCAGAAATGAAGATGTACGTGACTGCCGATGCAGTCTGCAGTACATTTTCCTCCGTTACACTTTGTCCGTCTGTACCCTGTCCTAAGTTCCGGATATCGCTGAATACTTTGATCCCGCTCTCCGGGAAAGACTGTACGGCAAATTCTCTTACCCTGCTCTCATACAGAGGTCTGACTCCGATATTGCCGTAATCATCTTCGTAATGATATTCTCCGTCCTCATATGTCCGATATACGGTCACCACATCTGACGGTGTCCCCGATGCCGGATATGCCTCCAGGTGCTCCTTCTCCAGAGTCCCTGCTTCTGCATAAGACAGGTAGCAGAATTCCTCCTGATATTTACTCTCCAGATACGAAAGCATCGCCTCGATCGACGTGACCGCGTTCTTCTGGGTATCGGTAAGTTTATCATAATCAGCCGGCAGTCCCATCTCTTCCAACAGTTCTCTCTGCCTCTGTGTCAGTTCTGTGCTCACCTTTTCATCCTCCCTGTCCATTCCTGTTCCCGCTCCTGTGCATCCGGCTGCTGACCACAAACAGACTGATGCGAGGAATACAGCAAAAGTTCTCTTCCAAAAGGTTTTCTTTCTTATCCCCACTCTCATTCTCCTCCCCGGTAGAATCCTGCGGTACGTTCATCCGCCGCAGTGAATTCTATCTCTGCGCTGTCGAGGCGTTCCGCCGTCACAGCCGCCAGGGCGCCAAGTGCATTTCCCACACTTTTAAGCTCGGCGGCCATTGCTTCTAACTCCTTTACGAAAGCACCTTCCCCCTGCTCAAATTCCAGAAGGTACGACCTGGAGCTTATCTTGGATGCAAGTTCCCGCATCCTCTCCGCCTGTATCTTCAGCATTGCCCTCTGTACTATGATCGTCATCTCTGATATCACTGTATTTCACCTCATTTCCGCCTGCCGGGAATTTACAAAAAGCCTGCAAGAGTGCTCATGATATCCCCGAACGATATGTCCGGGTATGTAAAGTTATCCGCATCCTCAATGTCCTGGATCTCCCTGCCGACAGTCTCAGAAATGTCCGGAAGCACTGCATCCAGCGCTCTCTTTATCTCTGACACCTGTCCTGAAAGCCGTGCAAGTTCCGTGCAGACCAACACGTCGTTGATCCCGATATCTGCCGTGTCAGACAGGATCTTGTTATATTCCCGGATACACTCATCCAGGAACTCGATGTAACGCTCTGTCTTATTCAATGCTGCGGACAGTTCCCCGTCCGCACATACAAGTTCTCTGCTCATTGCTGTGCCTCCCGCGCCGCGCGCTCCTGTTCTTCCCTGGCAGTATCGATCATGCTGTTGATCGAGTCTATGGATCTCTCGAGTGAAGATATCCTGTTCTCACAGTTCTGTATCTTCAGTCTGTACTCCGCAAGTTTCAGCCGTATCATCACATCCAGCCCGGTAAATGCCGCCCCTACGATCTTTGCCCCGAATCCGTTCAGAGTTCTCTGTGAGCCCTCCAGATAGAGCTGTGCTGTACGGCATCTTGAAGTTATGGATGAAAGCTCTGATGTACGGTTCAGCTTTACTGTATTTACATTGTGGAAATTACTCTGAGCCGTATCTACAGCTCCGTCAAACCGGCGCAGCGACTCATACGCCCTTTCGTATTCCTGTATCTTCCGATCCTGCTCCGCGATCTCCTGTTCACAGGCCGCGCGGCGCCTGATAAGATCATTTACTATATCCATCTTCTCCTCCTTTCGCTCCCCGGGCTCCAGCTTCTCAGATAGTCCGGGATATCCCGGACACTGCTCACACGCTATAAATACCTTACGATCCGCCCGGTATGTCTGTAATATTCAACCGTGACGCTGCTGCTTCCTGACAGTCTGGTGTAGTCGTCTCCCGATATCTCCAGCCGGACACGTTCTCCCCGGCTGTCCGTTCCTGTCAGATAGTAGTGAAGCGAAAAGATACCTGTATGCGCCTGGGATCTGCTGACCTGTATATCCGTCAATTGAGCCGTCTCCGGGCCGGACACAAGATCCAGAGCCGTGCTCCCCGTAAACAGTACGCCGATCACCACACATGCGGCTATGACAAGGATCCGGACTGCTTTCACGGAAGCCTGGAACCGCCCTCTGGACTGTATGATCCGCACGATCACATAGATGCATACAGTCCAGACAGCAACTATGTCGCAGATCTCATCGATCATTACAAGAGAGCCTGTCTTCGGCATGAGCAGTCCCGCCGCGACCACGGCAAGTACAAAAATGCATAAAATAATCTCATAAGTCTGTATTTTTCTTTTCACCAACTTGTTATCCATTTGAAACTAGTCCTCTCGTCTCCTGATCCGCTTGTACTCTCCATTAATCTCCTGATAGGTTTTTCCGTTTATGGATCTATAAAAGACAATATCGCCTTTTAGTACATTCTTCAGTTTTTCTATGGAATCACATATATCTTTCTCAGTAAGGTCATTGCTGTAATCAGTCAGTTTCTTCAAAGCAATATAAGCGTCATCGTCTTTCGTTATCCTAACATTAAAACAGTTAAATTCTCCTTCAAATTGAATCATATATGGTTTCGGTATATACTGGAATTTCAACAAAAACCATCCATGATGCTCCCAGACGTGCTTTTCCTCCTCCAGCAATATTTCGTCTCCAAACTGTCGGTGCATTTCTTTCTTTACACAGGACATTGCCGTATGCCCTGACATATATCTGCCTGACCGCATGCCATAAATCACCTTCTTTTATAAACTTTCGGTATCACAGAAATATTTTATCTCTCTTCATCAAACCGAAAAGAAAACCGCCTGTTTCTTCCGCACGTTCACGGACATATCCGTTCAGGATTGATTACTTATAATGGACCAGATCGTACGGGTAATAGGGCACATGTTCCATGCCTGTATCGTCTATATTCAATATTTTTGCCACAGCCCCGGCTTCAAAACTCCAATACCCATAATATATCTTCTGGCTGCTCTTATGCGCTTCGTAACATCCGCAGTCTTCCCTGTACCAACAAGACAAGTATTCCTGTAGAGATTCTCTTCTATTATGAGTCAGTACCACCTTCTGCAGCAAAGAAAAATCTTTCGGAAAGATCAGATCAACGTCTTTATTTTCCATTTCAATGTCTGTCCATGAGCACAACAGAAAACTCAAAAGCCAATCATCAATGTTTGCAGCATCCAGCATAGCTTTCGTCTCTTTTGCCAATACGATATCTCCCTCAAACAAAACTCCCAGTGAGATCATTTTCAGGTTTTTATTATAATTATCCGGTTCCCATACCTCGCCCCAGCTTTAAATCATGTATTTTTGTTTTTACTGCCAGTTGCCTCTCCGGTTTTACTTCACTGTTTGCCAGCTTATCTGAGAATCTGGTTATCCTCGCCTGCTCCTCTTGCAAAAATTCATTAAAATATTCTCGATCTTTTATCTGATCTCTCATTTGCACTCCTCTGTTCCATTCTGAAAAACTTCGGCAGCTTTGACCCTTATGGGCATCAGAAGCATCGTCTCAACAAATTCTTTTTCTCAACTGTCCTCTCCTGACAAAAGCAAGAATAAGCGCGATTACCTGAAATGCTATAGCAAATACAAGTAAAATACAACTAAGTGTCAGGTTCTCCTCTGAAATGATAGAAAACGGTGTCATAACCGCAGAATCACCTGTAAGGCTTCCGCTTGCAAGCATCCACACCCCGATTTCTACTATTGCAGTTATTATTGTAAAAAAAGCAGTGAGAACACATTCTGCTGCTGCAAGAACCTTTCCTGATTTCTTCAGCCGTTCCGCGCGGGACGGATTTTCCGCAGATACTTTATGGCTCAATTTGATCCTGACATTTGCATTGATGTCAACACAAAGGATAATAATTATTTCTACCAGTGTGAATATACCAAACAATCCCACATAAGGATTTACAAATGAACACACTGCTGACAATATTAATGGAATAAGAATATACATGAACACACCTTCCGCTTTATCTGCTCCCTATCTGACTCCTGAGATACTTAACACAATGTTCCACATCCCCCTGTATAAATCCAGTCTTTTTTACCGGCAGGATAAGATTCCCCCGCAAACATATCACTATCATATCAGGGGTTTCCAACACTTTTTTAATATCTGACAGGGATAAATGTTTTTCTTTGTCCTCTATTCTGTAAAGAATATCCTGACCTATTTCGATATGCATCAAAGGTACCGTGTTCCTGTAATTTACCTGATATCTTTCTTTTTCTATTTTAATTGCCCTGCTGACCTTGACTCTTATGAGCAGCAGGAGCAGGATCGGCAGAAGTTCCAGAAACAGATAAACAAGATTTCTCCGTATGATCAACATCAAGAAAAAATACAGGAAAACCAACGCTGTTAAGATATAAGATACTATCAGGTTTTCTCTCCACCACCGTTTCAGATATTCCGGAATACATTCTTCTGTGTATTGAAATTCACTTACAAAAAAATTATCCATTTCTGATTTTCCCCTCTCTTAATACGCCTGTAGCCCCTGCTAATCTCCTGATAAACTTTCTGTTTATGGAGAACTTTCTGCTTATGGATCTATAAAAAGCTACGGCAAAATGTCGATATCATATCTGATATTTCATGTTTCCGGCAAATGTTCTGCAAAAACATATTTTTTTATTCAAATATAATCTGAACTGTATTTTCACTCATACTTTCCTGCACTTCCCGAATGATTTCTTCTATTTGTTCTTTACTGAGTTTCTCATTCTCATGCGGTGGCTCCCATGTTTTCATAGTGTCTGTATATACTACAAATTTTCTCCCTACAAGCATTTCTCCTTCCGCTTTTATGATATAACCATTTTCCAAATCAAATTTAACATAGTTCATACTACCTGTAATTTTCATTTTCTCACCTCTCAAAAATAACATGCTCTATACCTGTTTTCGGGTCAATTGTTGTTATCTTTGTAACATTAGGATTATTCTTAAGACGTGGCAGCTCAATATTTTCCCATATATTGCCCGGTCTTAATTCTGAACCAATGACCGCTCTTATTTCTCCTGATACCTGTTCGGCATATGCTCCAGATGCCAAGTCCCAGGCTTCCATTGTACTTGGATTATTAAAATCCCATTCCGGCATAACAATTTTTTGTTTTTCAATTGTAGATTCTAATGTAACTCCACCTCTACTTTTAGCGATATTTGCTGCATTCTCAGCTCCACCTATTCCGTCTGTTCTTCCAGACCAGAAAAAAGCCGTATCAGGTTCAGTTTTTAACTTAGGACGTATTGCATCAATATCCAGCAGTGACGAACTGCTGATTTCATCTATACTATTTTTTGATGTAATAAAACTATCGTACGCGGTAGCCTCATTTGCCCTCAATTTAACCACGGCATCCGTATCCACCTTACTGATAGCGATATGTTCATCGAGTTTAATATCCGCTAATTTCCACGCGTCTATATCCGCCTGTGTCAGTCCAGGATGATCTATATGTACTCCCTTTTCCAACTCGTCCCAATACTGATTATACCGCTTTGCATCAGCAAAATTCCTCCTGATAGGTTGCGTCTGCTTCCAACAGCGGAGTGATCGTCTTTTCCCTCAGTGTTTCCACAGCTGCCTTGAACAGTTCTTTAAATTCTACGCCATCCATCATACCCTCCCGCAATCGTGTTGTACTTTGAGTTTTTTCAGCGGTGCGCCCGTAACCTTAAAAATCAGTTCGTCAACGCAGTCCGCATATCTGCCTTGCGCAAGGAGCTGATTTTTCAGTTCCACAAGGCTATGTAGCAGGATTGTCCTTTCGTGGCTATCCAGATAAATGTGGAATTTCTGTTCTCTCATACAAGCCACCTCCGTTTCTTCACTTTCATTATATGTAGGAACGGAGAGCAGCTCAAATGTGCAAAAATGTATAACTATTTCCGAGATAGCGTCAGATCATACGAAAATATTCCAATGCCTCTTTTATAGCTTTTTCTTTTTCTGGCGGGCATTTCGGCTGTCTGGAGTTTTCTGATTTCGGTAGGTTATAATTTACCCTCTCAATAATACCGCATTTCTGCTTTACCTGTGCGATATATAAATTACTGACCTTTAATCCCGTATGCTCCAGTACATACTTCTTGATTTCCTCATAAGTGGCTTTGCTCTCCGCAGCCGTCAAATCAAGCTCGTCCATTTTCACTTCTACCTCGATATGTTGGTCTGAATGAAGTTTGGACAATAAACATACCG
>DXCZ01000008.1 GCA_019115765.1 Candidatus Mediterraneibacter stercoripullorum | reverse complement strand
ACATAATACATCTCCGAATCCCTGCGCAGCCTCGCGGAGCGTATATCAGATGGGGGATTGACACCCGCCACTGATACTGATTTGTCACTCACCGCCTATAGAGGCGGGAGTCATCCCACATCTGATATAGTCTAAAAATTTATAAAGCATCATGTAAAGAAATGCCTGGACGCTCCTTCCTTCTTCTCCATCACAGATTCAATATGTACAACCTTGTTCTTCATCTCCTGATATGCGCAGTACTTGTCGGACAGATTGACCAGCACTGCTTCCCTGCTTCTCGGGCGCGCAACAAAGGGCAGGGGCCACAATTTCCCCTATACTGGGGTCGTTCTCGATCGTTTCCAGGATTTTCATATAATGTTTTTTCTGTTCATTCCAGTTCATAACAGCTTTGCCGCCCCGCTTTTTGTCGATGTCCGGTCATTTTCCGTTTTTTCCTGCCCTTTATTATACAACACTTTTCGCACTATTGTTTGAACGGTCTTAAGTTTAAAATTTTTTGGTGGAATGAGTTTAGAAAATGTGATACAAGAAAAATATTTTTGTTGGTCAAAAAAATCTGCCACCTTATTTTTTTACAAGCCTTGAAAAATAAAAAGAACCCGAAAAACGTTGATTTTCCGGGCTTTTTGAGAGGCGCAGACCGGATTTGAACCGGTGCATCAGGGTGTTGCAGACCCACGCCTTACCGCTTGGCTACTGCGCCATGAGCACTTAGCGACTATCTTCCAGTCTCTTATGTGCAATGACCCCGACGGGAATCGAACCCGTGTTACCGCCGTGAAAGGGCGATGTCTTAACCGCTTGACCACGGGGCCATAAAATGCGGCCACCACTTCTGTAGTGACCGTTTTATATATTATCATAAGTGATATATAATTGCAAGCACTTTTTACAAAAATACCGCTGTTTTTACTTCCCGCCGCTTTATGAGGATCTGAGCATTCTCATTCGGATCACTTGCTGTGTTTCACCCTCGATATCCATCTCGCATTCAATCCGATGCCCTTCTCCTGCATACCAGAAGTAGAGATCTTCCACATCCCCTTCATATATATCATCTGCATCTCCATATGCATCCAACACTTTATCAAGGCTGTCTCCCAGATGGATCTGTCCGGGGAATGTCACGCTCAGGGTCCCGCCTGTCAGCATAGATGTATCCACTGTAATCCCTGATATGAGGCATTCTCCTGCTGTCATTGCTTCTGTTCCGCTGTTAATAATGTCTGCTGTGATCATGCATCCGCTCTCGTCATAGAAATACGCCGTCAGATATTCGCCTGCATTTACGGCCATATCCTCCGGAGTTTCTTCCCTGTCCAGAGTCAGACCTGCCGCCTCTATATCAGCTATCGTGCATGGCAGAGTCACAACCGTGTCGTTCAGCTGAACCGTATAACTCTCCCAGTCCGTCCCGAGGACTCCGTCCTGCTCTGCCGCTTTTTCCGGCTCTGTCTCCTCTGCTGTCGTGCCTTCAGCCGTATCTGCAGCTGCCTCCAGTGCTTCCTGCGGAACATTGATCTCGCCTACGCTGTTATAATCCGTAAATGTGATATCCAGACTGAACTCTGACACTTCTGCCGCCTCTTCACTGTCTTCCGTCAGTGCTGTCATGACGTCCTTCATATCTACATAAATCCTTGCCGGAAGCATGCTTTCTTTATAAATATAGAGAGAACAGGGGATTTTCGTATCGGAGAGACTCCCTTCATCAACATCCGGCAGATCACCCAGAGCGTTGCTCACGCTCTGCTCCATCAGCCCCAGGAAAATATCACCGTCTATATCACCGGTCATCTCATATACATCCTCGCCGTTCACTGCATCCGGATCCTCCGCCAGTTCAAATGCTTTTGCCTGAGATCTGAGTTCTAATAACGTATCAACGCTGAACACATCCTCGCCTGTCTCAGCAGTTGTTTTGTTCCATACATCATTAATCTTTGTATAGACACCGTACTCTTCATCTTCTTTGACGGAATATGTCTCAAGATCCATATTAAACTTCAATCCGTACATCTGAAAATCCATGGTTCCTGTTGCATGTGAGATTTCGGGATCGAGTGTGCTTTCCATATCCATGCTCACATCGACAGCCACTGTTTCTGTTCCAACCTTCATGTCTGCCGTCACATTCATACTGCTGCCGGCTGATTCTACATTTCCAAGACTCTTCGCCATATCCGCGAGCAGTCTTTCCGGGCTGTCTTGCTGACTGCATCCGGACAGGAACAGCACTGCCGCAGAAGACAGGAGCAGCATAATCTCCGCATTCCGTCTGGTCTTATTTTTTCTGATTATTTTTGCATTTTTTCTCATCTCATTATTTCCCCCTGTTTCCATAATATGCCACGATCAGATCTACCATCCGGTCATAACTCTGTACGCCGTCTGCCTGACCATTCGCCTTCAGATATGTGTCATTGATGCGATCCGCCGCCCTCTCAACAGGACCTTCGTAGCTGTCCCAGAAAGCATTATTCGCTGCCAGATCGACTTCCGCCAGCGGGTCCAGCATCCCCCGCACTTCCGCCCAGCTGTCCTGATCCGCGCGGTACAGAGCATTCATACAATACACCCAGCCGGACAGATATCCACTGTATTGGAAATCTATTCTTTCCGATCCGGCACACGCCAGAAAAGCGATAAAATTCGCCTCCCGCTCTTCCATGAAGCCCCTCAGATGAGACAACTCATGGCAGGCTGTGAACGGCTTGTTATACGACGTCATATCCCCGTTATAATTTGCTTCTATTGTAAAAGGCAGATAGATCCCGGTCAGCCCCTGATAAGAGAGCACTTCCGAGAAGATCAGTTTCTTCGGCCTTGGATAATATCCTTCCAGCGATGAATATTCACCGCTCAGCTTTTCCATAGCCTCCACAGCTCCTTCTTCCTCCGGAGCGTCCAGCGTAAGGATCTGATCCTCATCCCGGCTCACCTGCGGCGCCAGATCATTTACCTCTTCTGTCAGCCATATACACACCTGCTTCAGGTCATCGGATGTATACTGCCATGTTATGATTCCCTCTTTCATGGAAAACGATTCTCTCCTGTAATTGATCCCGCAGCCGGCAGTGTACAGGAAAGCCAGTACAGAAGCTGTCAGCATCACTCCGGAAAACCACTGGAAAAGTACACGTCCAGCCTTCTCCTTCCTGCGGATGATCCTGACTGCCGCCAGTACAACAGATAACAGCAGTCCCAGAATAATAAGATAAATACAGATCTCTGATACCGAAAACGGGAACCTGCCCGTCACTCTTCCAACAGTCGAGACAAGTACCGGATAGACTGTCTCTGCATACCATTCTGCAAATGCCGGTTTCCATGCAGCAAGGATCATCAGCCCGCCGCTCAGGATCAGAAGGATCACCGCAGCTGCCAGGCAGTATTCCACTGTCTTGCTTTTCATTTCTTTTGTCCGTTTCTTCTTCATCTGTCTGTATATCCTGTCTGATAAAATGTCTGCGGGCAGAACTCCTTCTCTGGCTTCGCCTTTAGATAAGCAGGCACAAATCTGCCCTGTTCTTTTCAATCATCATATAATCTCAGAGAACAGTTGTCAATCCGTCTCATTCAAGACTCTCTCACGAGTCTTGGTGCGGGATTCTGGTCAGCTTTAGCTGACATAATACATCTACGAATCCCTGCGTCCTTTGTTACACTACGGTCAACAACTGAGTTAAGGGAATATTTATGAAAGAAATGAAAAACTGCCGCACCGGCTTTCTTTCCAGATTGCCGGCGCGGCAGTTTTTATTCAGATATAAAAATCCGATATTAAAGCAATTGCTCTATTCCTTTACTCTGCTACTGTCACAGAAGTGATGTGCGGGTTCACACCCTCATACCAGTAGAGGAATCCTTCCATATTAATAGTCTGTCCGATCTGAAGGTTCTTCACTGCTGCATATACCTCTGTGCTGCTGTCACACAGATAAGACTCGATGGTAAATGTATAAGTCTGTCCGTTGTATGATGCGTTGAAGTACAGGTCATCGCCGTCTGTACCGGAGCCGTCATAGTTATACAGGAACGCCACATCGTTTCCACTGTCATCCTGACCTGCCGCCTCTACTGTCATGCCTGTGAAGGATACGAACTCATTCTGATGACTTTCCAGTTCGTCTGTTCCAAGCAGTTCTGTCACATCCAGAGGATCCGCGACAAAAGTATCGCCGTCTTCTACGAACTCAAATGTTCCTTCCTGGATCTCTACTTCTCCGGACCACTCTGTCTTGTATCCGGTTACGCGGATCTTGGTGCCGGGTACCAGTTTCTCATAATCTTCTTCAGAACATGCTGTGTCGTAGAAGAAATATCCGCCGTCCTGATCCTGCGCGTAGATCGTAGCCTTGTCCTCCCACCAGGACTGTGTTGCCTGTACATAGGCCTCAACTGTAACCTCTGTGTCAACATCTGCTGCCATGTACTCATCGTAGCTCATAACGTCTGCGGATGCATCATCTGAGGTGTCACCTGCTGTATCCTCTGCGTTGTCTTCTGCTGTTGCGTTGTCACCGGTCGTATCACTGCTGTTTCCGCCGCCTGCGCAGCCGCCCAGAGCAAATACCAAAGTAAGAGCCAGTAACATTGATAATACTTTCTTCTTCATAATATACTTCTCCTTTTCTGATTGCACAGTGCCGGATGACCAGTGGCAGAATACCCGGAGCAGCAGCGTAAATCACATATCTTGTGATCATACTGCAATGTTCCAGACCGGACATCGGCACAACATTTTGCAACAATTTTATTATAGTCAAAAAAACAGGGAAGTCAACACCCCGCCGTGCTGCTTCGGAGTGCCGACTCCCCTATGAGTCCCTGCTGACTCCCTGTAGGATCACTGTTTTCTGCTTCGTTTTTTCATTCTTTCCCTGACCAGATACAGGATGATCAGCACCCATACCGCCGCGATCCCGGCGATGAGAGCCACCGCTGTCCCCGGGAAGGGACCCAGATCTGCTTTCTCACCCGACGGCGTATTGTAGTCATTCAGATGATAGAGGGCCGTCACATCGCTGTACAGATTCTGGATATAAGTGTCATCCACCGTTTCTTTCCTCCGGACAGACTTGGTCACTTCCTCGATCAGCTGTCCGGCGGCATCTCTCAGAGATGTAGACCCGTTGAATACCGGAGTGACAAAAGTATCGTCCTCATGCTCCAGCAGCAGCTCCGCCGCCTGGATCTTCACATCATAGTGCTGGTCGTTATCTTCCCCGGCACGGGAGAGATAATCCTGATACTCAGCAGACTCCTGGGCTGCAGTTGTCACCGGCACGTACCCCTCTGTCTCCGAGTAGGCGATCTGCACGTCATTTGTCAGAAGATACTGGGTAAACAGCCAGGACGCCAGCACCTCCTGCGGATCGTCCTTATTGAAGATACATACGGAGGGGCCCTGGGAGATCATCTGCGGATTCTCCGGATCATACTGCGGGATCATCCTTACCTCCGTGTCAAACCGGGTGATAGCCTCCTCTGCGATATCCACCAGCGGGGCATCGCTTCCCATCCAGGTAGCCCCGGCTGTAGAGTCGATGGCGAATATACACTGACCCGCATTCAGGAAATTTGCCGGATAACCGGAGATCTTGAATGTGGAAAATGCTCCCGTCCCGGTATGTTCCGCCACAGTATAGAGAATATCTTCCGTAGTATCATTGAAGATCTCTACCCCGCCGTTATCTGTGGAGTAGCCCGCTCCCTGCTGCTTCAGCATCTGTATCATCATATTGTCCGTGGACTTGTAAATGAATGGGATCAGTACTTCCTGTCCGTTCAGGGCAAAAGTCCCGTCCGGGTTCTTTTTCGTGGCCGCATCCGATACTTCCCATATAAAATCCCAGGTCAGTACATCTGGCACGGTATACCCAAGAGCCTCCACAAAGTCCTTATTGATATAGCATGCCTCCGTAGAACGCATATAGGGGAGCGCGTAATAGTGACCGTCTATCATACATTCCTCCAGGAACTGGGAAACGATCTGCGACTGTTCCGGAGACTGGAAGAGCAGCTCGCTGCCTCCCAGGCCGTATGTCTCATCGGCCATCAGATCATCCAGCGGCACTACCACATTTTCCCCGGTCAGATATGTGGCGATGTGATCCGGATAAGTAATGCAGACATTGGGCGTGGTATCTGTGGCGATGTTTGTGATCACGTCATTGTAAATGTCCCCGTAGTCCGTATAGAGTCTCAGGTCAACCGTAATGTTAGGATACAGCTCCTGGAAATCCGCAATAGCCTGCCGGTAGATATCAGTCTGTGTCTTGTTGGTATCATTCTTCGCCCAGAATGTGATCTCATAGTTTCTGGAAGTATCAAACTCCTCCGGCACTGTAAACTCCGCCGGTTCCTCCTGTCTGCCATGGCATCCGGACAGTCCGGACGCGCACAGGGAAGCTGCCAGCAGAGCAGCAAGTATCTTTCCTGGTCTTTTCATCCTTTCATACCTCCTCTTGACACGCCCTCCATGATCTTGTTCCGGAATATGAGGAACAGGATGATAAGCGGCACAGATATGACTACTACCGCCGCCATCATGGCCGGGATATTTTCCCGGCCGAAGCCGTTCTCACGAATCTCCTGTATTCCGTTGGACACCAGATAGTATGCCTGATCGTCCGTGATCAGCCGGGGCCATACATAGGAGTTCCAGCACTCGATGATCTTCAGGATCGTGATAGTCACGATAGTCGGCCTGCAGATCGGGATCATGACCTTCCACAGGTATTTCAGATCCGAAGTCCCGTCCACTTTTGCCGCCCGGTACAGCTCATCTGGCACCTGCTCGAAATTCTCCTTCAGCAGATAGATATAAAATACGGATGTGACTGAGGGCAGGACCAGACCTGTCATCGTATTTCTCAGATCCAGGTTCGTGATCGTCACAAAGTTGGTGATGACCACCAGCTCGCTTGGGATCATCATCAGGGCAAGAAACAGGGTAAACACCAGGTTCTTCCCCTTAAACTCCAGCCTGGCGAAGGCGTAGGCTGCCAGCGTACTGACCACTACCATGATGGCTGTAGTTATCACCGCGAATATCACGGTATTTAAAAGGTATCCCACCAGGGGAACCGTCGTAAATGCGTCCACATAGTTCTGGATCGTAGGCGACAGGGTGAAGAAGGCCGGCGTATGCTCTGCGTTATACGCGCCATAACTCTTTACCGAGGTCAGGATCATCCAGTAAAAAGGAAAGAGGACGATCAGAGCCCATATGGTCAGAAGAATGTAGGTAACTGCTTTCTGTATCTTGTTTTCCGCATCTGTTTTTTTCTGTACTTTTTCAAAATCCGTCTGTTCCATCTGTGATCATCTCCTTTAATACTGAACCTTTTTCCTGCTCACCAGAAGGTTGATGCAGGTGATCGTAAGCACGATGGCGAACAGGATGATCGCCGCCGCAGATGCATAGGACGGATATCCGCCGCTGTCTCCGTACAGCATGTCATAGACATATCCCACAATCGTATTCATGCCCGCCGCGTTCAGATCCGTTCCGAACAGAGCCACTGCGTCGCTGTACGCCTTGAACGCTCCGATAAATCCCGTGATCACCAGATAGAAGATCATGGGCGAGATCATAGGAAGGGTTATCTTCGTAAATACCCTCAGCTTCGGCGTGCCGTCCACCCGGGCCGCCTTGTAGTAATCCTGATTTACTGACGCCAGAGCACTGGTGAGCACCAGGATCTTGAAGGGCATGACCACCCATACGGTATAGAAACAAAGCACGAACATTTTCGCCCAGTATGGTCCGTCGATAAAGTCCACGGAGTTTCCTCCGAACAGATTGATCACCATGTTCACCAGACCGTCCGTATACTCCGTTTTCTGGAACAGGATCATGAATACCAGACCTACCGCCAGCGTATTGGTCACATAGGGCAGAAAATATATTGTCTGATACAGGTCTCTCAGCGCCTTGATGGAACTCAGCCCCAGAGAGATCAGAAGCGCCAGCACCGTTGATACGGGCACCGTAATAAATACAAGGATAAATGTATTTCTCACCGCCTGAAGGAAATACGGATCGTGGAGCACATAGGAAAAGTTGTACCCGCCCACCCCGAAATAAGTCTGCGAAGCGAAGTTAAATCCTTCCTCCATGGAATAGATTAACACATCGATCAGCGGATATACCAGGAAAGCGATGAGAAACAAAAGCGCAGGCAGAAGATACAGCCAGGCTTTCTTGTTGTTGCTGTTCATTATGGATCACTCTCTCCTTTCTGTGTCACCGGATGTCAAATAAGATCCGCTCTTCCGTCTCCCTGTTGAACAGGAAAACCTTGTTCGGCTTCAGAGCAAAGCGCACTTCAGAGGATCCTGTATCCACACGGTTCTCAGCATTGATAATAGAGCGGACCATCTGGCCGGCACACGCACTGTGCGAGGACACGATGCTGACGTCACGTCCCATGACCTCCACACGGTTCAGCTGACAGGCAAAGGGGCCGTCCTCCTTCAGGATGAATCCCTCCGGCCGGATCCCGGTCCACACTTTCTGATCCGGAACACCGTCCGTCGGAAGCACCGCGTCATCCCCGATATAGAGCATGCCGTTTTTCACTCTTCCTTCAAACACATTGATAGGCGGAGTGCCCAGGAACTTCGCCACGAACAGATTTGCCGGGTTATCATAGACTTCCTGCGGCTTCCCAAGCTGCATCAGGACTCCGTGATTCATGACCGCGATCCGGTCCGAGATGCTCATGGCCTCATCCTGGTCATGAGTAACAAATACAGTGGTGATCCCTGTCTTTTTCTGGATCCTGCGGATCTCCTCCCTGGTCTGCAGCCTGAGCCGTGCGTCCAGATTGGAAAGAGGCTCGTCCAGGAGCAGTACCCGGGGCATCTTCACCAGCGCGCGGGCGATAGCCACACGCTGCTGCTGTCCGCCGGACAGTTCCTTCGGTCTGCGGTCCATTAACTCCTCGATCTGTACCAGTGATGCCGCCTCCATGACCCGGCGCTCCATCTCTTCTTTGGACAGTTTATTCTTCCCCTTCAGATTCTCCAGAGGAAACCGGATATTATCCCGGACGCTCAGATGAGGATACAGTGCGTAGTTCTGGAATACCATTCCCACGCCCCGCAGCTCCGGCGCAAGAGCAGTCACATCCTCCTCTCCAAATAATATCTTCCCTCCTGTAGGCTTCTCCAGCCCGCAGATCATATTCAGCGTGGTACTCTTCCCGCAGCCGGACGGACCCAGCAGGCCCATCAGTTCCCCGTCCGGGATCTCGCAGGTAAAATCATCCACAGCGGTCACTTCGCCCTGGCTTTTCCTCCCCCGGGCCGGGAACTTCTTCGTAAGATTCTGTAATACTATCTTCATTTTTCATCAATCTCCCTGTTATAGGTTGTATATGGATCAGGACTCTGTTACCAGTCTTGTCCGGTTTGATATAAAATTTACCTATAAGATTATAGCGGATTTTTGCGGGATGCTCAAGTCTCAGCCTGCCGCCGTGAAGTCCCTGTGCTGCCACGGCGGCCACGTTTTCGCTCGGAGTGGAGCGCAGCGGACTTCACGGCTGGGTGCTGAGATGGGGAGAACAGCGGAGGGGTGGCTTTTCCGGGATAATAAAATGGAACCGGCACGCAGATGATTCTGTGTGTTGGTTCCATGTCTGATTTATTTTTAGCCAGTGGGATTTCCTTTATAATTTATATTAGATTACAGGGGATAAAGCAGTTTTTCTTATCGATCGGTATCACTTCTTCACACATGCAGATAATACCGCCGCTGCCGCGTTCTAATGTTGTCTTGTCCAGTACCTCGTATTTTTTGACTTCTCTGCGGTCAGGATTGGCGGATTTTTTTATTTCCAGCGGGTGGACTGATCCATTTTCTTCTATGATCACATCAATTTCTTTCGCATTCGAATCCCGATAGTATGTCATATTGACTTTATCCGGTGAATATGAAAAATTTTTCAGAAGTTCCATCACCACATAGTTTTCAAAATAGTGTCCATTTGCAGCCCCATTCATCAAGGTGTCTCTGGTAAGCCACATAGACAGATAAGCGCACAATCCTGTGTCACAGAAATACAGCTTCGGAGTTTTTGTCAACCGTTTCAACTCATTATTGGCAAAGGGCGGCAGAAGATAGATAATACCCAGTCCCTGCAGGATGCGCAGCCATTCTTTGGCTGTAGGCTGGGAAATCTCCGCTGCCTCCGCCAGATTTTTATAATTTACCTGTTCAGCTGTCAATGCCGCACAGGCAACCAGAAATTTTCGGAAACGTACTGAATCGGTAATACCGCCTTCTTCTGCCACGTCCCTCATAAGGTAGGTTTCAATATAAGAATTGAAATATTCCTGCCTCTGCTCAGCATCTGCTCTTATAGCATCAGGCATCCCTCCGCGCCAGATATGCTCAAAAACATCAATAATATCATTCTTTTTTGCCGTCTTCTGACGTTCTAAAAGACACGAAAGAGAAAAATCAAGTTTGTTCGTAAAAACTTCTCCGTCTACTTCATTTTTAGAAAGACTGTACAGCTCCAGGATCCCGATTCTTCCGGCCAGCGTATCACGGATATTTTTCATCATCTTATACTGCTGGGAGCCGGTCAGCCAGAACAGGCCTCTTTCTTCAGTTTCGTCGCACATGATCTTGATCTGTTCAAACAGTTCCGGAGCTTTTTGTATTTCATCAATGATGATCGGAGGCTTGTAGGTCTGAAAGAATAATACAGGATCTGTTTGCGCCAAAGTTCTCGCCATTGTGTTATCCATGGAAATGTATGTGCGGTTTTGTCCTTCAGCCAAATGTTTCAGCATAGTTGTTTTGCCCACCTGACGCGCACCGGTCACAAGTACCGCCTTAAAAAAGGAACTCATACGCAAAAACTTCCGTTCCAATGTCCGCTCAATGTATTTCATTATATGGCCTCCTTATTTTAGGAAAATATAAAGTCAACTTTATTTTATCCTAAAATAATTATTCTGTCAATTGAAGCATGGCAAATAAAAATGATGATCCGCTCCTTTGTTCATCCATAAATATAGGCACCTCTTTCTTCAGAAAAGTGTATCATATATACTTATATTCCTTCAAAAAATGTACTTATACACAAACACACACAGTCGACCAAATCGCCAGTATAAAACAGAGGATTGATGCCCTTAATCTTCTGAGCATCAGTCCCCTGTATAACTCTACACATTCCTTATTTCACCATACATTCTTTTCTGTAAAACGCTACGCCATACTTCAGGATATCACTGTATCCTTCCTGCCGCAGTTCTTCCTCATATTTCC
Source organism: Candidatus Mediterraneibacter stercoripullorum (assembly GCA_019115765.1). GTDB lineage: Bacteria > Bacillota > Clostridia > Lachnospirales > Lachnospiraceae > Mediterraneibacter > Mediterraneibacter stercoripullorum. Next base: position 7,633 of record DXCZ01000008.1, on the reverse strand, counting down.
GGTCTTCTATCTGCCTGAGAGCTTCATCGCACTTCTGTTCCAGTTCCTGATATGTCTTCGCCACCTTGATCTCTATGATTACTGCCTTACCTCTGACACTTGGATATTTCAGAAGGATATCCGGTCTGCCATTTCCTGACTCCCGATTAGACAATACGATATAGTTTCCGATATTTTTCAGCATTCCCGCCAGGAAACCATGATAATAGCTCTCCTGATAGTCATAGAAACTGATCGTCTCCATCAGATTCTCGGATAATATCTCCGCTATCTTCTCCCTGTCCCCGTTCAGGATACTTTGATAAAGCGGGGTCAGTTCTTTCTTCTCTGTCTTTTCTTCAAACCAGCGGAGCACTGTATTTTTGTAGATATACCTTACTTCAGCATTGGGGATAGCCATCTCAACATATATTGTCTCACCATCCATAAATTCACTGATCTTTTTCAGATATCCTGTGAAAAACAGAAAATTCCAGAGGTTATCCTGAGTAGAATCCATTTCATCATATGTGATATCTTCATGGATCGGTTTGATGATCGTCTTTCCCTCGATCAGAGATTCTATCTCCTGTTTTGCTGAAATATCGGCTTTTTCTATAAGCGTGCGCACAATACTATTTGAACTTGTATTGGACCAGTAGGGACGAAAGATGGCATTTTTATTCTCATAACAGGAGTCAACATAGTTAATCACACTCCACGGGTTATACACTTCCGTATTGCCAAACAGGTATCCATCATACCATTTACGGACTTCTTCTGCATTATCCTGGAGCCCATAATACTCCAACATGTCCCGCACTTCCTGACAGGTAAATCCAAAATGTTCATTATAAGATTCTGACGTTATAGATATTATTTTCAGGTTGTTTAACCCCGTGAAAATTGATTCCTTACTAATCCTCAGGCAGCCTGTCACGACTGCAAACTCCAGCGTATCATTTGTCTTGAGCGCGGACTCAAATACAGAACGGACAAGATCTGTCATTTTCTCATAGAATCCTCTGAAATATGCGTTTTCCAGAGGAACATCATATTCATCTATCAGAATCACTGTTCCGACTCCATAGCAAAAACACAGGCACTCTGATAAAAATCTCAGGGCCGTAAGGTATTCCCGGTCATCCGCCGCCCGGTTCATAAACAAGTCATACTTCTCCCGGTCGTCTGCGGTTTCCAGCTTTTCTATGATCTTCGAATGCTTCTTAAATTCTCTCGCAATTTCTTCTTTCAAACAATGAAATGCATCTTCGAAACTGCCCTGTTTCATTGATTTTAATGATATTGAGATCACCGGATATCGACCCATCTCGTTCAGATATCGCTCTCCCGCACCCATGATCTTTGTCCCTGAAAAAAGGTAGCTGCGGTCTTCCTCTGATTTTTCAAAATAATAGCGGAGCATGCTCATATTCAGCGTCTTCCCGAAACGCCGCGGCCGCGTAAACAGATTTACTTTTCCTTTGAGATCGATCAGATCTCTGATCATCAGTGTTTTATCTACATAGTAATAACCTTTTTCTATGATCTCCTTAAAATTCTCCACGCCTATCGGCAGCGGCGTCCAGCTCATTATAGTGCCTCCCTCCCGGATGTCTTTTCATTTTATCTCAATTTTACTACGGGTATCGGAGCCGCGCAAGATTTATCAATGTTATTCCTCTTGAAGTAAAAGCGGAAGAAAACGTAAAGTCCAAAAGCCTGAAATCATATTATGATAAATACCACCTGTGCGTATCATATTGTTCCTGATTGACTGCCATGGTATACTTTAGCCAAAAGAAAACTGAAAACGAAATTCTGGAGGGAACTATGAAAATTCAAGCCTCGCGGAGCGTATATCAGATGGGGGATTGACACCCGCCACTGATACTGATTTGTCACTCACCGCCTATAGAGGCGGGAGTCATCCCACATCTGATATATTAATTGTGCTTGGTGGTGGAAGGCCGAAGGGAAATACCCGGCAACTGGCGGATGCCTTTATGCGCGGAGCGATGGAGGCAGGACACAATGTTGAGCTCATTTCCTTAAATAAGCTGACAGTCAATGGCTGCAGCGGCTGCAACGCTTGCCGGTACGGAAAGCCATGTGTTCAGAAAGACGATTTCAATGCTCTTGTACCCAAGATCAAGAGTGCAGATCTGATTGTATTTGCATCTCCGCTGCTCTTTTGGACGCTTTCATCCAAAATCAAAGCTTTTATCGAGCGTTTTTACTGTATTGCAGAGGAAGATGACAATCCACCGCTGGGACGCTACGAGAAATATCCTGTAAAAGATGCGGCGCTGCTAATGACTTCTGCTGACAATTTTTTCTGGACATACGAGCAGGCTGTGTCTTACTACAAATTCGCAATTATAAACTATATTGGCTTCCATAATGTGGGAATGGTATTGGCTGGCGGCTGTGGAGATACCAACGGGAAACCGCAGATAGACAAGACAGATCATTTGGAAGAAGCTTATGAGTTTGGGAAATCTCTCTATCAGGGATAAAGTGATATGTTGAAAAAGAAAATTTGTGATAGTTGGAGATAGATTTCTATCCTCCTGAACTGAATCCTTGCATCCTTTCCGAAAAAGGTAATGCTGCCGTTAAATAGGCAGGAAGAATAAGAACAGGGGACTGATGTATCGTTCTTTCTAAGCATCCGTCTCTTTCTTTCGTCATAACGGTAGAATTTTTAAACCGTATAGATTTTTAATGTTTTTTATTATTGACGTTATTAATTAATTTGTTTATGATAATAAACATTATCAGGTGGTGAATTAAGATGAAAAAAGCAACGTACAATATATTACCGGGAACGGAAGAGATATTAACAACTATGGGAGAGCAGATTAAGCTGGCCCGGCTCAGAAGGAACTTATCAACAGAACTGGTCGCGGAACGCGCAGGAATTAGTCGTGCTTCCTTGTGGAAGGTTGAAAAAGGTGATCCGTCTGTCGCTATGGGTATTTATGCCGCAGTACTGCACGCCTTAAATAATCTTGATATGGATCTTCTCTTAGTCGCAAAGGATGATAAATTTGGCCGACAACTCCAGGATCTGAATTTGATAACAAAAAAACGTGCGCCAAGGAGGAGTAAATAATGGCAGGGACACAGAAAATTATCTATGTATATGATGATTTCAGCTATGATCAACCGCTTCTTATGGGGACACTGTATGTCGCTGTAATCAAAGGCGGAGAGTCGTATTCTTTTGAATATGATAATGAATGGCTTAAAAAAACAAGCCTGATGCTGACGCTTGATCCGGAGCTTATGCCCTATTCCGGAAGACAGTATCCCTCCGGCAAAAAAATCTTTGGCGTATTTGCGGATGCATCCCCGGATCGGTGGGGGCGAGTCCTCATGAATAAGCGTGAAAGAATTCTGGCCGAAAAAGAAGGTCGAAAACCTTCCAGACTTAATGACAGCGATTATCTGCTAGGTGTTTATGATGAAACCAGAATGGGTGGAATTCGATTCAAGCTGGACCCTGACGGTCCGTTTCTTTCTGATGACAAAGGCACTGCCGCTCCACCTTGGGCTACACTTCGGACATTGGAGGAAGCATCCCGAAATTTTGAATGCGATGAGACCGGCATATCCGCAAAATGGCTGAATCAGCTGATAAAGCCCGGTTCATCTCTCGGAGGTGCCAGACCAAAAGCAACTGTTGTAGATACAAAGGGGCAGCTTTGGATTGCGAAATTTCCATCCAAGAATGACGACAATGATACAGGTGCCTGGGAAATGGTAGCCCATGATCTCGCGGTTCTGTGCGGATTGAATGTTCCGGAAGCCAAGCTTGAAAAATTTTCTTCTCTTGGAAGTACCTTTCTGGTAAAACGATTTGACCGTATCGGGGAAAGACGGATACACTTTGCTTCTGCAATGACTCTTCTGGGAAAAACAGATGGTGCATCTGCAGCGGATGGCACCAGTTATCTGGATATAGCAGCTTTTATCAGGTCATATGGCATACAGCCTAAAAAAGACCTGCTTGAACTTTGGAAAAGAATTGTTTTTAGCATGGCTATCACAAACACCGATGATCATCTTCGAAATCATGCTTTCATTCTGACCGCAAATGGGTGGGCGCTATCTCCTCTTTATGATGTGAACCCCGTTCCTTATGGCGATGAGCTTTCACTAAATGTGGATGAAGAAGACAACAGAATCAATATTGATCTTGCAATTCAGACTGCCTTGCGATTTGGTATTCACGTGTCTGATGCAGAAAAATATGCAAAAGAGATTCTTGGCGTTGTTAGAAATAACTGGAATCGTCTGGCATCAGAGTATGGACTTTCGCGTAGACAAATAGAAGAAATGAAGCCAGCTTTCAGTGCGTGTTACGAATAAAGAACACGCATAGCGAACAGTTGCTCCCCATTATTGAAGCGACTGTGGTGTACTCGATCCCATGAACAAAAAAGTGGTTGAAAAACCTCCTGCCTCTATATCATAATAGACATATGACCAGCAAATGAGAAATTTCCTTTTGCCCCGTCATCCAGGGCAGAGGCTGAAATCATTTTACTCACACACAAACACAGAAAGGGGTTATACATTATGGGCAGAGGAGGAGGTTCATCACACGGCGGAGGCGGACATTCCGGAGGCAGATCCTTCGGCGGCCGCTCCGGAGGAGGATTCGGCGGAGGCGGCAGAGGACCGGGAGATCCGGGCTTCGGAGGTCCCCATTTCGGCGGGCCCGGGTTCGGTGGCCCCTGGTTCGGCGGGCCCCGCAGGAGAGGTCCCATCTATCCCGGAGGAGGCTGGGGCGGTCCCGGCAGACGGGGCGGAGGATGCGGATGCTCCATGATCATCGTGGCATTCATCCTCCTTCTCTTTGCGTTCAGCAGCCTGATCCTTCCCAATATAGGATCCTCATGGAGTACTTCACAGACCACAGAAGTAACTGTATCCCGGACCGAGAGGACGCCTGTAACCGGCACGCAGACATATGGAGAATGGTATCTGGATGAACTGGGATATATCGATCATGATACAGATCTTACGGACGGACTGAAGTATTTCTATTCCCGGACAGGTATCCAGCCTTATGTCATGCTGCTGGACTACGACGCGTCCGTGTGGAATAACGGAAACTGGAACGAGACTGCCGCCGAAGACTATCTGGCGCAGGTCTACCAGGACACCTTTTCAGACAACGGGCATATGATCCTTGCCTATTTTGCCTGCGAGAATGACTCGGAAGATCTGGACGGAACATTCTACATCTACTACGGCTCTTCCGCTTACTCGGTCATGGACGATGAAGCGGAAACGATCTTCTGGAGCTATTTTGAGATGAATTACAACAACCTTGACTTAAGCATCGCTGAGTTCATCGGGGACAGCTTCCGCCAGACCGCTGACAATATCATGCATGAAGGGAACGGAGGAGGGAACACTCTTCTACAGGTCGGTACAGTCTTTGCCGTACTCTGCGTGATTGCTGTCGTTGCAGGGATCGTTGTTATGAGGAATGCCACCAGGAGGGAAGAGTAGCGTCCGATCTTACAGTATTTATCTGTTATCATACAACAGCAGAATGGCGTGCATCATACGGAGCTATGACTCCTGCATGATGCACGCCTTTTGTACTGCAGCCCGATTTTATTTTTTTCTTGCCAGAAAAGCTGCTGTGACCGCAGACGCCACCGGCACAGTGATAACGATACCGAAGGTTCCGCAGATTCCCTGAGCGATCTCAATTGTCAGATAGTTCGAATTAAAGAGCTGGTTGAACTGTACCTGATAGGACAGAAATACAAGCAGTGTGATAAACGCGCTTCCTGTAAATGCAAGAATCAGCGTATTGGTCATCGTACCGATCATATCTTTTCCCATCTCGATGCCTGACAGGAACAGCTCCTTCGTCTTCAAACCAGGATTGTGAGTGTATACTTCATACAGGGCTGACACAATGGACATTCCTGTATCCATGATTGCTCCCAGTGACGAGATCAGGACGCCCGCGAAAAGGACATCTTTGATCTTAAGGCCTGTCTCCTGATTGATCAGCACAAGACCTTCCGCCTCGGAACTGCTGAATCCGTCGATATGTACGAGCCGCGACATAATGAGGAACAATATCAGAGAACAGATAACTCCCACAATGGTTGACAGGATCGCCGCCCATGTCTTCTCACTCTGCCCGTTCAGCAGAAGAAGCGTAACCGCTGTAGATAATATGCCGCAGATAATGCTCATCCATATAGGAGAATACCCGGAAAATACTGCCGGAAGCACCAGATAGACGATCATAAAAAGGGAATACGCCAGTCCGGCGATCGCTTTGAATCCCTTTCCCCTGCCGATACAGATGATGGCAGCTGCAAGAACGACAAAGCAGCTGAGCATGGGCAGAGTTCTGTCATAGTTATAAACGGTATAATAGGGTTCTGTATTCTCCGGTCTGTCCGCATTAATAATCAGCTTCATGCCTTCCCTTGCATATACATTATGTGTCTGCGACAGATAGTTCGTTACTTCAATAATACTTCCTTTCTCTTCACCATCCAGCATTTCCACCCTCAGCTCCTGAGTTCCAAGATAGATCTCAAGCCCCTCGTCGTACTCCACATTTTCAGCAGAAACCTCCACTACGACTGCTTTCTCGTAGTGGAGGGTATCTGAAGAATATCTGGAATAGGCCTGAAAACCATAGTTCTGAAGCAGTACGGTCACGATCACCGTTGCCAGTATGATAAAGAGAACAATACTGTTTTCTTTAATCCTGTTCCACATTTTTTCTTTTCCTGATCTATACTGTTAATTTTCTTCTTGCAATGACAGCTACAACACATCCTGCTGCAACAAGCATGATGATTACAGATGCAACTGAAGTCTGATCTCCTGTTTTCGGAGCATTGCTTCCGTTGTTTCCATTGGTGCCTGTGCTGCCGTTATTTCCGTTGCTGCCTGTAGTGACATTTCCATTGTTGCCTGTATTACCGTTGTTGCCCTGATTTCCTGTGTTGCCCTGGTTGCCGTTGTCTCCGGTATTGCCCTGGTTGTCATCATCTCCGCCCGGAACATCTTCGTCTGTTGTCTTGTTGATCGTAAATGTATCCAGTACACTCATGTCATCAGCATAGTAAGTTGTCAGTGTATAGGATGTATCTGTGATCTCTACATCTGTCACTGTTCTTCTGTAAGATTGATCCATAACTGCGGAGAACGCTGCGTCCGGAGCCTGGATATCATAGTACTTACTTCCGCTGGCAGAGTTTGCTGTCAGGTAGAGCACTCCGTCCGGATTCGTCACTTCGCTCTGTACTCCGTTGGATGTATCCGGTGTTGTCCCGTTCATCATATATGTTCTTGTGTAAACATGGTCATGTCCCATGAGTACTACATCGATGCCAAGCTCATCAAATACCGGCGGAAGCTCTGCTCTTCTCTGGATGATATCATCATCATTGGTGTGGCTTGCTGTTGAATATACGGAGTGATGGAAAATAACCGTCTTCCATGTCACATCCGGATTCGCTGCGATAGCCTCTTCCATAAATGCCTTGTGCTCTGCTGTTGAAAGGTCATTGGAGTTGATGTCCATGAACAGCGTATTGTTATATACGAACCAGTAATCGGTTCCTGCTGCTGTCTGGCCATATTCCGCACTCTCGTT
>DXCZ01000066.1 GCA_019115765.1 Candidatus Mediterraneibacter stercoripullorum | reverse complement strand
GGATGTATATCCCACGATATGCGAATATGGGGGAGGGTGCTGCGCGCCAGTGACGCGCGTTTAGCACCGACCGAAACGGAGTGTAGATGTGGGAGTGCGCAGCACGGAACAATCCGTAGGCATCATGGTTGGGGGCTTTTGACCCCAACATCATGTATATCATGGAACGCCAAATACATCAGCCCACTTTAATCCTCGCTGTCTTCCGTATGATTCAACCGCTCAAATACCATATCATATCCATCGTTCCCATAATTCAGAGATCTGTTCACTCTGCTGATCGTTGCTGTCGATGCACCTGTCTTCTCAGCAATCTCGAGATAAGTTTTCTGTTCTCTAAGCATACGCGCCACTTCAAATCTCTGCGACAGAGAAAGCAGTTCATTGATCGTACAGATATCTTCAAAAAACAAATAACACTCTTCTTTATTCTCCAGGCTCAGGATAGCTTGAAACAGATAGTCAACCGCCTCTGTCCTTATTTTTTTACTCATACTCACCAATCTCCTTTTCAGCTTAGCTGTCCTTACATTTTAGCACACTAAACTTTTAAAGTCTACCCCACTTTGCAGTGTTTTACAGACAATTTGTACAATGCTCCAAAAATGGTAAAGTGAGCATCTGCGGATCAGACTTTCCTGTCAATTAAAATCATGATATAATATGGACACTTGGCAAGATTTTCAAGCCTGTAAAACTAATGCCTGTCCATTTGGCGAATTGACGCCAGGGGAAAGCAATTTCTGCAGAAAGAGAGGAGTCAAAATGAGATTTATCGTAGATACACACTCACATACACTTGCAAGCGGACACGCCTACAGTACCATTACCGAGATGGCTGAAGCCGCAGCGCAAAAAGGCCTTCAGGCCCTTGCAATCACCGAGCATGCCCCTGAGATGCCGGGGACATGCGGGCTGTTTTATTTTCAAAATCTTGATGTAGTTCCCAGAAACATAAAGGGGATACAGCTTTTGATGGGAGCAGAAGTAAATATTATGGACCCGGAAGGCTCTGTTGATCTTCCGGAAAGCACCTGCAAAGATCTGGATATCGTGGTAGCCAGCATACATCCTCCGTGCTACGGACTTGGGCACAGTGAAAGGGAAAATACACAGGCCTATATTAAGGCAATGCAGAAACCGTATATCAACATCATCGGACATCCCGATGACGGACGGTTTCCATTTGACCACGAGGCAGTTGTAAAAGCAGCAAAAGAGACAGGAACTCTGCTGGAGCTGAACAATTCTTCCCTTCGCCCCCAGAGCAGCAGAAAGGGGACACGAGACAATATGCTCAGCATCCTGGAACTCTGCCGGCAATACGAGGTCCCCGTCACGACCGGAAGTGATGCTCATGTAAATGCAGACGCAGGAAATTTCAGTCGGGTAGAAGAAATATTGAATTACTGCAATTTTCCGGAGGATCTGATTGTCACCACAGATTTTGAAAAGCTGAAACCATTTCTGAACCTTTATAAAGCATGGCCGGAATTACACTGACAGTTCCCGGCATTCTTCCATCGGAAGCAGTGTACGCCTATGTCGTCACACCGCTTCCGATACTTATATCTGTTCCCGGACAACACGATAAATTTTCTTATCTGGAGTTTTCCGCCGTTTCAATATTCGCCCCCTTCAGAGAATAGACATCCAGTTTTTTTATCCGTGCCTTCTTCGATCTGAGCAGTACTTCATCACTTTTCTCATCATCCGGATAAGCCCGTGTAGAGATCACTTCACAGTCATTGATAAAAACTTCGACAGTAGAATAGTCCACGAAAATATGAAGCTTCAGGTTCTTGTCTTCACAGAAGATTTCTTCACATGAAAGCTGTTTCCTGTCTGTCAGTCTGCTCCGGTTAGATCTGGTCCGGTCTATTACAACCCGGTCGGCATTTTTTTCATAGCGTATGACAGTCTCTTCTGTCCCATCTTTATCCCTGAATGAATTGGGCGCATAGAATCCATCCCATCCACTGTGATCTATGATCCCTTCCTTCTCCGGGATAAATGAATGATCTTTCCCTTCATGTCCGATCCAGTATTTCGGCATTCCATCAGGAGAAACTACAAGAATCCTTTTTTCTCCAAGGGCAAAATAATTCGGGCACTCGAAGATACGCTCAGCCGGATTGCTGCTATGCAGAAGTACTCGGCAGAATTTCCACTCCAGCCTGTCAGAAGAATAGTAAAGAAGAACCGCCCCGCTGCCTCCGATCTGTCCTCCCAGTACCATGTACCATCCGTCTTCCTCCCTCCAGACGAAAGGATCCCGCCATTCAAGGACTTCCAGACTTCCATGTATCTCTTTTGTCAATATCGGATTTCCTTCATATTTACTCCACGATTCCATTTGATTCTCACTGAGAGCGCACCACTGTTCCGCACCATACCTGCTGTCCCTTCCGTCAGCTTCTCTTCCGACACTCGTATAGTAGAGGATCAGCTGATCCCCTTCTGTATTGACACATCCGGAAAAACAGTGAACCTCTCCTCTTTCTGCTGATGGCTTCAGAGCGACTGGAAGAATCTTCCAGTGAACACAGTCTGTACTGACCGCATGGCCCCAGTGAATATTTCCCCATTGATCTGAATACGGATTATACTGATTCATCTGCTACTGCCTTCGGAAGGGCTGTTGCCTGAAGGACACCTTTACCTTCATTTATCATATTTACGATCAATTCTGCTTCCAGAATTCTTCCCAGCACTGAACCAGCGTCCATGCATCTTTATCAGGGAAAAGGAACGGAACTTCACCTTTACTCTGGATATCTTTGGCAAGCGTGATCAATTCATCATATGTAGTCGGAACCTGATACCCCGCCTCCTCGAACATATCTTTGTTGTAGAACACGCCGCTGAAGTTTGCAGAAATCGGCACTATATAGTTCTTGCCCTGGAACTTAATCGCATCTTTGTATTCATCCACCACATTATTCAGACACTCCATATCTGTCAGCTCAAGGAAATGTCCTTCCTTCATGAACTGCATAGTGTTGGAATCCTGCATTCCGCCAACCTGGATAATATCCGGAAGATCGCCTGTTGCCGCTGCCATTAATGCAGCCAGTACTCTTCTCTTTCTCATATTAATTCCTCCTTGTCTGATATTGTTGGGACAATTATACAAAGATATCATTTATCTGGATATGAATCTTTATACTTTTGCATATGACATCTTTGACACTCTCTGTTTTTCTTCATGTATATTTTATCATAATGGTGGAATAGTATCTGTATGATATATTCTCCGGATATTATCGGAAGAAAGAAAGGAGTACATCTGATCATATACCGATATGCTCAGACAATATTTTAGTCGCTATGAATAATATAAGGAAAAACACCAACAAAGCAGATATCAGTCATTCAAAAAGGAAAGATTGCCATAAAAAGGATAATAAGGAACTGATCGACAATTACGACTATCTCTCCAACGCAGCATCTACCACCGATTTTACCGGACTGATTCCCTCACTGCCAAAATCCGGATCTGAGTTAGAATCTTACAATGATATCTATCGTTTCCGTCCGGCAGCATCCGAGAATTGGAAAAAGAAGGAGAAGAAAAGATAAAGTCCGGTCTTCCGCTTTCCTGACGTGATGACTCCATATTATTCTGACAGCCTGATCCTCCGAAACTCCGGACTACTGTCAAAGCGCGCACAACTCCCTGCGATTTCCGGCAATTATACTTCTTTGGATCCACAGTGCTGCAAAATTCGACTTTATCTTGCATTTTTCCATTGTCCTCTACGAATCATGATGCTATAATAAACGTATTGTAAATTCAGATTCACAGCAAAGAGAGGAGTATAAAGCTATGAAGTGTCCAATATGCGGGAAAGATGTCGAACTGCAGAAAAAACAGGTCGGCACCAGCGAGAATGGTGATCCGATCTTTAATGAATATGCGATCTGCCGCGATTGTAAAAAGCAGTGGAATCTTGATAAACAGCGCGCCAAGAAAATGGCGGCAAGAAAAGCAGCCGAGGAAAAAAAGGCAGAGCCTGCCGGGAAAGCAGCGGGGAAATCAGCTGTTCACCCTGTTAAAAAAACAAAAGCAGACGCCGCATCCAGAGAAATCCCTGTATCTTCCGACAGCAGTGCCACAGAGCCGCTGAAGAAAAAGGCACCTGTTTCAGGAAAGAAGGCCGTTAAAAAACATTCCGAGCATCCCCAGGAATCCAACGCTTCTCACGAGTCTTTCGAGGAAGAACAGCATTACGGCAATATTCCGCCGGAACATGTCCGCGCGAAGAAGGAAAAAGCTGTGCGCAAAGGTTATGAAGATATGATTGCCGCAGGAGAAAAGAAAAAACCGGTCAGAAAGAAGAGAGTTCGCCCGGAAGAAGATACAGAGACAGAATCACACAAGAAACCGGTCACAAGAAAGGTAAAGGATCATTCCGATTCGGATGAGGAGACACCCAAAAAGCCGGTATCTAAAAAAAGCGTTGCAAGAAGAGCAGCAGAGGAAGACGAATCCTCTAAAAAAGAAGTTGTTAAAAAGAAGGCTCCGAAAAAGGAGGAACTTCGGAAGAAAAAACCGGAACCCGAACCGGAATATGACGAGGATGAATATGACGATGAGGACTATGATGATACTCCAAGATTTAAAATAGTCCGCATTATTCTCGGAATCCTCTCCCTTGCCGGATTTGCTTTCTTTGTATACAGAGGATTTGTGACAGGAATCAATGGCGCATCGGATGGCTCAGTTTCCGGCACTACATATATCATACTTGCTCTCTGCATGCTGGTAGCCGCAATCCTGTACTTTATTCTTCAGAACAGGAATACAATATTTGCATTCCTTCTTCCGATGTTGTTTTATCTCGGCAGCACTGTTGTTGCATTTGTTCAGCGCGGAGATGACATGCAGCTTCTCATAAGCGCAATTGTCAGCGCAGTACTTGCAGTACTTTCGCTTATCCTTGCGATCGCGTCCAGGGGCGGCGATGATTACGATGACGAGGATGAAGACTATGATGATCCTTTCGAAGAGGAACATGACAATTAAATAACAATGAAACATAATTATGATGATTTGAAAGGATGCCGGCAACGGTATCCTTTCTTTTATACACATCAGGCTCGGAAGAGAACCATTTCATACACCAGTTCATATACTATTATGGAATTTTAATATAGTATTGATCGGAGGAATCTATGAAAAAGCGTATCTTCAGTCTTCTACTCGCCGCCGCATTCTCTATTTCACTTCTTACAGGCTGTTCGGGCGAATCAGACACATCCGATAAAAATGCTGCAGATAATATTTCCAAAACCGGCTCCGAAGAACCAGAAGAAAAAGAACTGACAGAAGTTACTTTGAACGAAGTAGCTCACTCAATCTTTTACGCACCAATGTATGTGGCTATTGAAGAGGGGTATTTTGAGGAGGAAGGTATTGCACTGGATCTCGTGTGTGGATTTGGAGCAGACAAAACAATGACCGCCGTCATCTCCGGTGAAGCAGAAATAGGCTTCATGGGATCAGAAGCTTCCATCTACACTTATAACGAGGGCGCAGAAGACTATGTGGTCAACTTCGCCCAGCTCACTCAGCGTGCCGGCAATTTCCTTGTGGCCCGTGAAGAGATGGATGACTTTAAATGGGAGGATCTGAAGGGCCATCTGGTTCTTGGCGGACGTAAGGGCGGGATGCCCGAGATGGTCTTCGAATTTATACTGAAGCAGAACGGCATTGATCCTGAAACAGATCTGGAGATCAATCAGAATATTGATTTTGGTTCCACCGCGGCAGCATTTTCCGAAGGCCAGGGAGAATTCACCGTTGAGTTTGAGCCTGGCGCCACCACACTCGAATCAGAAGGGAAAGGTTATGTTGTAGCTTCTCTTGGTGAGGACAGCGGCTATGTCCCCTACACTGCTTTCAGTGCCCGCAAAAGTTATATAGAGGAAAATCCTGATATCATCCAAGGCTTCACCAATGCGCTGCAGAAAGGCATGAACTATGTACAGAATCACACTCCTGAAGAAATAGCTGAAATTATAGAACCCCAGTTCCCGGAAACAGATCTTGACACCATTACAACCATTGTAAAACGATATTATGAACAGGATACATGGAAAGCAGATCTGATCTTCGAAGAGAGCAGCTTTGATCTGCTCCAGGATATTCTTGAAAGCGCCGGAGAACTGTCTGAGCGCGCACCTTACAGTGATCTGGTAACAACAGAATTTGCAGAGAAAGCTGCAGAATAAAGTATATTTCATACCACACAGTTCCAGGTTCATCAATGCTGAAATCATACTGGAAGGATTGAGCATTTTCCGCTATAATAGCAAAAGCAGACAGATAACTCAGTACAGGAAAGAGGAAATTTATATGATTGATAAGAAACTAATTCCTTTCAGCGGATTAAAAAAGGAGTCTTTTTCAGGAAGTCACTACGGGATGAGATATTTTTTCAGAGGTGATGATGGAAAAAACAGCACTACTTTTACTGTCTATATTTACCCGGAACCATGGTGTTTTGAAGATACTCCTGATGCCGAAAAGGAAAAGGCCGTTTTTCCATTATCAGACGAGGGAATGGATCAGGCAATAGCATGGCTTTTTGAGAGGTTCGAAACTGAGAAAGATCGTTGGCTCACCGCTTCCCAGGAAACCATGCATACAGTAAACAGCTGGAAATAATCTCTGACAGATACCTTTCATCCCTCTTAAACATGAAATTCTCCGGAATGTTCCGGAGAATTTCATTCTCTTTTTATAATCTTTAAAAATTCTTCCAAATCATGACACAGTCGATTCACAATTCTCTGTTAGTATATAATCATCAATAAAGAAGACGATGGCTGTGCATACAGCCTGTGTGTACGGCCATTGTACTTCGCCTAAACTTCAGATTGATTTTTATCCATATTCCCGGAATCTCTGCGGAATATTTTTTTCATGTCATGATTCATAATGTAATAATACATAGCAATAAGAAGTGCTCCGGCCAACACCCACGCCGCCGGGCTTGCAAGACATACACCAAGATAGCTTCTCTGCTGTGCCGCGATCAGCGCAACCACTCCCCTTCCAATCAGTTCTGCAATACCGGCAGTCATGGGCAGAAAACCATATCCCAATCCCTGTATACCATTGCGGTAAACATTTACAATCGTCAGCGGGATAAAAAACAGCCCCACACATTTCAGATAGATATCTACTGAATCCATGATCATCTCTACATCGTCTGACACAAAAAGATACGTCATATATTTTCCCACTGTCATTACAAGCGCAGCTGCAATCAGAGAGTAGATCGCACCGATGATCGTGCATGCCTTAAATCCCTGGCGAATCCTGGGCACGTCTCCAGCTCCCATATTCTGGGCGCCATAAGTGGCCATTGTAGTTCCCATGGCAACATACGCCTGCGTTACCACCTGCTCGATCTTACCCGCTGCAGTATAAGCAGCCACAAGAGTGGAACCAAGAATATTAAGTGACGACTGGACCATCATAGTGCCGACAGCAGTGATAGAATACTGCAGTGCCATAGGGATACCGATCCGTAGCTGAACAGCGAGCAGTTCTTTCCTGGGGCTCCAGTCCTCCTTTGCCATAGACAGTACCGGAACTTTTCTGGCAATATACAGCAGACAGAGCAACCCTGAGATTCCCTGAGATATAACGGTGGCCACTGCTGCGCCCGCAGCTCCCATATGGAATGCGATCACAAATACCAGATCCAGCACAATATTCAAAAAAGCGGACAGGATCAGGAAATACAGCGGAACTTTACTGTCTCCAAGCGCTCGCAGTATACTTGCCAGCAGATTGTAGAGCATCTGTGCCAGGATCCCGCCGCTGATGATCATGATATACGCATAGGCGTCTATGAAAATGTCATCCGGCGTATTCATAAGTGTCAGAAGGGGCTTCATAAATACCATGAACAGCACAGTCAGGAGCAGTCCTATGACAAGGGATAGAAGCGCCGCGCCTGTTACGCTTTTCCTCATCGCCTTCATATCTCCGGCGCCGAATTTCTGTGCGGTCAGTACAGTAAAACCGGCTGTCATCCCGATCACGAATCCATTGATCAGGAACATGATAGTTCCTGTGCTTCCCACTGCCGCCAACGCTTTCGTTCCCACAAACTTTCCAACGATAACAGCATCTGCCATATTATAAAACTGCTGGAAGACATTCCCGATAAAAATAGGAAAAGTAAACCAGAATATCATCTTCATCGGGCTTCCCGATGTCATATCTTTCTGAACTGTTTTCATTGCAGAGCACCTCTTTCATTTCACAAGTGCCCATTATATACCAGACTACACTGGTTGTAAATAATTTTCACACAGATTTATCCTACTGCAGGAACAGCATCTTATCCTCATCAAAGGCCAGGTAATCTGGAAGCCCCCTTTTTGCAAGCTCTTCCTCTCTGTCCCGCTGCACAAACCAGCAGAGCACTGTCGTCTCCGCACTTTCATCCCCGCTCATATTTTCTCCTCTTCTGCTTTCCCTGGCCTTTATCTTTTCGTCCAGTTTTCCTCCGCCGGTATGGCTGCCAGAGCTGCCAATTTCCGGACGTACGTAGTAATTGTTCTCAAATGGAAGTACTGCACTGCTTTCCAGACTGAACCGGATCATATTGCTTCCCCGTTCTCCCCAGACCGGTATGAAATCGTGAGCCCTGTATCCGATATAGGATGCATAGGACGGAATCTCTCTTTTAATATGGAGAGATATTCCCCAGTCCATGGCCTCCAGTGTATGATTATCTTTTTTCCGGATCTTTGAGAAATTCTTGCATCCGGTCAACCTCGCCGCCTCTCTGCTGACAGGATCGCGGAAAAGCTGTTCAGTCGGGCCCGATGCAGAAATCCTGCCCTGGTCTATGACAAACAGCTCTTCACTGAATCGGTAAACCTCGTCCCGGTTGTGGGACACGAGAATAACTGTTCCCTTATAATCCTCCAGCAGATCTGTCATCTCCCGCTGCAGCTGGTCCTTCAGGAACATATCCAGAGCGGAAAAAGGCTCGTCAAGCAGGATCACATCAGGTTCATATGCCATGATCCGGGCCAGAGCCACTCTCTGCTGCTGGCCGCCGGACAGCTGCCCCGGAAGTCTTTTCTCCAGGCCGTTCAGCCGAAACTTTTCTACCATCTGACTGACCCGGTCCGCCTTTTCCTTTCTGCTGCACTTTAATCCAGCGGCGATATTCTTCTCCACCGTCATAGTCGGAAATAATGCATAATTCTGGAATAAGTATCCCACGTTTCTCTTCTGAGGCTTCAGATCGATCCTGGCAGCCCGGTCAAACAATGTCCTGCCCTCAATCTCGATTCTGCCTTCATCCGGAGTTACTATACCTGCAATGCTTTTCAACGTCATGCTTTTTCCACAGCCAGACGCTCCCAGTATGCCGATCCTGCGTGATTGACTCTGAAAGGAAATGCTGAGAGAGAAATTATTCAGTTTCTTATAAATCTCTACAGATATGGACATCTCCTACCATCTCCCTACATTTTTCATTTTCTTTCCCGAGATCAGATTCATCAGGAAAATGACAGCA
The DNA here is from genome assembly GCA_019115765.1 of Candidatus Mediterraneibacter stercoripullorum. Lineage (GTDB taxonomy): Bacteria > Bacillota > Clostridia > Lachnospirales > Lachnospiraceae > Mediterraneibacter > Mediterraneibacter stercoripullorum. The sequence goes on along the minus strand of DXCZ01000066.1, from coordinate 17,931 downwards.
AAGGCGATCATCATTACGATAACCACCCAGATTCCTGCCGTCAGGTAATCCCCATCCTGTATGACCATGGCAATCTTCTGAGAAATAGTACCGGTCTTTCCCGGAATATTACCCGCCAGCATGGATGTGGCACCATACTCTCCCAGTGCTCTTGCGAATGTAAGAATCGTGCCCGAAGCGATACCCGGTCCTGCCGTAGGCACAACAACCTTCCAGAAAATCTGGATATCAGACATTCCCAAGGTGCGCCCTGCATAGACAAGATTGGGATCGATCTGCTCCATGGCGGCCCGTGCATTCCGATACATGAGCGGAAAAGCGATGACCGTCGCCGCGATCACACATCCCAGCCATGTCTGGACTACTTTAAATCCGAATTCATCAAACAGAAACTCTCCCAGAGGCCTCCTTCTGCTGAACAAAAGGAGGAGGAAGAAGCCCGCTACTGTGGGCGGGAGCACCATGGGCAACGTCAGGATCCCGTCGATCACCGCCTTTTTCCCGGAAGTTGTCTTTACAACTTTCCGGGCTGCAAAAATCCCGAGGAAAAATGAGATGACTGTTGCGACGATCCCTGTTTTTAATGAGATGAAAAGGGGACTCCAGTCCAGCTCTTCTAATATCTGCATTACCTCATCCATCGTACTCTCACCCTCCTGTTCCGATAACGGCGGATTACTCTACATTTGTATCAAAATAGTAGGAATCAAATACCGCTTTTGCCTCGTCAGACAGAACAAAATTAAGGAAATCGTCTGCCGCTGCGTTCTGTGCGTCATCCGCTTCTTCATTTACCACGCGGGCAATCGGATAAATAACGTCTCCTGTCAGGTCATAGCTGACTGTCTGCAGGATGTCAAGATCATCCTCGTATCCATATGTATCAGAGTAATAAGTTGTCCCTACCTCGCAGGAACCTTCCACAACAGCAGTAAGCACCTTGCTCACATTATCCTGTTCACTGATCTCTACACCGCCCAGAGCCTCGGAAACTTCCTCTGTTGTTATAGATGCAGGATCATCTGTCTCCGGAAGGACTCCGAGATTGATCAGAGCCTGTCTGGTATAACGTCCTACCGGAACACTGCCGCCTGCCAGCGCGATGCTCTCTGCTTCCCCGATATTCTCCAGACCGGTTACTGCGGTTCCGCTGTCCTTCAGTGTGACAACTACGACCTGATTATTTACCACATTAGCTCTCGTTCCCTCTACCATAAGACCGTCTGCTTCCAGATCATCCATCTGCTTCTGTGCAGCAGAAAAGAAAATGTCGCACTCATATCCTTCCTGGATCTGAGTGAGCAGCGTTCCGGAGCTGTCTGCATTATATGTAATCTTCACCTCCGGATGATCCTCGTTGTACATCTCCGCCAGCTCTGTCATCACCGTATTAAGGCTGGCTGCAATAAATACCTGGATCTCCGTCTCTTCTGCCGTGTCCCCGCCTTCTGCAGATGCCTGGTCTTCCGTGTTGTCAGACGTATCTGCTTCATTGCCTCCGCCGGAACATCCCGCCATAGACAGAACCATCATCGCTGCCAGCATTGCTGCCAAAATCCTTTTTTTCATAATACATTTTCTCCTGTTCTCCAGTTTATAATTTTTACATAGCTTCAGTATACCCGATTATTTTTTAAAAAACAATCGTTCTTCAAAAAGAAACGGGTAAAGACCCGTTTCAAAGTTTCAGCCCGCTTTTCCCGAGAATCTCTCTGTACTTCTTCTCCGCTTCTTCCGCTATCTCCCGTTCCATCTTCTCATAACATTCCATGAGCATCTGGCCTTTTTCGCTGACATGGGCTGTTCCCCCGTACTTACCGCCGGGACTGCGCTCTACGATTACCCATCCCAGCTCTTTTTCGGCTGTTCGTATCAGTGACCACCCTTTGCTGTAGGACATCCCAGCCTTCTCACATGCCTCGCGGACATTTCCAAGGATCTGGATTTGTTTTAGGACCACCATCATGCCAGGACCAAAAAACGGCACATTTCTGACAAGCTGAACCTTTACCCTCGGATAAATCCGGGCTGGGAATTCATATTGTGCTGTTTCTTCAAAACAGGGATCTTTCCCGGCGGCTGTCAGTACACCTCTGTCATCCACCTGTACAAAAGCAGCCTTTGCCCCGGAATCATCCAGAGCCCCCTTCAGCCCACGCTCCCCTGTGTAGGCCGCGATATGCTCTGTCAATCCTGCATCTATAAGAACAGGATGTCCTTTCCTGCCCCCGCACACCGGGATCACCACAGGACTGTCATCTTCCATCATTTTCCGGATGGTTTTCTCCGAGAAGAGGGGCACATCAGAGGGGCAGAAAAAGATCCTGCCGCAGGTATTTGACAGATAGGAAAGTCCCTGGACCGCAAAGTCCAGCATCTGCTTTTCTTCATAATCGTCTGCTCTCAGGAAGGCAACGCCGAGTTTCATAAGACTCTTTTCCGTTTCTTCTGCCCTGTATCCGGTTACTACAGCTATATCTTCTACTCCGGCTCTCCGGAAGTTTCCGATCATTCTTCTGACCATGCTGCTTCCTTCGATATATTCCATTCTGTCATAGCTGCTGAACCCGCCGGGTCTCCCCGCCGCAGCGATCACTGCCCCGATTCTCATCTGTGCCGCCTCCTTTCCCGATATTATTTCACTGCCTTCTGCTTCTTCGAGTAATATGTATTCTCCATGGGAAGTTTGGTACGAAGGACGTGATCCATGGCATAATAGGCGCCCTGTACTGCCGGAGCTGTCGGTATCGTTGCGATCTCACCGATTCCCTTGGCCCCATAGGCAAACGGCAGGAGCTCCTTCTTCTCCACATAGATGGCGTGGATATCCGGGATCTGAGGTGCCCTCAGCAGTCCCAGAGTACCGTACCTTGCCTGAGGTACAGAGTCCTTCAGCGGGAAATCCTCTGTAAGTGCATATCCCAGTCCCATGAGCACACCGCCCTCGATCTGTCCCTGAATGGAGATGGGATTGACCACCTTGCCGGAATCATGGGCGGCATATACCTCTTTCACCCTGCCCTCGTCATCCAGAATGACTACATGGGTGGCAAAACCATAGGCCACATGGCTCTTTGGATATGGAACGTCTGCTCCCAGCTTGTCTGTAGGATCGAAGAACTCTGCAAAGAACTCTCTTCCTTCCAGTCTGGACAGATCTCCTCCTACTTTCAGAAGCTCCTCATTCAGATCAGCCGCCGCCATCCGGACCGCCTCACCTGTGATCAGCGTCTGACGGGAACCGGATGTGGTGCCGGAGTCCGGAGCCACCTCGGAATTTGCTCCCATGTTCCTTATCTTTTCTCTGCCAAGTCCGGTAGTTTCCGCAACCATCTGGACAAATACTGTGGCGCATCCCTGACCGATATCAGAAGCCGCGCTGTACAGCTCCACCTTTCCGCCATGAACGACCAGCTTTGCCCGTCCTTTATCCGGAAGCCCCACACCTACGCCGGCATTTTTCATGGCGCAGGCAATGCCGGCTCTGCCCGGATTGCTCTCGTAAGCATCCTTCACCGCCAGAAGGGTCTCCTTAAGAGCTGTGGAGCAGTCGGCGATCTGACCGTTGGGGAGCACCTTGCCCGGCTCGATGGCATTACGGTAACGGATCTCCCAGGGAGAGATGCCCACCATTTCCGCCAGCAGGTTGATATTAGACTCCAGAGCGAACTCGCTCTGACAGACGCCGAATCCCCGGAACGCTCCTGCCGGAGGGTTATTTGTATAATAGCCAAAGCCTCTGATATCCGTATTCTGATAACAGTACGGTCCCACCGAATGGGTGCAGGCCCGCTCCAGAACAGGGCCGCAGAGCGATGCATAGGCGCCGGTATCGAAATAGATCTCACAGTCCAGTCCGGTAAAAATGCCGTTCTCATCACACCCGAGGGTAAATGTTCCTTCCATGGCATGACGCTTTGGATGGAAATTAATTGACTCCTGCCGGGAGAAAACAACCTTCACCGGCCGGTTCACCTTCATAGCAGCCAGTGCCGCTATATGTTGGGCGGACACATCTTCCTTGCCGCCGAAACCGCCGCCTACCAGCTTGTTCTCCACCACCACACGCTCCGGATCCCATCCGAACATGATGGATATCTCTTTTCTGGTATCGTAGACTCCCTGATCTGTAGAAAGGACCTTTACCCCATCCTTGTACGGAAATGCCACTGCGCACTCCGGTTCCAGAAATGCATGTTCCGTAAATGGGGTGGTGTATGTTCTGGTCACCACATATTTTGAATTTTCCAGTGCTTTTTTCGCATCTCCCCGTGTCACGTGACGGCTCTGACAGAGATTGCCCGCCGAGTGGACTTTCGGCGCATCCTCCGCCATGGCTTCCTGCACCGATGTGACCGGCTTCAGCTCCTCATAATCGATCCGGATCAGTTTCTTCGCCTTCTCCAGGATCTCTCTTGTCTCGGCCACCACCAGACAGATGGCGTCGCCCACACATCGGGTGATATCGCCCCTGGCGATCATCACATCCCAGTCCTGCTGCAGATGGCCTACTTTGTTATTCGGCACATCTTCTGCAGTCAGCACATCCAGCACACCCGGAAGTGCAAGGGCTTTCTCACAATGGATATCAAGCACTTTTGCCCGGGGATATCTGGAGCGGACCGCTGACGCATAAACCATCCCCTCCATCTCCACATCATCCGGATACTCTCCGTATCCAAGAACCTTCTCCCGGACATCCAGACGGAACGCCTTCTTACCCACGCCGTAGACGTCGCCCTTTTCCAGCGTTTTCTCGATCTTCTCATCGCCGCGCAGGATAGCCGCCGCCAGCTGGATGCCTTCGATGATCTTCTTATATCCCGTACAGCGGCAGATGTTCCCCTTGAGGGCAGTCTTGATCTCCTCCTCTGTGGGATCCGGCACCCGATCGATCAGTGCTTTCCCCGCCATCACCATACCAGGGATACAGAACCCGCACTGCACAGAGCCTTTGGAGCCGAAGGCATAAACAAAGGCTTCTTTCTCCTCATCACTCATGCCTTCTGTGGTGATGATATTTTTTCCAACTGCCAGTTTCGTCGTCAGGACACAGGATTTCACCGCTTTTCCATCCACGATGATTGTACATGTCCCGCAGGCCCCCTCGCTGCAGCCGTCTTTCACTGAATGAAGATGGAGATCATCCCGAAGATATCTCAACAGAGGCTTGTTCTGATCTGTACTCCTCAGTATACCATTGACCGTAAAACTGTAATTTTCTTTCATCTTACCACCCGCTCTTCCCTGACGGTAAAGATTCCGTCATGATCCCGGATCACTCCCCGGGGACATTTCACCGCGCACATACCACAGGCGATGCATTTTTCTTCATCAATGACTGCATGGCCGTTCTCGATCTGTATCGCTCCCACTGGACAGTTCTTCACACAGATACCGCATGCGATACATCCTGAATCACAGTAGTTTCTTGTCTGTGCGCCCGCATCCTCATTGATGCACGCCGGATAAATGGGGAACTCCGGAGCCGTGATCCGGATCAGCCCCTGTGGACAGGCTTTCACACACAGCCCGCATCCGACACACCTGTCCCAGTCTGTCTCCGCAGCGCCCAGTTCACTGATATAAATGGCATCCAGCCGACATGCCTGCACACAACTTCCCAAACCGATGCACCCCCAACGGCAGGGCATGAGCCCCTCCGGATGCGCTAGGACCGCCTGTCTGCAATCTTCATACTGTCCTGGATCCGGGATATTTCCGATTCTGCGGCAGTTCCCTGTACACTGTACAACAGCCACTTTCTTTTTACGATTCCGTCCCATAATCTCTCTTCTCCTCAATCCTGACGCAGGGATTCATCCGGTAAGCTTCTGCTGATATAGATGCTGTTTTCCTGCGCGATCTTGCTTCTGTCACATCGACAGATCCTCTCTCCTGTCGATGTCCTTCAATTCCTCTGGATCCGCCTGAACGATCCGGATTCTGTCCCCATGTCTTCTGAGCACCTGTCTGCCGCCCTCGTCGCCTGTCAGTTCCAGAAGTTCAGGGAAATATATCCTGTCCCAGAGGACCGGATTTCCTGTTTTCCCCCCGTTTCCGGCACAGACGATACTGCCGGGGTGCAGAGACGCTGTGTTGAACATCCGCTGCATGGTGGAAGGACTCAGCCCGGGCTGGTCACACACAGAGAACATAACACCTCGAAGATCCGAGCGGACATCCGCAGCTTTCCCAAGTCCAAGGATCAGAGAATGAGAAATCCCCCTGTCCGGCTCCGGATTCCAGATCGGCGTGATGCCTCGTTTCTCTGCCTCCCCGGCGATTTCCTCATCTCCGGTAACAATAAAGGACGGGAAGGACCCGAATGCCTCCGACCGTTCCAGCGTATGCTGATATAGCGGCTTTCCTTTCACGAGAGCCTTCAGTTTATTCCCTCCGAACCTGCTGCCTCTGCCTGCTGCCAGTATAACGATCCCGAAGTTCCCTTTCATCCTCTCAAATCCGGTCACTGCCTCCAGAACACCGCCGCCGATAGCCCTTGCCTTGTCAGAGATGGTATAGCAGTTAGATACTTCCGCCCGGGCGTCGATATCCCCGATCTTAAGGTTTCTTGTAACGTCAGCTCCCTCCTGGAGCATTCCGCGGACGATTCCGGACATCTGCGCATATACCGGAACTCCGCCGGTAAAGGCAACAACCTGTCCCTTCTCAACCTGATCTCCGATCCGTACCTTCGGCTCTATCTTGCCGTCTTCTGACGCCCGTATCAGACGTTCAATAGTATAGCCCCCCACATTGCCGGGCACCCCGGTATTGGGAATGGCACTGCCCTTCCAGATGATATTTCCAAGGGTATGTCCTCTCTTCGTCTCCACAACACAGTTGCAATCCTGTCCGGCTGTGAATCCTGGGCCCACTCCAATGACAAAAGGAGCATCTGTGATCCTGGTTCCCAGATTTCTCTTTGCCAGGATGGCATCCACGATCACATCCGGCCGGAACCACTCCCGGCAGGCCATATCCGGATCTGCCATCACAGCAATGTCTCCCTGCTCCATGACCGTCTCCGCGGCTTTCTGGTCGGATACCCGGATTCCTTTCATCTCCTCAACCTGAGATTCCCCTTCATATACCGCTCTGGAGAGGGCTACGGTCCTCCGCACGGTAAGCGGCGTCTCTATCTCTGTCATCAAGATCCTGTATCCGGCTCCGTACAGTCTGGATGCGATCCCTGTAGCCAGGTCCCCGGCCCCTCTTATAAGTATATTCATGTCAATCTTCCTCTCTGGAAGAGACCGCGATCCGCATGATCCCCGCCTTCTCCAGCTCTCTGCTGATCTCCAGCGCCCGCGCTTTCAGCCGGAGCGTATCTGCTTTATTCAAGACAACCGTATATACAGCATCCGCCGGACATCCTTTTCTGCCGGCATCCTCCGAAGACGCCAGAAGCGCCACATCTTCTACTGTGACCAGATCCTCCGGCTGTCTGCCCAACAGTTCCGCCGCTCTCTCCGGCCGGAAGAACACATCCCGGATCCTGCCGCCGATCCCATCCAGTCCGTAAACGGACAGCAGATGGGTGGTCTGAGGAAGGATAACAGGTTCCTGCTCTCCAGGCACTTTCAGAGGGAGCTGTCTGGCTCCGTCTGCTTCGACAAGCACCGGCAGCTCCATGTTCCAGATCACATTCAGAAATTCATCTGGAACAGGCCCCATCCTGCGGTTTTCCGCAGGCGTTCCCACCCAGACCTGGGAATACGTCTCCAACAGCTCTCTCATCTTCTCCTCGGACGGCTCGAGGAGGAACCAGGGCTCCTCCTCCACCATCAAATGGGTGGTCGTCATGACGATCACTTTCTGTCCGGAGCGGATATATTCTCCGGCAAGCCGGCGGATGGAGGAAGTCTTCCCCCCGGCTCCTGTCACCGATACCACAGGATGATCCGCATCCAGGATTCCAGCCGCCTGCCTCAGCGAATCCACATCACACAGGGCATTCTTTTTATAAATATACAGCATCTTATTCTTCACCCGCGCCATGCTTTACATAGCGGCCTGTCCTTTCTTCCAGTACCTTGCCGTTCTCCGCCGCAAGCACGCCTCTTAAATAAACCTGCTCGGCTCTGCCCCGTACCTTCGTTCCCTCCATGGGACAGTAATCACAGGCAGACTGCATATTTTCAGCGGTCATAGTCCACTCTGTATCCGGATTCCAGACGACAATGTCCGCGTCCGCTCCGGGGATCAGCCTTCCTTTCCATGGATAGAGATTGTACAGCTTAGCCGGATTCTCCGACAGATATGCGCACATTTGCTCCGGAGTGATCCTCTCCGAATTGACACCGAACTGCCAGATCAGAGCCGGACGCTCTTCCGCTCCCGGCATACCGCAGGGAGTCTTTGAGAAGTCCTCTCTGCCCATCTCTTTCTGTTCCTTTGTAAAGCTGCAGTGATCTGTAGCAATTGTCTGGATCCTGCCCTCCTTCAGCGCCTGCCAGAGGACCTCCTGATTCTTCTTCTTTCGAAGAGGCGGCGCGATCATATAACGTCTTGCCTCCTCTGCTGGAAGAGAATACCGGCTCTCGTCCAGGAGCAGATACTGGGGACAAGTCTCCACGTATACTGTCTGACCTTCTTCTCTCGCTCGCAGGATCTCTCTGTATCCGGCCGCTGTACTCAGATGGACCACGATTACCGGAGTATCCACACATTTTGCGATCTTCAGCAGTCTTCCCACAGCCTCGGCCTCCGCTTCCTTCGGCCTGGTCCATGGATAATCGGACACATCCGTCCTTCCTCCCTTTTTCACCTCAGTCTCCTTCAGCCGTGCGCTGATGATCCCGTGGTTCTCACAGTGTACGCCGGCGATACCACCCAGTTCTTTCAGTCTGGAGAGGATCTCATACATGGTCTCATCGTCCACCCGGTTATCATAAGTCATATACATCTTGAAAGAAGAGATCTCCTCTTCAACCACCTGTTCCAGTTCCCTGCTGATCTCCTCATTCCACTGGGAAATGGCAAGATGAAAGGCATAATCACAGGAACACTCCCCATCCGCTTTCTGATGCCATTTCTCTATAGCCTGAGCCAGGGACTCGCCTTCGTACTGAGTGGCAAAGTCGATAATGCACGTAGTTCCTCCCGCCAGCTCGGCCCTGGTGCCCGAATAAAAGTCGTCCGCTGTAACCGTATTGCTCACCTCAAGCGCCATATGGGTGTGAGCGTCAATAAATCCCGGGAACAGAAGTTTTCCCTTCACATCGATGACCTCAGCGTCACGGAATGCCAGATCCTTGCCCACTGCCAGGATCTTCTCCCCTTTTACGAGGATATCCAGGTCCTGCATCCCCTCACTGCTGACTACTGTTCCGCCTTTGAATAACCGTTTCATCACTGATCCCTTCTTTCTGCTGCTTTTGTGTTCTGATATTCACCGGTCCGGCCATGAAGTTCTCCGGCCGGACCGATACTTTTCTGTCAGGTTCTTAAGAGATAGGAATAATCCCTGCACACTGTCTCCATCAGCTTCTGCAGAGCCTCCGGGATCCGGGTCTCGTCTCCCATAGTCCACTCGACCGTCTCCCCGAAGAAGCGTACCCTGCATCTTACTGTTTCTCTGTCCAGTACCGCAAATCCCTGGTTACTGCTGTCTTCCATATCCTTCACATCTGCGAACAGAGTAAACTTATCCAGATATGGAGCGCTGTCATAAGGACAGAAGCTGCGGCAGTTTCCGCACTCGTTGCACATATAGTCCACATGGATGATCTGGTGCTTCTCCATGCCCGGTACGCGGATGGAGATGTTCGCCCGGTTGGGGCATACCTCCGTACAGTTCTCGCAGATTCCCGAGCATCCAAGGCACCGGCCGCTTTCCGCGCTTCCTTCCTGCTGATCCAGAAGATTTCCGCGTTTCTCATAAATAGCCTTCTCATCTGCTGCCGGATCAAAGTCCTTTACCAGCTTCCCGCCGATGACAGCCTCCGCAGCCTTCAGGCCGTCGCGGATACCTTCCACCACTGTAGCCGGGCCGCCCAGGCCGTCGCCCGCTACATACACGCCGGGAAGATTCGTCTCGCACGTCTCCTCATTGACAACAGCCCGCCCACGCTCATTCACATGTATCCCGTTTCTCTCATAGAATCCTGTCGGAACTCGTTCACCTACCGCTGCAATAACTGTATCCGCCGGGATCTCTTTCTCCTCGCCGGTCTCCACAACGCCCCGTCTTCCGGAAGCGTCAAAGTCTCCCAGCTTCATTACTTTGCAGAGAAGTCTGCCATTTTCCAGCTTCACCGGAGCCAGCAGTTCCATAAACTCCACTCCGTCGTCCACTGCCATGACCAGCTCTTCCTCATCCGCCGGCATATAGCGCTTCGTCCTTCTATATACAAGGTATGCGTGTTCCACGCCCTTCGTCCGCTTTGCAGCCCTGGCAGTGTCCATAGCCGTATTTCCGCCGCCGATGACAACCACATTTTTCCCGATATCCAGGTCTCCGTCATGAGCCTTATAGTCCGCAAGGAACTTCAGGGCGTTGACCGGTTCCCCTTTCTCCAGTCTGAGCACGCCCGGCTCTGATGCTCCCAGCGCCAGGATCACCGCACTATAGTTCGCGTTTTTCAGCATACTGATATCTGTGATCTCCGTATTCAGACAGACATTCACTCCCATCTTCTCCAGGATAGCTGCATCCTTGTTAATAGCATCAGATGCGATCCGGAACTCAGGGATCACATGGCGGACCACACCGCCTAAGGAGTCTGTCTTCTCAAATAACGTGACTTCCATGCCTGCTCTTCTCAGGAAATATGCGGCAGCCATTCCTGCCGGTCCTCCGCCGATGACAGCTGCTTTGCCGGATCTGGTCACAGCCGGGGCAGACAGTTTTGACAGGAAGGCATCATAGCCATTCTCCGCCGCCAGCAGCTTCATAGCCCGGATATGCACCGGCTCCTCATAGAAATTCCGTGTACATTTGCCCATACATGCATGGGAGCAGATCGTTCCAGTGATAAAAGGCAGAGGGTTCTTCTCTGTAATGACCTGAAGAGCCTCTTCGTATTTCCCCGCCCGCACCAGCTGAAGATAGGCCGTGATATCCTGATGGATCGGGCATCCCTCTTTACAGGGAGCCGTAAAGCAGTCCAAAAGGGGCACCTGTTTCTTCATCTTTCTGGATGGAAGAGGCTTCACCGCCTTCACATGCCAGGGGCTCTTCACCGCCTCCTGTGCAAGCTTCCTGGCCGCTTCCGGATCTACGCCTGTATAAACAGCATTCTCCTCCTCCAGCATTTTCGCCATCTGGCCCATCCGGTCGTATCCGCCGGGCTTCAGGAGAGTCGTCGCAACGGTCACCGGCCAGATCCCCGCGTCTACGATACCTTTGATATTGTGGAAATCCGCGCCGCCGGAATAAGAGATGCGCAGTTTCCCGTCAAACTCTTCTGCCAGCTTCGCCGCCAGAGAAATAGACAGCGGATACAATGACTTTCCGGACATGTACATCTCTTCACTCGGCAGTTCATTCTGCTTCACATCGACAGGAAACGTGTTGGTGATCTTCACTCCGAATTCCAGCCCTCTCTCCTGACAGACCTTCATCAGTCTGGTCAGCATGGGGACCGCATCCTCATACTGCAGGTCATCCCTGAAATGAAAATCTCCAAATGCCACATAATCGTATCCCATATCATCCATGGTCTTTCTGGCGAACTCATACCCCAGGAGCGTCGGATTGCATTTGATAAAAGTATGAAATCCCTTCTCCGTGATCAGGTACATTGCAATCTTCTCGATCTCCTGAGGCGGGCATCCATGAAGAGTGGATATTGTCACGGAATTGCAGATATCGCCGGAAATACTCTCGATATCCTCCTTTGTCACATGCTCGAACCTGTCTGTATGCTCGAGAAGCCAGTTCCTGCAGGACTGAAATATCTCGCAGTCCTGAGCATGCTTCATAGTATTCAGAAAACGATCGATCTTCTCCGACTGGATTCCTGCAAGATCATATCCTACACTGATGTTAAACTGGAATCCATCCATACTTCCAAGCCCGAATTCCTTGGCCATCACTTTGCAGAGGAACCATGCCTTGATATACTCCTCCATCGCCTCCGGCACATAAAGCTCTGTAGACCACTCGCAGTTATAACACTCATCATCTGCTTTGATACAGGGCTTATTAACACAGGCAGACAGTTCCGCCCCGTCCATGATCTGGACTGTCTTTAATTCGAAGAAACGACTTCCCGTATAATAGGCAGCCGCAATATTCTGCGCCAGCTGTGTGTGGGGTCCTGCCGCCGGCCCTGCCGGCGTCTCAAGCAGACGGTCGAATATAGTCCTGTTGTATCTGGGGTCTGCATAGTATGGATGATGGGTCCCGAACACCGTGCCGCTCTGCTTCTTCTCTGCCAGGATCCATTCCATAAGCTGTTCAAAAGCCATTGGCCTCATAATATCACTCATATTTTCCCTCCTGTCTCGGAACATTATGCCCGAACATTTCCGCTTTATTTTCTGTTTCTACTCCGCGTCCGGCTTGTCTTTCGGCAGGATCAGGTTCAGGATCACCGCAAAGATGGTCGCCAGGACCACGGGAGATGAAGCAAATGTATTGTTGATAATAGACTGGAAACTCTCCAGGCTCATGCTCATATTCAGCGCGCCGTGAATACTTGCAGACATCTGGTTCAGACATCCGTCACTTAAGGAAACGCCCATGCCGATGGCGATGGCAAGCCCTGCAACTGTTGTATTCCTGTAGGTCAGTTTCTCAGTCACAAGAAGCTTGATCCCGGTCATGGCGATAGATGCGAACACAGAAGCCACCGCACCACCAAGAACGCACTGTGGAATCGTCCGCAGCAGTGCAGAGAACTTCGGAATCAGGCCGGCGATCAGAAGAATCACTGCCGCTACAGAAAACACTTTTCTTGAGACAACTCTCGTTGATCCTACAATACCCACGTTCTGGCTGTATGTAGCAGTAGGAGGACATCCGAAGAAAGCTCCGATGATATTGCTGACACCGTATCCGATGATGCCTCCGTTCAACTCGTCATCTGTAGGAAGCCGGTCCATACCGCCGGTTGTCGTGGCAGAGAAGTCTCCCATGGCCTGGATGGAATTGACAAGGAACAGGATCGCAAGAGGCAGGATCGCAGAAACATCAAACTTCATGCCAAACGCAAGAGGCATAGGCACCTGGAACCATCCGGCACCTGACAGAGTGGAAAAATCAACCATGCCAAAGCAGAGAGCCACCACATATCCGCAGATCAGTCCGATCAAAATGGATGCCAGCTTAAAAAGTCCCTTCCCATAATGGTTCAGCAGGACAACGATCATCAATGTAACAAAAGCTACAAACCAGTTCTGCCAGGAGCCGTAAACAAGCGCCTCCGTCTTCCCCTGCTGAGTCACAACTACATCATAAGTATTGGAAGAATTACCTGCCATGTAGTTCACCGCAGTGCTGTACAGAGATAGTCCGATAGCCAGGATAACTGTACCGATGACAAGGGGCGGGAACACCTTGCGGATCTGCCGTATAAACAATCCTACAAGAATGGCAACCACGCCGCCGATGACCATAGCGCCGAAGATCGTGTTCACATTCTTCGCCTGCGCGGCAATAGCGGTCATGGTCGGTACATATGCAAAACTGACTCCGATAATGACCGGCAGGCCTGAACCCAGTTTTATCCTGGCTCCATATAACTGCAGAAGTGTGGACAAAGCCGCAAATACAAGTGAGACCTGTATGAGCATTCCCATATCCACGTTTCCGCCTGCGTTATTAGCGGCATTCGCTACCAGGATAGCCGGAGTCACGCATCCGACTACAGCTGCCAGCACATGCTGGGCAGCAAGGGGAAGGATCTGTCCGACGGACGGATTCCCATTCCATTTAAATAATTCCGAGTTATCTTTCGCTGTCTTTTTTCCGCTCATTTTCTATGATTCCTTTCTATGATATGTGCCGGGCGGCTGAAGGTCTGACCGCCTCCCCTCCGCCCGGACAGGATGTTCCGTTCATCTTCCAGTGTTGATCCGTCCCGCCAGTTCAGCTGCCGCCTGCCTGCAGTCTGCCATAACTTTCGCTTCGTCGATGCAGGTCAGCCTCCGGTCCTTCATCAGCACCTTTCCCGCTGCCACTGTAGCCACAACGTCATGTCCTGTCACGCCGAATACAAGATGACCGTTGATGTTGCTTTCATTCATTGGAGTAAGCGGATCATAATCCACGATGATCACATCCCCGGCGGCTCCTTCCTTCAGCACACCCAGCGGCTGCTTAAAATATCTCCCCGCAATCTTCGCATTGTTCTCAAACAACATCTTCGGCACCTCAGACCATGCCGCGTTCGGATCGCAGAGATGATGCTTGTGCAGCACATTTGCCACCTTGAAGGACTCCATCATATCATGGGTATATCCGTCCGTCCCAAGTCCAGTCAGGATCCCTCTGTGCACCAGTTCCATAGTAGGAGGACATCCACATGCATTTCCCATGTTGGACTCCGGATTGTGCACTACCATGGTATCTGTATCCCGGATCAGTTCCATTTCATGAGGATTAATGTAGATACAATGTCCGAGAAGGGTCTTTTCTCCCAGGATCCCGTGATCCATCAGCCGGTCCACGATCCGCTTCCCATATGTTCTCAGACAGTGGTGCAGGTCCTCGATCCCTTCCGCTACATGGATGTGATATCCTACGCCGTCCGGCTTGTTTGCCGCCGCCAGCTCCATGGTCTCATCAGAGATGGTAAACTGTGCATGCATACCCATCATCCCGGCGATCATCCCAGAATCGTCCTGCTGGGCATGGCGGATAAACTCTGCATTCTCCATCACAGACTCTCTCGCCTTGTCCAAGCCGTCCCTGTCCGAGATCTCATAACAGAGGCAGGATCTAACCCCCGTCTCCTTCGCCGCCTTCTCGATCTCAAAAAGGGATCCTCGGATAGATCCGAAACTGGCATGATGGTCAAATACCGTGGTAACTCCGTTCCTGATACTGTCGATATAAGTTGCCATGGCACTCAGATAAGTGTCGTGAAGTGTCAGGTTCCGGTCAATAGTCCACCACATCCCATCCAGGATATCCAGGAACCCCTTCGGGTCATACCCCTTCACCGAAAGCCCTCTGGCAAAAGCACTGTAAATGTGCTCATGCACATTGATGAACGCCGGCATGATCAGTCCGCCCTTCGCATCGATATACTCTTCATGAGGATATGCGGCGCGGATCTCTTCATCCGTCCCGACCCTGCAGATCGAGTTTCCGTCAATGGCCACCGCTCCATTCTCAATGAAGGGTCTCTCTTCGTCTCTTGTAATGACTCTTCCATTTCCTAAGATCAGCATTTTTCCTTCTCCTTTTTCTTGTGAATTTCACCCAAAACGTTTCCGCCGTCCGGCGCTGACGGTCAATTTTTTCTGTACATTTCGCATATGAATCCCACTCATTTCTTATAGAATACCATTAATAATGTATAAATGCAACAAACATTCTAAATATTTTTTAGTACACCTAAAAATTTTTTAGAAAAACTATTGACTCTTACTTTTTTTATGCTATGATGGGTTTAGGGATGCGGATCTTCAGACTCCGCTTTCCATCAACGAAGCAGCCCGCAGTCTGGGGATTCATGAAACGGCAGGTGAGTAAATGTATCAACAGCTCGACTTTCTTAAACAGCTGGCCCACGGCCTTGCTGTTCAGTTCGGCAGTTCCTGTGAAGTAGTCATCCACGACCTGACCAGGAAGGATCTGGACAGTTCCATTGTATATATAGAAAACGGTCATGTGTCAGACCGGAAGACAGGAGACGGTCCTTCCGGCATCGTACTGGAGACTCTCCGGAGCGATCCGGCAAGAGTAAAGGACCGGCTGGCCTACCTGACCAGGGCAGACGATGGCCGGATCCTGAAGTCAAGCACTATGTATATACGGAATGAAACCGGAAGGATTGCCTATATTTTTTCCCTGAATTATGACATTACAGCCCTGCTGGCCGTGGAGAACACTATCCGTGATCTGATACAGACAGAGCAGGAGCAGCAGTCCGGCGGCCGTTCCGCCGGCGTTCAGCCCAAGAAGATCACCCACAATGTAAATGAACTTCTTGATCAGCTGATCGAACAGGCTATTGCAGAGGTGGGAAAACCTGTGGCGCTGATGAATAAGGATGACAAGGTAGCCGTTGTACAGTATCTGAACAACGCCGGCGCATTCCTCATCACCAAGTCCGGAGATAAAGTTTCCTCCCTGCTTGGGATATCCAAATTCACACTATACAGCTATATGGATAAAGGATAAGGATCAGACAAGGATTTTATATATTAAGGAGGTCTAAGAGAATGGAAACTATCAAATGGGCAGTGAACAACATGCCAAAAACAGATGATGCGAATCTGAAGATCATGGGACTGGAGGAAGTCCGGAAAGCCAGAACATTCCACGAGAGCTTTCCCCAGTATTCCGTAACTCCTCTTGCGAAACTGGACCACATGGCAGCCAGACTTGGACTTGGGGAAGTTTATGTAAAGGACGAGTCCTACCGCTTCGGTCTGAACGCATTCAAAGTCCTGGGCGGATCCTTCGCTATGGCGCGCTATATTGCAAAGCAGACCGGAAAAGACGTCTCGGAACTCCCTTACAGTGTACTGACCTCCGATGAGCTGAGGAAAGAATTCGGCCAGGCAACCTTCTTTACCGCAACTGATGGGAACCACGGCAAAGGCGTTGCATGGGCCGCTAATAAGCTGGGGCAGAAGGCAGTGGTCCTCATGCCCAAGGGAAGCACACAGACAAGACTGAACAACATCCTTGCCGAAGGCGCACAGGCAACGATCGAAGAATATAATTACGATGAATGTGTACGTATGGCAAACGCCATGGCAGAGAAGACAGAGAACGGCGTCATGGTACAGGATACAGCCTGGGACGGATACGAAGAGATTCCCTCCTGGATCATGCAGGGATACGGAACCATGGCAATGGAGGCCGACGAACAACTGGAAGAATACGGATGCGGCCGTCCCACACACGTATTTATCCAGGCCGGTGTCGGATCTCTGGCAGGAGCAGTTCAGGGATATTTTGCAAACCGTTATCCCGGGAATCCACCGAAAGTTGTAGTAGTGGAAGCCTCAGCGGCAGCATGCCTTTACAGAGGAGCATGTGCCGGCGACGGCAATATCCGCATTGTAGACGGAGATATGGTAACGATCATGGCTGGCCTCGCCTGCGGCGAGCCCAATACCATTTCCTGGGATATCCTGAAAAACCATGTGGATACATTCGTCTCCACTCCCGACTGGGCAGCGGCAAAAGGAATGCGTATGCTGGCAGCACCAGTCAAAGGTGATCAGCCTGTTACATCCGGTGAGTCCGGAGCGGCGCCTTTCGGAACTCTGGCATGCATCATGATGATGGATGAATACAAACCGCTGAGGGAACACCTGGGGCTGGATGAAAACTCAAAGGTCCTTCTCTTCTCAACAGAGGGAGATACCGATCCGGAGAGGTACGAGTCCATCGTCTGGGACGGAAATGACAGATGATATAGGGACAGACAGTGTAATAAGGTAACAATTTCAATGAAATCATACATATATAAAGGAGAGAAAAAATGGATTTGAACAAGATCAAAGAAGCCGCTCAGAACTATGGGAAAGATATGAATGCTTTTCTGCGCGCCATTGTAAAAAATCCGGGGGAAAGCTGCGATGAAAAAGCGCATATCGAAACGATTGCATCTGAAATGAAGAAACTTGACTTTGACGAAGTCATCATCGATCCTCAGGGAAATGTGATCGGTTATATGGGTACCGGAGACAAAATTATTGCCTATGACGCTCACATTGATACCGTAGGAATCGGCAACATCGACAACTGGACTTTTGATCCCTATGAAGGATATGAAAATGACACTGAGATTGGCG
>DXCZ01000065.1 GCA_019115765.1 Candidatus Mediterraneibacter stercoripullorum | reverse complement strand
CCTGAAGACGCCAAAAAGAGACTGACCGGCAGCGTACCGAGAAGTGTGGATGGAAATAAAGCAAAGGCAAGCTTAAAAGTCACCCATGTAGAGCTGAGCCACTTTACAACAAACACTTTATAATCGGTGATAGCTTTCGCGAACTTCTCATAGGACGCTCCCGAGCGGCCGAACGCCTTGATAACCTCGATACCTTCCACATATTCCACAATAGTACTGTTCATAACCGCATTGGACTCATTATATTTTTCAAAATTCCTGCCACTGATCTGAAAAGTCAGCATCATGCAGATCATGGAAAATGGCAGCGTGATCAGAGACGCCAGCGCGATCCGCCAGTCTATGACTGCCAGCAATACAATACTGAGCACCGGAAGGGCGATATGTCCTGTTCCCTCCGGAATCATATGTGCCAGCGGGGGTTCGATATTATCAATCTTGTCCACCATGATATTTTTTATCTCGCCAATGGAATGTGCTTCCACCTCGCCCAGAGGTGCATGCAGGAAGCGATCCGCGACGCGCAGTCTGAGCCCTTCAAGAATATGGTAGGCCGCATAATGGGATAATCCGGTTGACAAACCGAAAAACAAGATTTTCACCATATAGGCGGCCAGAGCAAGGCCGCTCCAAGTGAAAATGAGATACATAGTTACTGTTCCTGAAATGAAATGCTCAATAATCCTGTAAATACAGAAATACGGCAAAAGTCCTGCCAGGACACTGACCACTGACAGGCAGGTAGAAACCGCAAGCCTTCCCCTGCTTCCCGAAGCATAGTCCATAAGGCAGGAAAACCAGCCTTTCTTCTTTTTCTGAGCCATGTCGTTCTCTCCTTTCCGCTAATCAAATGATTCCAGCGCCAATATTGTACGATCATCTGCCCTTGAAATCCGCTCCGGTACGTTTGATCTGTCCCGACAGGACAACTATTTTATTGTAATCCGCCCTCCGGTATCCGGCTATTCCGGTATTCTGTAGGCGATTTCTTCATTACTTTCCGAAAAGCTGCCGCAAATTTACTCGGGCTGTCATATCCGACCCGCCCTGCAATCTCCGCCACATTTAAGCTTTGTCCGCTCTTCAGAAGCACAGCCGCCTGATTCATCCGGTACGAGGTCAGCCATGCTCCCATTGTTGTGCCATACATAATGAAAAAGCACTTCTTCATCATTGTCAGGGAGATGCCAAACCGCTTAGACAGCTCCTCCTGAGTGTAAGTCTCTTCCATATGCTCTTCCATAAACCGCCGGATTGCCCTGACTTTTTCCACCTGAGACTTATAAAAGTAGGGCTTTTCTTCCGAATCCTGCGTTAATTCCAACGCATCCAGATACAGGAGCAGCTCAAGCACCTTGATCTTGAAATACATCTGCCGAATCTTCTGAGGAACCGCATACAGCTCACTGAAAATATGGTCCGCCGACTCCAGGCTGCGCAGCACAACAGGATAAATCCCCGGGCAGAACTTTTTCTGCAGGCCGCACAGATCTACCGTGAATCCCTTGATCGCTCCGGAAACAGACTGTGCCGCCTCTGCAAGATCAAAAGCAATGGTGATCCCATGATAATGCGACAAGGGAAGAACAAACTGACCGGTATGCGTCAGGCGCCGATCCAGCTTAAGATCTCCTGACTCTACATAAGAATATGCATTATCTTTTGCAGTATATTCCAGCCGTCCCTCCCGGCAGTGGTCGATGCAGAAGACCTCCTTTCCGGGGTGGAATACCGAATCATAGTACTCCATATGAAAATCATTGTAGGAAAGCGTCACTCCTGGGAAAACCTTATAAACCGTCATCACCCCCTCCCCGGTTTCATTCCGGAACTGATAAACGCTACAGCCGTTACTTTCCGCAAGAAGTGCTGCATCATCACAATTATGGATCAAATCGGTCATCCTTTTTATCCTCCTTTATTACTTTATGATAACATTCCCTGGCTCTGATATCTGTTCCGTTTCATCCGTCCTGTTCCGATTGGACACTTTTTTCCGCAAAAAATACCGAAATCCCGTCAGATTATAACGGAACTTCGGTATTAGGTCTCAGTATTATTATGCACAGGTATTTTCAAGAATCTCTTCCAGCGCATTTTTGCTGCTTGTATGGCATCTTACCACATTTGCATTACACTTTTCCGCCTCTTCCACAGCACAGCGGACCATTTTATGAGAAACGGTATTCGTAAACAGTACGATCAGATCCGGGCTTCCAATCTGTTTTCCCAGTGAAGCAGACATCTGTGTAAAAACTTTTGCCTTACAGTTAAACTGTTTACAGATCTTTTTATACTGACATACCATTCTGTCATGTCCTCCAATAATAACAACACTCATAGCGTACCTCCTGGCTTAGTAATCATATAATACGTGTTCCTTTATTGGTTAGTTCATTCTAACTTTAGTATAATAATACATTAAATGAGAACGGATATCAATATTTGTTTTAATATATTTTTATCATCATCTCCCGAAACGAATTATATTTTATTTGCCTGCACAAATTGCCATTTATTCAATTATCTCTTTCCAGCTCCCTGATATATTTCTCCAGTTTCCTGTGGCTGTCATTGCTGAGCACATGTTCAAGGGCACAGCCTTCTTTTTCTGCTGTCTCGGGATTGACTCCTGCCCGGATCAGAAGATTTTTATAATACTGATGCCTTTCATACACATTCTTTGCAAGTTCTTTCCCTTTTTCCGTAAGGCACACATTCCCGTTACTATCCTTTAGGGCGTACCCTTTCTTCACAAGCTCCTTCATGGCAACAGATACGCTCGGTTTTGAACGGTTCAGTAAAACCGCAATATCAATATTTCTCGTCGGATGCTTCTCTGATATCAGATACGCCGCCTCCAAATAATCTTCCAATGACTGTCCCAGTTCCATACAGCATCCCTCCTTATAGGGCAGGGGACTGCCCGTTTCCTGAGCAGCCCCCTGCAGCGAAAATACATTGATTACTTTACAAGATACACTTCTGCCTGTCCGGTCCCCAACTCCAAAGCTGTCTGATGGTCGTTCACATAAATATCGATATGGTTTCCGTCGATCGCCCCACCGCAGTCCTCAGCAGTAAATACATGACCATTAATAATGACCTGTGTTCCATACGGGATGACATCCGGATCAACCGCGATCGTCCTGCCCTCCACGACAGGGGTTCCCGTGGCCGTAATTCCGGTCTCCACATCACAGCAGATTTCACATGCGCAGTAGTATGTAAGTTTAAATGTTCCCAGGCTTTCCCCGTACATTTCGGAAGTCGCGTTCACTTCGCTGATATTTCCGGCTGAAAGCGTATAGACACTGTCCTCGAGAATCCGCACGGCCCATACAGCATCCGCTGTATCCAGAGTGCCTCTCACGATTCCCGATAAACTGGGATGCAAATTCGATCAGGGACTGCCTCACCTCGCCGCCCGGAATCCCGGATTTTACAGAAGTAAGCGTATAATACAGGGCACCGTTCTCTTCCGGCCCTACTGCCTGCTCCGCAACAGAAAAGCTGTCCTCTCCTGCCGTCTCAACCTGCTTTGTCACTTCTTCGCCATAGTCAAGGTATTCACTGTCTACAAAACCCCGAACGTCTCCCGATTCAATATAGATCCACTCGTCTGCTTTGTCCGCAATGATATAGCACAGTGCTCCTTCTTCCAGCGTTCCTACGGTTTCAAAGTCATCCCCTTTGCCTTCCCTGATATTGAGTTCAGGCACATTGACAAGAGCATATTCTTTCTCGATCACGGTCTGGTCCACAGTGGCTCTCAGGTAGGTATATGCCTGATTTTCCGCAGGCATCACCAGGGCCTCGGCAATCGGAGCCGCATTCTCGATTCCGGTATATTCCTGCCCCATGTCCTCTGCCCTTTTCTTTGCAGTCTCCTGGTACTGTTCCAAAAGCGCCTGGGCGTCTTCTCCCGTGTACACTTCTTCCGATTTCACAAATCCTCTGACCGAGCCGGATTCCACATAAAGCCAGCCGTTTTCCTCTTCTTTTAAAATATAGAGAAGACCGTTTTCCCCGAGGTATCCCACAGCCCGCACACCTTCCGAGAGCTGTATCAGATCCGCCCTGATCTTGTTCTCCGTCAGACCTTCCGACAGGGAAAGTTTGCTGAAATCCTTCAGGGCAGATGCTGATGTCTCACCCATAGAAGCTTCCGTCAAATCTACTGTTTTCTCCGGCATGGTTTCCCTGATATAAATATCTCCTTTCGCGAAGCCATATTTCTTGCTACCGTCCAAAAGCGGAAATCCTCAACAATCACCGGAGCTTCCATAATCCGCGCCCCTTGTATCAGTGCCTCACGGCTGGAGGCACTCCCGTTCTCTGAGTCCTCCTGACTGCTCTGGTCTCCGCCCTGCTCCGATACTTCTCCTTCTAAGTCTGACTGGGATTCTGCGTTGTCTGTCTTATCAGAATCCTCAGGGTTTTCTGTATCGCCGGTATTCTCCGATTCTTCCGGAGCTTCTATATCACCATTATCTCCAGATTCTTCCGGATTTTCTGTGTCTCCGGTATCCTCGGGGTTCTCCGTGTCTTCACTCGCCCCGGTGTCCTTGGCCGGTATCCGGATTCTCCGGGCTCTGCGGTTCATCCGGCTCTTCAGATGGTTCTTCTTCTGATTCCGCAATCGCTTCTCCCGTGACCGGATCGATCCTGGTTCCGTCTGCCGTGCTCAGCAGATACCCTGACGCTTCATCCAGATAAACTGTTACCTGCATCCAGCATTACAAACCCTTCCGCTGCGAACACATATTGACACGGGCTCAGCAGCATCCCGCCTGCCAGCAGGAATGCCGCCGCCCGTTTCCATTTCTGTCCTGCCATATCATCCTCCTTATCTTTCTCGGTATATCTCTTACTGCCAGTTTTCCAATTATGATCTATGACAGTCTTCCGTTATCCATCTCATACACAATATCCGCCAGATTCATTGTCGATTTTCTATGAGATACGAGCAGAACGGTCTTATCCCCTTTTCCTTCTTTCAGGGATTTCAGGATGATTCCCTCGTTCAGTGAATCCAGATTGCTGGTGGGCTCATCCAGCAGAATAAACGGAGCGTCATGCAAAAACGCCCTGGCGATCCCGATCCTCTGCTTTTCTCCACCGGATAACGTATCTCCCAGCTCTCCGACTTCTGTATCATATCCTTTCGGCAGTGTCATGATGAAGTCATGGATGGACGCTTTCTTTGCAGCCTCCATGATTTCTTCTCTTGTTGCGCCGGTTTTCCCTATGGCGATATTGTTTGCAATGGAATCATGGAACAGGACTGTTTCCTGAGTCACATAGGATTCCATCTCACGCAGGTCAGAGGTATTGATACCCCTCACATCCCTGCCGGAAATCTTCATCTGTCCGCCCTGTACATCCCAGAACCGCATCAACAATTTCAACAGAGTAGATTTCCCTGAACCGCTGGCTCCATGGATGCCGACAACTTTTCCTTTCGGGATCCGGATAGAATAGTCTTTCAATATCTGTTCCTCTTCATATGCGAAATCAACACCATCCGCCTCTGCATCGGTAAAGGAAACTCTCTCCTTTCCTTCCACTTCCTCAACCTTGGGTTCTTCCTCCAGGATAGACAGCACTCTTTCTCCGCTTGCCAGCGTCTGGTTCAGATTATTGGACAGGCTGGCAAGTGCTGTCACCGGACCGAATGAGCCCAGCATGGCAACGGTTCCCCCTAACATACCGGTAAAATCTACGCTCCCCGCCTGCCTCAGTGCGATCATCAGGGACAGCATGGCGAAGGAGAAAAGAAGGATCATCAAATTTGTCACGGATCTCTGGGAGGCTTCTAACCGGTTCAGTCCTTTCTGCACTTCACCGAGCCGGTCCGAGCGTTCCGCCATCTCTTTCCTTCTCTTTTCTCCCTGCCGGTACTGGATCGTCTCGGCCAGTCCTCTCAGCGAGTCGAGGATAAAGCTGTTCAGATCACCAAACCCGTTCCGGAATTCCATTCCCTTATCGGCTCCCCGGCTCCCGAAGAACAGCGGGATCACTGCTCCCACCACCAGATAGCCTGCCAGTGCAAGAACCGCCGCAACAGGCGATATCTGTCCGAGAAATAAGATCATCACAAGGGACGTCAATACTGCGATGGCGATGGGCGAGATCGTATGGGCATAAAACACTTCCAGAAGCTCAATGTCCGATGTAATAACCGAGATCAGGTTTCCCTTATCTCTGCCTTCCAGTTTCGCCGGGCAGAGCTTCCGGAGTGCAGCAAATACTTTGTGTCGGATAATCGCCAGCAGCTTAAATGCAATGAAATGGTTACAGTACTGTTCTCCATAATGCAGAATCCCCCGCATCACTGCCATTACCACCAGCGCGATAAATAATGTCTGCGGCTCCATCCGAAGGAACATCCCGGCGCCCGAAGCCGCAAGACTCAGCCCCAGCGTCTCCATGACCGGCTCCAGAAGGATGTGCATCAGTCCGTATCCCGCCAGGATCGTAAGAAAGATGGCGCACAGGTAGCCGACTGTCCCGAGCGCAATGGCAAGGAGCATTACCGGGAGAAGAGGCTTCACCAGACCGATGAGCTGACCCATGATACGGATGCCGCTCCGTCGGCCGCCTGCCTGTGTCTCTGTCGTCTCCATGCATGCAGCCTTCTGATTCATCTCTCCGCTCATGCCGTCGCCTCCTTCCCGTACTGCTCCAGCTCCATCTGCGAACGATAAAGATCCGCATAGTCGCCGTCTGCTTCCATCAGTTTTTCATGGGTTCCTGTTTCTGCGATGCGTCCTTCCTTCATCATATAGATCCTGTCCGACTTCACCACATTTGCAAGCCGGTGGGAGATCAGGAGAATGGTCTTTGTCTCTGCCAGCTTATGGACCACATCCATGATCATCTCCTCACTCTCCGCATCAATATTCGAAGTCGCCTCGTCAAAAATATAGACCGGGGTGTCGTGAAGAAGTGCCCGGGCGATGGCAAGCCTCTGGCACTGTCCGCCGGAGAAATTGCTCCCTTTCTCCAGGACTTTTGTGGAAAATCCCTGCTGTGCCTGGAGAAATCCCCACAGGTTCACTTTCTCAAGGGCATCCGTCATTTCATCTTCTGTCGCATCCGGTTTTCCCATCCGCAGGTTGGCCGCCACAGTCCCTTTAAAGAGATAACTGTTGTGACTGACCAGGGTGATCTGTTCCATCAGGCTGCTTTCCTGTATTTCAGAAAGTTCTTTTCCCTCAATTGTCACACTCCCATGATATCCATGATTCCTCCCCATGAGGATCGCAGCAGCCGTACTCTTGCCGCAGCCAGATGTGCCCACAAGGGAGGTGAAACTTCCCGCCGGGAATTCCATATTGATCCCTTTTAAGATTTCTCTGTCTTCTTCATAAGCGAAATGCACATCCGAGAACTCTATATCCATTTCTGTTCCGTTCAGGATCTGTAATTTTTCCTCCGGCTCTGGCAGGTCCAGCAGCGCGAAAATCTTATCACTTGCCGCCATCCCGTTCATGGCGATGTGGAAGAACGATCCCAGAAGACGCAGCGGGATGAAGAATTCTGACGCAAGCAGGATCAACATCAAAGCCCCGTGGACACTCAGATTTCCTTTCATAAATTGCGTGAGTGTCACGATCATCCCCACCGCTGCGCCGCCGTAGGCGATAATGTCCATAACGCTGGTTGAGTTGAGCTGCATGGTCAGCACTTTCATGGTGATCTGTCGGAACCGTTGGGATTCCTCATCCATCTCCTCTGCTTTCTTTTCGTCCGTACGGTAGATTTTCAACGTCGTCAGCCCCTGCAGGTTCTCAAGAAAGCTGTCGCCCAGCTCCGTATAAATTCCCCAGTATTTATTCAGAAGTTTCTTTGCGATCTTCTGGACCGCAACAATGGAAACAGGGATCAGGGGAACACAGATCAGCAGGACAAGGCTTGCCTGCCAGTTTACAAAGGACAGGATAACAAACAATGTCACCGGCGCCAGCAGGCTGTAGAAGAGCTGTGAGAGATATTTCCCGAAATAGGTCTCCAGCTGCTCCACTCCTTCCGCCGCCATCTGGACCACTTCAGATGTAGTTACTTTTTCCCTGTAAGCAGCCCCCAGACGGAGCAGCTTACTGTAGATCTTGTCCCTTAAGATCCTCTTTACATCCACACTCGCACGGTAAGATGCATGGGATGCCTGCCTGTCACAGACAAACCGCAGGATAAGAGCCACAATTATCAATGCACCATAGTAAGCCGCTGTCCGGGATGTTACCTCCCCAAACAGCGCAGCCTCCAGAAGCATGGATGCACTGTAGATCACGAGAACCTGACAGAGCAGAGCCAGCCACTGCCAGATTACCTGATATATGATATAGTTCTTTGCGTGAGACAACAGCCCCACGAGTCTTTTCTTGATCATATGAGCCTCTCTTACTTTTGTTATTCTTTCTCCTTATTATCAGGCTGCATCCTGTTCTGCCATTTCTTCCGGCTTGATGGTCTTCACCCGCAGGAAGAAATACAGAAGATGGCATACCCACACGACAGCAAGGCAGATCCTTCCAACCGGCACCTTGCTCATCATAAGGAATCCGACTGCCATAACGACAGTCACTGTCCCCACAATCCGCAGCTTCGTTCCCATCATCATAGCTCTCTGCTTTACAAAACTGTCCAGATGCTTCTTATATAAATTGGTTCCTACAAACCAGTCATGCAGTCTCTTTGAGCTCTTAGCAAAACAGAAAACTGTCGCCATATAAAATGGAACTGTAGGGAGGATCGGCAGAACAATACCTACTGATCCGAGTCCCAGACAGATAAACCCTAATATGATCCAAAAGACCCTGAGTGGATTCTTCTTATTCATTTTCATTCACTCCTGTTTTCCGTACTTTTCAGAACCCGGAAGCGCCCCACATATGCGTCTCCTGTCCTGCTGATTCCAACCGTCACACGGTCAGTACAAATTTCTTTCCTTCTATTGTGGTCACTCCAAGAGAGATTCCGTACAGTTCCCGGATACACTCTGTGGTGATGATCTCATCCGGAGTCCCCTCTGCCGCTACGTGTCCGTCTTTCAGCCCTATGATCCGGTCTGAAAAATGGATTGCCTGGTTAATATCATGGAGTACCATGATGATCGTGATCCCATATTCCTGATTGAGTTTTTTCACCAGCTCCAGGATTTCGATCTGATACCGGATATCCAGATAAGTAGTCGGCTCGTCCAGGAACAGGATCTTCGTATTCTGAGCCAGCGCCATGGCGATCCATACGCGCTGCCTCTGTCCACCTGACAGACGGCTTACTTCCCGGTCCCGGTACTTCTCCACGTTCGTCACTTCCATTGCCCAGTCGATCAGCTTTTCATCTTCATCGCTCCGGCTCTGCATCATCTTCATGTGGGGCGTCCGCCCGAAGGAGACCAACCGTTCCACCGTGATATCGTCTGCCGAGGTATTGTACTGGTGTACGATGGATACTTTCCGGGCAAATTCCTTCAGGGCAAGGTTCTGGATGTTCTTCCCGTGCAGGAAGATATTTCCCTTTCTTGGATATAAATTTTTCGTCATCAGATTAAACAGTGTTGACTTACCACATCCGTTTGCCCCCATGATCGTCGTGATCTTCCCCTCCTCGATCTTGAAGGAGGTGTCTTTTAACACCTTGTTCTTCCCGTAGGAAAAGAACAGGTTCCGCACTTCCATGGCAGGCTTTTTGTTATCCTCATGCTGCATATTTCTTCGACCTCCTTAACAGAATGATAAAGAACGGCCCTCCGATCACGCTCATGATGATGGATGCGGATACCTCGTAGGGTGCCGCCACCGTCCTGCCGATGGTATCGGCAAGCAGGAAGGTAAAGGCTCCTGCCAGCATGGAAAACGGGATCAGCGCACGGTGGTCGCTTCCCACCAGGATGCGGCCGATATGCGGTACGATCAGTCCAAGGAAACTGATGGCTCCCGCCACCGCCGTGGAGATGCTCGCCAGAAGCACAGCGATCAGGGAGATTACGATACGCATCAGGTTCACGTTCACGCCCAGTCCCCGAGCCGTCTTGTCCTCCAGTGACATCAGGTTGCACATCTTCGAAAACAGAATGGCAAGGATCAGCCCGATGATCACATAGGGCAGAAGTGTCTGTACATCGTCCCATGTCTTCTGTGTGATATTCCCTTCCACAATGGACGCTACGCCCGAAGAGTTTCCTCCCGTCATCGAGTTCAGCGCATCGGAAAGGCCTGTGAACATGGCGCTCACCGCCACACCGGTCAGGATGATCCTCAAGGGGTTTAATCCCCCTTTCCATGACAGGCTGTACACCAGAAAGAATGCCAGCACGCCTCCCGCAAATGCGAACAGCGGGGTAAAGAAATACAGGGACGGCAGAAATGCCGTGACCAGTACTGCCACAAAGCTTGCCCCGCTGGAGATTCCGATGATCCCCGGGTCAGCCAGCGGGTTCTTCAGCACCGCTTGGAACAGCACACCGGAAACCGCAACTGCAGCTCCCGCAAACAGGGAGATTACGATCCTCGGGAATCGGAGGTCATAGATCGCCGCCACGTTTTCGATCCGCTCGATGAAAAGCCCCCGGAACAGTTCGGACGGGGATACCTGCAGGCTCCCGATGTTCACGGAAGCAAAGATCAGGACCACCAGCAGTACAGCCATAATGATAAAGGAAAGAGCTGCCCGCGCTGTCTTCTTCTTTTTCCGGCTCTTATCCATCTTCCGGATGTCTTCAGATTTGTTCTCTTCACTCACGGTCATCCCTCCTTACTTTGTGATCTCCTGCAGAGTTTCTTCATCTATCTTCTCGGAAGCTTCACTCTCCTCTGCCGCTTTCGCTGCATTGTCGCTGTTCTCCCTTGCCTTTTCTTCGTCCTCCTCGCTCTCGGGATAGAGGATAGGCTGAAGCTCTTCCAATGCTTCCGGATAGTCAAAGGTAGCACTCATACCGAACAGTTCATAGGTGAGGTAGTATACCCGGTCATTCTGCACCGCATCAAAATGCTGCCAGATATCGTTGGTCTCAAAATCCTCCTTGAACATCTCTGTCACCTGATCCGGCAGTGCATGCGCTGCACAGAGGATGATATCCGGTTCTTTCGTCTTCATGTCCTCCGTATTTACGGTCAGGAACTCCTGGTCTGTCCCGGCATAGACGTTTTCACCGCCTGCCAGTTCCACCAGGCTCCCTACATAGGAGTTCTCCGTCGCAATGATATAGCTTCCGGGAAGCCCCATCAGGATCAGCACCTTCGGGCTCTCCTTCCCTTCGTTCCTGGTGCTGTATTCTTCATAAAACTCTGTAAATTCGTCCACCAGCTCCTGCGCCTGCTCTTCCCTGCCGAAGATCTCGCCCAGTTCCTGGATAGACCGGTACATGCCCGGCACGCTTCTTAAGTTCAGGAATGCCCAGTCCGTATCAATTGCCTCGTACTTGGGCTGCAGATCGGACTGGAGGCTGGCAGGGCTTAAGATCCAGTCCGGGGAAAGGGATGCCACGATCTCCATATCCGGGCTCATAGATGTCCCTACCTGCTCCACTTCCGCATACCGTTCCGGGATGGTAGATATGGTGCTGGAGCACACCCCCACAAGATCCAGTTCCAGCCTGTCACAGATATCCGCTGTTGCCGGGGAGGTCGCGATGATCCGCGGCTCTTCGTCCATCGCCGCCACCTTTGCTTTTGCTGCCTCTACCGCTGCTTTCTCTTCCGGGTCCGTGATCTCAAGCAGAGTCTCCGCGCTCTGTGCCGTGCCGGACGCTGCCACTGACGTGTCCGACGAACCACCGCTCTGGTCCACGCATCCGGAAACCAGGAAGCAGGTCAGCATTGTGGAGACCAGCAAGCCGGACACCCTTCGTTTTCTGTTCGTTATCTTACGTCTCGTCATCATCATAACCTCCACCCCATCTTCTCCAGTTCTTCCGGAAAAAATAGACGATCACCGCCGCGACGCCCATCAGGATCAGACCGGATATGGTGATCGCCGCTCCAATGGCGAATGCGCTGTTCCCGCCGGAAGATGTTGATGCATCTTCCTCAGACGCTGCATCTTCCGCCGTGGACAGGCTCAGCCCCTGGGCTCCGTTCAGTTCCGTATCCGTGACGGAATCCGCCGACGGTGTCGCCGCCTTCTCTATGGAACTGGACAGCTCCGGCGCTGTGCTGCCTAAGCTGCTCTTGGACGAATCTTCTGTATCAGAAGATCCTGAAGAAGAAAGCCCGGCGCTGCTCTGCAGGGAAGAACCGGAAGTACTGCTTCCTGAATTGCTGCTCCCGGAAGAATTGCTGCCTGATGAGGTGCTGCCTGAACTGCCGCTTCCGGATGCTTCCGTCACAATGGTAGCGTTCATATCAGTATTATTTCCTGCTGCGTAATCACTGGGATAGAGATAAAATACAACGTCCCTTCCCATGGGATCTACATACATGGAAACCCTCACCACGCAGTTCTCGCTGGGCACCTGTATGGCGATATCATTGGTTGTCCCGTTGCTGTCCGTGCCGCTTCCGATCACTCCAACCGCCGGGCTGGACCATCCGGAATCGCCGACATTCTGGACCCAGAAGCTGTGATTTGATGTATAGTCCATCAGACTCATGCGGATCGTCAGGTAATATTCTCCGCTGTCTGTCAGTTCCAGGATTCCTGTTGTATAGACCGCGCCTTCCACCATGCCCTGCCCGGTGGCATAGGACGCCTCTCCGCCGGAGTCTTCGATCACTCCGGTAACAGGATGGGCATAGCATGGATGGATCACGCAGGTATACACATTTCCGCTTGCCGCCTGTACCGGCACGGCGCTCATGCCAGCCCCCATAACGGCAAGCACAAAGACCGCCAGCAGCCCGGCAATGGCCTTTCTCATTCTCTTTATCGTATTCATTGATCTCTCCTGTCTGTAATCGATATGTAGTTACTATTCAGTAACGATATATATGCAGGCAGATATTTCCGCCTGTTCCCGGAAACATCGGGAAGGGGCCGCACGCTGCCGCCGCCCCTTCCCGCTCTTTAAAGTATTAAACTGTTTCCTTATCTTTCTTCTGTGTTCTTCTCTGCATTACGCCCGCAAGGACCGCCATGCAGCCGATTGCCAGCAGTGCGGCAAATCCGCCGTAGCCTGCCGTCGTATCATCCGTCTTCACGCTGGATGCGGAAGAAAGCCCGCTTCCACTTTTCAGGGAAGAAGATCCGAGACTGGAACCACCCAGGCTGGAAGACCCGAGGCTGGAGCCGCCAAGACTGGAAGTTCCCAGTGTGGAGCCTCCTGTCAGGCTGCTTCCGCCGGTCAATCCGCTTCCGCCATTATTTCCATCATCTCCGTTGTCATTATTGTTGTCATTGTTTCCATCGTCCTCAAAGTCCGGATCGTCAGATGATGTAAGTTTCAGAGTACTCCAGTCAAGTTTCAGGTAAACCGCCTGGGTGCCCGTTCCGTCAGCAATGGACTCCATGATCGGGACAAATACCTGAAGCGGTACAAATCCGTCTTCCAGAGCCTCCGGGATCAGCTCAAAGGTCACATAATCCGGATAGTCTGTTCCGAAGGAATCACTGACGCGGTTTCCATCCTCGTCCGCCTGGTAGGAATCAATGGTCACATCTGCAAGGTCTCCCTGTGGAACGCCGTACTGGTTCGTAGTGTAGCCGGTCAGGAAATACTGCAGGTCTTTTAAGTAGCCGTACTGTCCGGCATACTGAAGGCCATTGAAGTTCATGGTGATGTAATACTTCCCGTCCTCAACTGTCAGCTTAAGCGTGTGATTGATCGCCGCATTGGACATGGATTCGGAAGTTTTATCTGTCTTCACCATCTCTCCATAGATGGAGTATATGCCGTCGGCAAGATTCTCGATGTCGAGGTCCGTATTTCCGCCATTGTTGCCATCATCATTGTTGTCATTGCCACTTCCACCGTCACCGGTTCCTGTTCCGGGTGTTTCCGCGGGCTTGGTTTCCAGTGCAAGGATCGCATAGTAAAGTTTTGAGGTCTGCTCATTCACTTCTGCCTGTGTTACGTCATCGCTGGTATAAACCGCGTCCGCTTGCTCAATCGCCGCTTTCAGAGCTTTAATCGTTACGTCTGTAAACGAGCTGTCTCTTCCCGCAAGGTTGGATGCCGTCATGAGCATGGAGTAAAGCCCGTCTTTTACTACATCTGAGGATTCTGTGATCTGAACCATGTTGTTCAGATAGTAGTTTAGAATCGATGCGTGTCTGTCAACGTCCGTCTGGCTGCTTCCAGCATTCTCATAAACTGCGAGTGCGCTGTCGTACAGGCTCTGCAGTGTATCCAAAGATGCCCCGCTATAGTTTTCTGTGTCTTTCAGGCGCTCCTGCGCCGCCTCAAGTGCAGCCTGCAGTTCCGTCTTATCCGCGCTTATCACGTTCAGCCCGTCAATTGCCTGGCGGAGACGCTCTGCCCACCAGCTCACCTGTGTCTGCGTTGCTTCCGGGTTCCCGTAAACAACTTTCGCTGCATTCAGTACCCACTCCAGATTCTGGCGGGAAACATCTGTATATATAACATCTTCCCTGTTCAGCGCCTCTTCTGCTTCGGTGATCCGCTCTGATAGAGTTTCTTTATCCGAATCGATCGTCTGAGTTGTAAACAGGTTCTGTGCGCTCTGGAGCGCTGTTACCATCTTGTCAACCATTGTCTGGTCGATATTCATGTTATTATTGAATGCATTTCCTGCTGTGACGGCTGCTTCAAGCACGGAAACATCTTCGCTTCTGTAACTTCCTCCGGATACTTCGTCAAGAAGCGTAGAAGCATTTGTGATCTCCTGCTCAAGGGAAGCCTTGTCGGTATCGGTTGCACCGCTGATCTGTGTCATATCTGTCCATGAATCAATATCAAGCCGTAGTTTTGCATTCTGTGTTCCGCTTGCCTGATTGATTGATGCCATAACGGGAACATAGACCTGAATCCAGTATTCTGTATAATATCCGCCGTTTCCGTCCGATTCGACAGGGATCTCCACTGTCTTCAGATAGGAGCCCTCCGTCTGTCTGTAACTTGCAAAAGGATCCACGCCGTTATTGTATGCAAAGGTCTCCGCAACTTCCTCATCGGTATAATACGAAAGAACAGATGCGCTCGTCGCCGTCAGCCCGCTCGGCAGCGCGGAGTCATGGTAGTTTGCATAGTACCCGATCGTCTCAAGGTATCCGGTCATGCCTGTAATGGTAAGCGGCTGGAAAGTAAGCCGGATCACAGTCGGCACTCCATTCTCTACGACCACCTGTGCTTTATGGTCTACTACTGCGCTGTGTGCCATGCTGGTCTGCGTTCCATCCGTATCTGTTGCCTGGAGAACTGTTACTGCTGTCTCATACACACCGTCTGCAAGCCCATCCTGTTCTTTTAACATCGCTCCGTCTGCATCTACGATCATCTGGTAATGGCGGTCAACATCTGCCTGGGATGCGGAAGCATCTTCAAGCACTGCTTTTGCCGCTGTCAGGGCACTGTTCAGCAGATTCAGGCTCTCCTGTGTGCATCCGTCATAGGTCCCGTCTGCGATCAGCCCTTCCGCCTGATCCACAAGGTTCCTGAGATCATCTTTATTCACGGAATCATCAAGGTTGCTGATTGCCGCTGTCAGGGCGTCGATCATATCCTGCACTTCCTCTGCTGTCGCATTATCATCATTCAGAACTTCTTTTGCGCTCTCAAGAATAGAGGTCAGGTTGTCATATCCTGAATAATTATCATTCTCAATCGCTTCCGCCGTCTCGATCAGCGACTGCAGTTCCATCTTGTCTACTACTGCAACAAGTCCTGAATCAAGGAACGTCTGAAGCTTAAGTTCCATAGCCTCCACTTCTGCTGCGCTCGGATTTCCGGAGAGGAGTTCCTCCGCTTCAGCAATGAGGTCAAGAAGTTCTTCCCTGCTCTCTGAGGTATAGTCCGTATTCTCCGCCTCATTTTTTGCTGTTTCGATCAGCGCCTTAAGGTCTGTTGTATCTCCGGCCAGCGCACCCAATGCTGTTTCAAGTGCAGTCACCTGAGCATCCACTTCCTCCTGGAAAGCGGTCGGATCGTTATAAACTGTCAGTGCATTGGCAACTGCTGTCTCCAGAGCTGCAATTGCAGCATCATCGTATGTGCCTGGTTTCTCAATCTGCTCTTCAATACGGGCATTCGCAGTTTCAAGCGCTGTTCCTAAAGACGTCTTATCTGATCCTGATACCGAGGTCAGTTCTCCAATGTTAAGCCACGTATTGTGTTCTTCTCCATTTGCGTCTGTATATTTCACAGCCAGATTTTTGTAAACACTTTCCGCAGCCCCGCCTGTCACTGCAAACGATGAGCGAAGGGTGTACGCAAATCCAATGATCGTTCCGTTGGAATCCTGGATTGCATCTGCTTCGGTATAGTCTCTCGTGTCAATATTATAATATGACATAGACTGTATTTCTGTTGTGTCCAGTCTGATATCTGTAGTATTGCTGGAATTAACATTTACTCTTGCGCGATTGATTGCAGCTCCGCCATCCGTCAGGCTAACGTCCGCCGTATATAACCCGTCTGCCGCCGCTGTTCCCGCAAGGTAATGGTCAGTCAGATAATCTATCGCTGTCTGGAGTGTCCAATATGCATTGGTTTTTTCCTCACTATCGTTTCCATCTGCTGCTGTCCTCGCCGTTTCTATTGCTGCTTCTATTCCACTGTCATCCCATGCAGAAGGTGTAAACTCCTCCCATTTCATCTGTTCTGCCACTAAAATTGCTTCAGATAACGCATCGGAAATCGGGGCTTCTGTCGACGTATCCGACTGCTTAATAGCGGTGGAGTAATCAACAATAAAGTACGCGCACTCATCCGCATGTCCTACAGATCCATTATCTACATCTGTCAGTCCGTCCATCAAAGGAATCCGAAAGTTTGCGCGATAGAAGCCC
The DNA here is from genome assembly GCA_019115765.1 of Candidatus Mediterraneibacter stercoripullorum. Taxonomy (GTDB): domain Bacteria; phylum Bacillota; class Clostridia; order Lachnospirales; family Lachnospiraceae; genus Mediterraneibacter; species Mediterraneibacter stercoripullorum. The sequence goes on along the minus strand of DXCZ01000065.1, from coordinate 4,999 downwards.
GCATCAGTTTTCGGAAGCTCAATATAAATCTTCTCTGCATAATAAGGGTAATAGATCTGCCGCCCGGCTCCAAGCTGTTCCGTATAAAGGCTGCCGTCATCCGCCCTTTTATATTGTTCGATCACAGGATAAATATACCCTCTGCTCTCATCGGTGTCATCAAAAATGTTGCCCTCCGTATCGGCTCCTTCTACCATATATTGAAGGTTCATACGGGTAAGGAACCCTGTTACGGTTCCCATATCTACACCTTTGATATCCAGCTCTAGCCGTACCGTATCGCCGTCCACAATCAGAGTCGCCGGTTTATTAAATACGTTGTCTGACATGGAGCTGCCATCTGCACTCTTATGGCGCAGGAACCATTCAACAGTGTATACGCCATCTGTAAGGCCTTGATTTTCCGCAGAAGTAGTAATATCAAAAGCCCTCGTCAATGCATACTGTCCCATCTGGTTCGTATCATAGACCGCATAGCCATCTTTCATGCTGCCTATTACTCTGTTTGTCGCTTCCTGCTGGATTCTGAGGGTACTGTCGTCCTCTGTCCATCCCTCCGGAAGTGGAATGCGGAGCGTTCCTTTGCTTGATACTGCGCTTATATTTCCCTGTTCATCCACCACCTGAATATCGTAAAGCCGGTAATCCTTTACTCTTCCTTCAATCGTCGCGTAAAGTGCAGAAAAGGCTTCATCCTCCGCACTTCCTACTGTCACTTTCAATTTCGCTGTTTCAGAGACATTCGCCGTTGTAGTCACGAACTCAATGCCTGTCGTCTCATCTTTTAACGTAATCCCTTTTACCGCCTTTTCCGCCAAACGAAGTGCGCCATACCAATAAGTCGTCGTTTCTCCTTCTGTCACAGTAAATTCAACAATCGGTCCAAATACCATATCGTTATAATCTGTAAGGTCGAAGGTCAACTGGAATTTTCCTTCCTTCATATCTACGGTAGCATAATTTTCTGTACCATAAGGATAAAATGTATGACTTTTATTATACTGTTTCCATGAGACCGCCTTACGCACCGACTTTATCTGTTCTTCCCCTTGCTCCGTCAATGTAAAAGTTGCCGTCGCCTCGTTTCCTTCTACTGCTACCTCGACTTCTGTATTAACTAGCGCCGAAATCTTTTCGGTGATGGTATTATCTATTTTTTGCTGATATCTTCCTACTCGCGTAGCATTATACGTATTTCCAAACACATAACTCCACGTATAGTTATTATCTTCTATTTTTCCTGGTAATTTTACTCCTTGCGAATACGCCAAATCTATCTGCCTTGCTTTACGAGTCGTACTTCCATCTGTTTGAGGATAAACAATCATGATGGAATTACCAAGATTCTCTATCATAAGAGTAAGGTCTCTATATCCCAAAGTTTCGTTATAGACTCCCCATTCAAAATCTGTCCTCCAATAAGAAGATTGGTTCCAATAGAAGTCATCTATATTTCCACTTCTCTGGTCATTGATATCCGCCAAATCATAAATCGTCAGCCCTTCTTTTGCTATTTTTACCTCTGCTATTTTTTCATCTGTCATCCCCATCAGACGTAACGTGACTTTGTATTTTCCATCTACCGCTTCAATCCTTGCGTTACGATATATATTATTACTGAACTGCTCATATGTAGACGTAGTACTAGTCCCACTTCTGACAGAAACCGGCACACTATATATTCCGTTTTCTAACTGCGTTTCATTTTCCGCTGCGGAAACAGCGAGAAGGTTGGTCATTCCAGAAGAAAAAAGAAGTGCAAAAGAAAGGATAAAAGCTACTATTTTTTTCATTTTCTTCACCTTTTTCTAACATACTGCTTACATTATATTTTCCAGTCGTTTTCTGCCTGTTTAATTTTTCTCTGCTAAAACTTCCAGCGTACCGGATGTGCTGTTGTGGCTTCCGCCCATATTTACATATACAACGCTGTATTCGATATCGAAAGTATATGGGGCTGTGATTTCGCCTGGAAGTGTAAATACCATAACCTGATCATATGTAACCGGCTGTCCATTATCTTTATAAATAACGTTACCGTTAGCATCTGTTACATTTCCTTCTACTGAATCATCAAACGCCATTCCATCCAGTGTCAACTCTGTTACATAGCCTGTAATTCCCATGAAGTTAATCGGGTCAGCATATACAGTAACAGTTGTAACATCATCAGCCTCATTGTAATCCAAGCTTACTCCCGGAAGAGGATTGTTGTGCGGAGGTGTCACTCCAGACGCACTCTTCAGTGTTGTCTTGTAGGTTCCCGCCGGTGCAGCCGCAAAAGCCGTCACTCCCATCGCCATGATCATCATAGCCGCCATACCGATTGCTGCAAACTTCTTAAAAAGCTTTTTCATAAAATGCTCCTTTCCTGCCCATTCGGGCAAATAAAAATAATGGTGTTTCGAAGGGAACCATACACATCCGCCATCCCCTGGTCGAAACACCACAAAAACAAGAGTAATTTTGGCCATATATGGTTAGTTCTTTCTTTCTTTGATTAGTTATCACTAACCCCAACAAGTATATACCATATGCTTCCAGTTACTGTCAAGCATATTTTTAAATAAGTTTGTTTCTTCTTGGTTAATTATCTGACTTTTAATTGAATTATATTATATATTCTGTCATTTATGCTGTTTTCAATTCTTCATTATATTGTAATGATACTATTCCACCAGGCCCCTTATCACATCCAAAACACCAATATGGCTGTGCTCTCCGGCATATGTCCGTTACCAACGCTGCAGGTCACCGTGATCGGCAGCGTTCCCTTAATCTCACCACCTGTACCAATATGGATCTTAAATGCTTCCAGAGGGAGTTTTATAACTTCTGTTTCCACTCTCAGTTCTTCCACAAGCTGCAGCACTCCGTTGTGTTCATATTTCAGGCTTCGGATTTTACCAGTCATGATCTTCCCGTCAAGTCTTGATCTTGCCTGCATCTCACAGGGATGCAGCAAAAGGTACGCATCCCCGTTTTCTTTCGTCAACTCGGCTGTAGAATCAAACGCTCTGTTTCCCATAGAAAATGGACTTTCGCCATTCTTTCGCCGGGTCATCCGGTAGACTACAATGCGGACAGGAAGATGATCTCCCTCTTCTATGTTGTATTCGAATCCCTTCATCAGGCTTTTATATTTCCTGTTCTGTGGCTTCACCAGTTCCTCATGGGCGGAAAGGATAGATTCTACCAGAAAGGGATCCATATCCTCAACCATCATCCGGATATGCTTTTCTCTTTCCGATTCTGGGATGTCAATATCGTCCAGATATTTTTCCAGCCGGACGATCAGGTTTTCATATGATTTTATCCATTCTTCCCCATAGTCTGTGAACGTATAATACTGTGTGATCAGTCCCTGCTCAATTGCTTTTTTCAGGCTTTTATTAATTCCGGGTCTGGACACACGACACCGCTCTGCTATGACCACCTGAAATCCCCGTTTTACCGGCTGCAGTTTTTTCAGCTCGATCAGATACCGTATCTGTAGTAAAGAGGGCCTTCCATCCCGTTTTAAATTATCTCCCGTTGCCATACCTTTCCTCCCGTCACACTACATGCACATTGATTTCCCTGTAGTCCAGCATAAGCGGATCTCTCCCGTCTTCTGTCACCGCGATCACGAGATTACCTTCTGTGACAGGAGCCTGTGCGCTGACCGAATACTCAAACAGATACGTTGGAAGGTAAATCTGTGCCGAATCACTGTCAGCCTGTATCCAGTCTTCTTTTTTCCTGTACCACAGGCTTACCATCTTTTCCCGATTCCTTTTCCGGATGCAGAAACGGCTTTCGCCGTCTTTTACCTCTAAACAGACATATGGTTCAAAAAGCTTCCACTCCCGAGCAATGATCCTGGGCTGTCTGCGCTCGATCTCATAAATCTCCATCGACATCTCATAAGTCCCCGGTTCAAACAGGAGGGACAGATCCATGTTGGAATAGCTTCTGTCATATACATCGCCACGTATCAGGAAATTTGTGATCCCTTCCATGGCTGCCCGGCTGATCGTATGTTCAACCCGACAGGCATCCCTCTCTGCCTCCTGCTGATCCATCCCGCTGACCATCTGAAAAAACTGGGTCAGTTTATGATGCCGGTCAAGGCACTCTTTTCCTCTCATCTTGCCTATATCAGTCAGGCTGATCAGATCATCTTCCATCTTAATATATCGATGGTTCATCAGGCGCCTGGCAAGGCTTCTCAGATGTGTCTTGTTTTCTCCAGTCTCCATTGAAAAATCAATCAACCGCATCGGCTCCCCGTTCCGCCAGTGCTGATAGATCACCTCGAGGAAATCTTCTTCCATCTCCTCTGCATTTTTGGGGACATTCGTGCCGATCTCCCCGGCGGCAGACAGATTTTCATTTTTCTTCATATTCCACTATCCTTTCACGGTTATTCCTGCTCCCCGGCAGTATCCGTACTCTGCGCGTCCACACAGACTGCGTGGACTGCAAACCGTCTGCTGTATCCGTCTCCGGTACAGGTGGACAGCGTCATGACCTTATGGCTGCTGTCCGGATGGATACCTGTGTTGATCAGGGAACCATTGGCCATGCCGTCGATCAACGCCTGATACTCTTCTCCCGGTTCGTATCCGATCTTATAGACATCTCCTCCGCTTACTGCATTCTGGCAGGCGAATACCTGATACCGATATGCCATATCTTCCGTATATAGGGTGAAGTACTGGTTCTCTTCCCAGAACTCTTTTTCTTTATATTTCTTCAGGCCGCCGAACATACTCCCGTCATTCATGTTATGCCCGTATATGATCGTATAATAGTCCGTGAAATCCGGCTGGTTCAGCCCCTCCAGGAAGATGCTCCCGGCGATATGGTCTTCTCCGTACAGATCTCTTCTCAGATATTTTTCATTATCCCCTGAATAGAGAACCGGGTAATCGATCCCAGTACTTCCCGGATCATCCGAGCGGATCCATGCCACGATATCCGGATTCTGCTCTTTTAACTCATCGAACCGGATCAG
>DXCZ01000064.1 GCA_019115765.1 Candidatus Mediterraneibacter stercoripullorum | reverse complement strand
GCATATTTCTATGCTGTCGGCAGATATCACAGCTTGCATAAAAAGTAAAGTAACCGATTGGATTGCTTCACAAGCCAAGTTTATACAGGCATTGTTTGCAGATATCAGCTGGGAAAGTTGAGTTATTTATTGTAGCTTCCTGGTTTACCTCGTCTCTCCAGCTTATTGCGTCTTTCCCTCTTATCGTGTTGTCTGCCTGCTACTTTTTCCCCGTCTCAAGGATCCGGTTCGCATTCTCGACCCGTTCCTTTGTCGGCGGCTCAACTCCGGCCAGAGGATAATCATACCCCAGCTCTTTCCACTTATATTCGCCCAGCGTATGATACGGCAGCACTTCTACCTTTTCCACGTTATCCAGCGTTTTGATAAAATCGTGTAGACGTTCCAGATACTCATCCCTGTCGCTGCGCTCCGGCACAAGCACATGCCGGATCCACACCGGTTTCTTTATATCCGACAGATAACGGGCCAGATCTAGAATGTTCTGATTTGTGTGTCCTGTCAGTATCTTGTGTTGCTCATCATCGATATGCTTGATGTCCAGCAGAAGCAGATCCGTATACTTCATCAGCTCATTAAACTTGCTGAAGAAAGGCTCTTCCCTTGTAAACGGCGCTCCACTGGTATCGATCGTCGTATGGATGCCCTGCTCCTTCGCCTTCCGGAACAGCTCCGTCAGAAAATCAATCTGCATCAGCGGCTCCCCGCCGCTCACCGTAATGCCCCCTCCGTCCTTCCAGTAAGAACGATAACGGAGCGCCTGCTTCAGCAGCTCATCCGCGCTCTTCAGCTCTCCAGCCTGCATATTCCACGTATCCGGATTGTGGCAGAACTGGCAACGCATTGGACATCCGCTGACAAAAATAACAAAACGGACGCCCGGCCCGTCAACCGAGCCAAAACTCTCCGTAGAATGAATATATCCCTGCATACTTTCTCCTTTCGGGGACGTAGTAAAATCCGATTTCACTACGTCCCCAATTAACTTTCACCCTGTCCCAAATCGACATTTGCCCTGTCCCTTTTTCGATTTCACTGTGTCCCCACTGTAAATACTGCCCAAAAACGCCCTGTCTAATCCCACAAAATAACAAGCCGATTTGTGCACTTTTCAGAAGGGGACAGGGTAAATCTCAAAAAGGGACAGGGCTGATTCTAAAAAGGGACGTAGTCAAATTCGATTTCACTACGTCCCCGAAAATTACATTCTGTCGTGGCAGGTTCTTGCGATTACGTCAAGCTGCTGCTCTCTTGTCAGGTCGATGAACTTCACGGCATATCCGGATACACGGATCGTAAAGTTTGCATACTCTTCTTTCTCCGGATGCTCCATTGCATCGATCAGTTTCTCTGTACCAAATACGTTCACGTTCAGGTGATGTGCTCCCTGATCGAAATATCCGTCCATTACGTGAACCAGATTGTTCTTGCGCTCGTCGTCATCGTGTCCAAGTGCTCCCGGGCTGATTGTCTGGGTATTGGAGATTCCGTCAAGTGCCTGCTCGTAAGGCAGTTTTGCCACAGAGTTAAGTGAAGCAAGAAGTCCGTTCTTCTCTGCGCCGTAGGACGGGTTTGCTCCCGGTGCCAGCGGCTCGCCTGCTTTTCTTCCATCCGGCAGGGATCCTGTTGCCTTACCGTAAACAACATTGGATGTGATGGTAAGGATGGATGTTGTAGGCTCGGAGTTTCTGTATGTGTGGCATTTTTTCAGCTTGCTCATGAATGTTCTCAGCAGCCATACTGCAATCTCGTCCGCACGGTCGTCATCGTTTCCGTATCTCGGGAAGTCTCCCTCTACCTCATAGTCAACAGCAAGTCCGTCTTCATCACGGATTACTTTCACCTTTGCGTATTTGATCGCGCTCAGGGAGTCAACTACGTGTGAGAATCCTGCGATACCTGTTGCGAATGTACGTCTTACGTTTGTATCGATAAGAGCCATCTCCGCAGCTTCGTAGTAATATTTGTCATGCATGTAGTGGATCATATTCAGTGTATCTACATACAGCTTGGACAGCCACTCCATCATCTGGTCGTATTTCTCCATTACCTCGTCAAAGTCAAGGTACTCGGATGTGATCGGTCTGTACAGCGGAGCTACCTGCTGTTTTGTCTTCTCATCAACACCGCCGTTGATCGCGTAGAGAAGGCACTTAGCCAGGTTCGCACGAGCACCGAAGAACTGGATCTCTTTTCCTGTCTCTGTTGCGGATACGCAGCAGCAGATGGAATAGTCGTCTCCCCATACCGGGCGCATTACATCGTCGTTCTCGTACTGGATGGAGCTTGTCTTTACAGAAATATAAGCTGCATATTTCTTGAAGTTCTCCGGCAGGTGTGAAGAATACAGCACGGTCAGGTTCGGCTCCGGTGACGGTCCCATGTTCTCCAGTGTGTGGAGGAAACGGTAATCGTTCTTTGTTACCATGTGACGTCCGTCCATTCCGATACCAGCCATCTCAAGTGTTGCCCATACCGGGTCACCGGAGAACAGCTCGTTGTAAGACGGAATTCTTGCGAACTTCACCATTCTGAACTTCATAACGATGTGGTCGATCAGTTCCTGAGCCTGCTCCTCTGTCAGGATACCCTTCTCCATATCTCTCTGGATATAGATGTCAAGGAATGTGGAGATACGTCCAACACTCATTGCAGCACCGTTCTGAGTCTTGATCGCTGCAAGGTATCCGAAGTACAGCCACTGTACAGCTTCTTTTGCGTTTGTAGCCGGCTGGGAAATGTCGTAGCCATAAACTGCAGCCATTTCTTTCATTTCCTTCAGTGCGCGGATCTGATCTGCGATCTCTTCACGAAGACGGAAATCTGTTCCCTTCATTCCGTGTCTCTCGTATTCTACGAAGTCGCTCTGCTTCTTCTCGATCAGGTAATCAATACCATACAGAGCAACTCGGCGGTAATCGCCTACGATACGTCCTCTTCCGTATGTATCCGGAAGACCTGTGATGATCTTGTTGTGACGTGCCTTCTTCATCTCAGGAGTATAGACATCAAATACTGCCTGGTTGTGTGTTTTATGATATTTTGTAAAGATTTCATGCAGTTTTTCACTGGGTGTATATCCGTAAGTCGTACATGCCTGCTCTGCCATCTTGATTCCGCCGTACGGCATGAATGCTCTCTTCAGCGGTTTGTCTGTCTGAAGACCAACTACCTGCTCCAGATCTTTCATATCCTCATTGATATATCCCGGGCCATATGCTGTCAGACCGGAAACAACCTCTGTCTCCATGTCCAGGACTCCGCCCTTTGCTCTCTCTTCTTTCTGAAGCTTCTGAAGCTCTCCCCAAAGTTTGTTTGTTGCCTCTGTAGGCCCTGCCAGGAATGACTCGTCTCCGTCATACTGAGTATAGTTGTGCTGGATAAAATCGCGCACATTTACTTCCTCTTTCCAGAGATGCCCCTGAAAGCCTGCCCACTGGTCAAAATTAGCTTTTGCCATTTTCTGAAAACCTCCTCGTGAAATCTTGTAATAGTTAATTCATCAGAGATCAGAAAATCTTTTTCTGTCCCTTTCCATGCGCAAGTATACCATCCCGTTAAAAAAAAGACAAGGGTTTATTTGAAAATCATTCTCAAATAAGCCCTTGTACTTGATTTTGTACAAAACTCTCACATTCGTACTATATATTGTATTTATAGAAATACAATTTCCCACCGGCACAGCTTCTCCATTACACTATTCTTCTCTTACTCTTCCGTTCCGGATATGCAGGATCCGGTCCGCATAATCCGCCATCTGCCCGTCATGAGTCACCATGATAATCGTCTGCTGATACATTCTGGATGCCTTGCTCATGAGCATGGCCACCTCCTCCGCATTTTCCGCATCCAGATTTCCAGTGGGCTCGTCGGCCAGGATAATGGCCGGGGAGATGCACATGCCCCGGGCAATCGCCACCCGCTGCTGCTCCCCGCCGGACATCTCCGATGGAAACTTTTCCCTGCATTTTGTGATCCCCAGGGTATCCATCACTTCCTTGATATAGCTTTTATTCTCCTTTTTTCCGTCCAGATGGAAGGGCATGGCAATATTCTCATAAGCCGTAAACTCCGGGAACAGGCTGTAATCCTGGTAGACAAACCCGATCCTGCGCCTGCGGATCCGTGACAGACGCTTGTCCGACAGTCCGGACAGATCCTTTCCCTCCAGAAATATCTTTCCCTCATCCGGAGGCTCCAGTGTTCCAAGCATCCGGAGCAGGGTGGATTTTCCTGATCCGCTCTTCCCGATAACTGCCACGAATTCTCCTTTCTCCACCGTCAGGTCACAGGACCGCAGTGCCCGTACCTTTACCTTATCATTTCCATATGTTTTTGAGATTCCTCTCACATCCAAAACCGTACTCATCACTGATCCGCTCCTTTCTCTATCCGCCTTGCCGCCCATTCCGAACTGAGCAGGAATACCGCGATCACCAGGATCAGGGCCGCTGCAGTGCAGTACCATGCCGTATTTCTGCCTGTCAATTCTAGCGCCCACCAGAAAGGGTTGTCAGTATATGCATTCAATATAGTAGAAAATGACACACCATACTGTCCCTGCTGTATATCCCATTCCGCATCTGCCACTGTCTTCATATAAAACACAAACAGGATCTCCGCATAGGCAAGAGGGGCGCCTGCCAGGAGCCACAGCGCTTGTTTCCTTGTATCTGAACGTAACAGACGGCAGAAATACTGTCTTTCCATTCCCATCCTGCGCAGCAGCCGGTAATCCCTGTCCATATAAAAGCTCTGGTTTTTCCGGAAATTCAGCAGAAGAACAAGAAATACCGCTGCCACTACAATTCCGAATATTCCATAAATACATACATCTCTCACCATTCTGTTCCATACTCCATTCACATAATCTCTATAAGAACCATATTCCAAACCATTTTTCTGAAACAGAGACGCCAGCTGTTTATCTGTTGCTTCATATGAAGCCTGCCTGTTCAGCAGGATTGCCACGGAATTTTCCATAATATCCTTTCCCCCGTCTGTCTGGGCGATCCGTTCCGCTAGTTTGACCGAACCGATGATTCCATAAGGCCTGTTTCCAAAATCCCAGGACATCTTTCCGGAACCATTTTCCGGATCTTTTATGATCGCGCCCACTGTCACACTGGTCTTTCCGTCGGTGTCTCTGCTGCCTATTTCAACCTGCTGCCCGCAGATGATCCCGGTTTCCCGCATACCCCCTTCTGAAATATATGCTGACGGGAAATATGATCCTGTCACAAGTATGATCTGCTCTCCCCGGTCAAAGACAGCCTGATCAAACCCTTCATCATCGACCTGAAATTTAAGCTGTTCTGCCGCTTCCTCATAATTCTCATAAAACCGGAATAATTCCAGCTGATCATATCTCCAATTTCCATCCGAGCCCTTCATAATATCCTGAATGATCGGACTCTCTTCCATATTCTGCCATTCCAGCGTATGCCTTTCATCGCAAATCCCCATCTGAAGATGATCGATACCGATCAGACCTTCCACTTCCGCAGGCATCCCGGGATCAATTCCATCATACATATCATAGAAACTGTTAGAAGAAGTTACTTTGCCTCCCTCCGGAAGTTTCCACTCATATACAAATTCTGTCTTTTTCTGCGCGATGAAATCATCCAACATTTCTCTTATATTGAAATATTCATCAACAGATGCATAGACCTGATTGACCGTCACTACACATACTGCGCAGACCAATACCGCAAACAGTATGAGTGCAGTCTGTCTCCAGGGATGAAGCTTCCTCTGCCTTGCCAGAAAGCCTGCCGGCAGATTCTTCTCATATTTCCCGATACATTTTCTCAGACGTTTTCTCTGTTTCTCGGTTATTTCCTGCGTATTCCTTGCCAGAGTTCTGTCCCCGCTGCCGGCCCACGCACTCAGGACCGCCAGCAGCAGCACTCCGGCCACCACCCCTGCCTGCATCAATATTTCCGCCAAATGCAGTTCATAAAAGAAAGGAACCCCCAGCATCCGGGACACTGCCAGGCAGATCAGGGCTCCTCCTGCCTGAGGGAGAAGAAATGCCGCTGCCGCCGGCGGAAATACCGCCAGTGTTCCCTCAAGGAAGATCATTTCCCGTATCTGAGACCTCTCTGCCCCGATCGTCCTGTACTGATAATACCACCTTCTTCTGCCCGACTCATAAGAGATCAGAAGATAAGCCGCCGCAAGCCCTGCGATCACCACCAGGATCACTTTCACAGCCGTAAACATTTGCGTCGATCCCCAGATCGTATTTTCATAAGCATAACTGTTATAATTACACAGATCATATTTTTTTGACGTAACAAGAGCAAATTCTTTGACATCTATGTCCTCATACTGCCGGTCCAGCTGATAGAAATGCGTGTCATACAGGCTGCCTCCCATAGAAGACAGAGCATTTTCCGTTACAAAGCAGCTGGGCAGATAGTATGATTCACAGACACTCCAGTTCTCCGCTATACTTCTAATCGTGCCAGTCAGGATAAAATCCTTCTGAAAATACTGCGGCTCTGCGAATTCCGATTCCTCTGTTCCTTCCACATCTCCTTCCTCCACGACCGGCCAGATCACTGTCTTTACAGAAATAGTCTGCCCCAGATCATAGCTATATCCAAGGGCTGCCAGAGAAGGCAGATCCATTACAATCTCATTGTCTGCTTCCGGCATATGCCCTTCATACATCTCTACATTTCCAATCTCCGCCCATTCTTCATCTGCTGTTCCTATATACTTGTCGCTCTCTTTCCCATCCGAGTCCACGATAGCGCCGCCCGTCCTGCATATGCCGCTTCCGGACAGATAGGGATGCTCAATTTCCCTGAACTTTGTCTCCGGATTCCTGGGATCATCTACTTCAGACAGGATCCATTCCCCATAGTTCTGATAATTCTTTTCCATCACATACCGGTTCATCACATTCTGGAACACCGTAACAGAAGACAGGAAAAACACAGTGATAAACACCGACACGGACACAAGCCGCATCTCCTTCCGTCTCCGCCTCATGCTCCTTATAACAAGATGAAAAAAAGTACCCATCTGCCGCTCCCTCCTCTCTTGCAAAGCAGATACCCGTCTCTGCATTGCTGCGTTCAATTCATGGCCGGCGGGCTTTTGAACACCCGCCGGAGGATACGATGGAAAAGCTCTGCTCATTTCCTTTTCCATCTTCATTCTATCTCATGAACCTTACAGGAAGGTGACAGAAAGATACTTTTCTGTTTTTCTTATATTTTCTCAGTCATGACCTGGTATACCGGAAGGATCACGGTGAAGACCGCGCCCCCTTCTTCATGGTTGACGGCGCTTACACTGCCGAAATGATGCTCAAACACCAGCTTTGCCAGATTCAGCCCGATGCCCACATGAGACTTCTTCATCCTCTCCGGCAGATAGAAACGATCAAAAATATGGGGAAGATCATCCGGATGAAATCCCGGTCCGTGATCCCTGATCACTACCTTGATTCCCTCGTCTACCGATGTCACCGACACCCGTATCTTCTCCGGCCCCGTATCGTGTTCCAGACAGTTTTTCATGATATTGGAAAATGCTTCCTTCAGCCACTCATAATCTCCGTAATATTCCGCCTGAAGGTCACCTTCTGTCTCGATCCGCTCCGGACCGTCCTCAAGAGATACCCTGCACTCATCCAGAAGCTCTCCAATGATAAACTTCTCCCTGTGCCAGATCACCTTTCCTGCTTCCATCCTGCCTATATCCAGGATCTTTCTCAGCAGCTCCTGGATTTCTTCCACGTAACGCAGACTCTGGCCGGCAAGTTCCCTCTGTTCGTTATTTCCGCTTTCCAGAAGCATATCCTGGGAGACCGCAATACAGCTCAGAGGCGTCCGGATCTGATGTGAGATATTCTCGATGAAGTTCTGGATCATTACATTCTTATTCTGAAAATATGTTTCCCTGGCCTGCATCTCTTCCGTCAGTTTCACAAGCTCCGATTCCGGCAGTCCCTGGGATGCTGACGTCAGAAGAAGTACGTCTGCCTCTTCATTATTGTTCTTCCCATAAGTCTGCCCTGTATCATCACTTCCGGCGCCGCTGCGTTCTTTCCTCTGCTGAGCAGTACGGACACCGCGGATCTCATCAGCCAGCTCCTGTTCCCGTCTTTCCTGGCCTCTCACCAGGACAAAATACAGTGCTGTCATGATACCGCCCAGAATAACGGTACTATAGATCAGGATCTGCATCCGCTGCTGCATGCCATTATATTCCATCAGATACTCCATCCCGTCCCTGGTATACCCCAGTTCTACAAGGGCACCTTTTCCATCCGGCAGGTCCCCGGATACTAATTTCTCCTCTGCCTGCCTCCCAGATGTATCCCCGGCGGATGTATATTCTCCGTTCAGCTGTCCACTGTCTTCTGACTCCTTCTCAAACAGATCAGCCATGACACGTTCCGCCGCATCCGGGTCTTCCCGGTACACCAGCCCGATCATTTCTTCCAGCTCCGTCTGCATGTCCTGTCCCAGTGTCCAGACCATGTAACCGATACTTCCGATCAGCAACAGAAATACAGTAATAAAAAGAATCGTAACCCAGCTCCATCTTTTTCTTTCCGCCATCATCGTCCTCCTGGATTCTCTTCCGCTTCTCCGGTGCAGCCGAAAATCAGACATACTACGCAAGCGCTTTTCCTACCGGGCCTTTCAGCCGATAGCCAAATCCCCGGATTGTCTCTATGTATTCCGCTCCGATCTTTCTGCGCAGTCTGCTGATCGTAACTGACAGTGTATTGTCTTCGATCTCCTGCCCCCAGCGATCCCATAGATACTCCATCAGAGTCTCTCTGCGGACAATCCTTTCCCCGTTTTCCATCAGGGCCAGAAGCAGCTTATACTCCACTGCACTCAGATTCAGCTTTTCTTCCCCTTTATATACTTCATTCGCATCCAGAACCACCCGGATATCGCCGCAGCTCCATACAGCAGCTGCCGTCCTGTCATCCCTCCTCCTCAAGTTCGCCCGGATCCGCGCCAGCAGCTCTGCAGTCCGGAATGGCTTCACTATATAGTCGTCTCCGCCTGTCTCCAATCCTCTTACAACGGATTCCTCATCATCGCAGGCAGTCAGGAAGATCACCGGCCGGAGATTTTTCGTCCGTATCATACTGCACAGCTCGAACCCGTCTCCGTCCGGCAGCCATACATCCAGAAGGTACAGGCTGATATCATCCTCATTCAGTATCCTGGACACGGCCTCCGCCCGGGATGCCGCCGTCTCTGCAATATACCCCTTCTGGGTCAGAAGATCCCGGATCTGCCGGCGCAGATAAGGCTCGTCCTCAACGATCAAGATCTTCTTTTCTGATTCGTTTCCACCCATCTTCTCTCCTATACAACAGCCTCTATCAATATTTTATCACCGAGAATAATTTCCTTTATTCCAGTTTTCTTTTTCTTGTTGAAAGTGACTTGCTCCCACCACTTAACCTGACGGTTTGAAGTGGGGGCTTCCTGTTCAATAGCTCCCTATGGGCTAAGTATCAACAGGCTATCCCCGCCAGTCCGGCGGTTCTTTTTTATTTATCGCCCGGATAC